>CAZFKA010000158.1:0-7275 GCA_964519155.1 uncultured Bifidobacterium sp. | reverse complement strand
GGCCCAACCCCATAATAAAAAATTGATGAAGGCCCTTATCGACAAAAAGATCAGGATGATCGATTATGAATGTCTGACCCATGACGACGGACACCGCATTGTGGGGTTTGGCTATTGGGCAGGTGTGGTGGGTGCGCACAACGGTTTGCTCACGTATGGAAAAAAATTCAAGCAGTTTACGCTTCCAGCCGTACATACTTTACAAAATTTTCAGGAACTGAAGGAAAGTTATGAAACCTTCTTTATGCCTCCGGTTAAAATAGCCGTAACCGGTTCCGGACGTGTTTCAACAGGCGTACTCGATATTTTGCAGTACCTCGACATCGCTGAAGTGTCACCACATGATTATATCAACAAGCGCTTTGCATATCCCGTATTTGTTCATCTAAAAGGAAAAGACCTGTACACACGCTTCACGGATGGCGAATACGATAGAGACGATTTTCATCAGCATCCCGAAAATTATCGCTGCCAATTTTTACAATACACCGGCATGACCGATATTTTGATGAATGGTGTGTATTGGGACAAAAATATTCCGCGTCTTTTCGAACTGCAAGACCTGCAGCGAAATGACTTTAACATACCGGTGATTGCTGATATTACCTGTGACGAAGGGGGATCGGTTCCTTGCAATACCGGTTCCACCACCATTGCTGATCCTACTTATGGGTTTGATAAAAAGACCTTGCAAAACACAGCGCCCTTCCAAAACACCTTTGACACCATAGATGTGATGGCCGTTGATAATCTGCCCAATGAACTCCCACGAGATGCTTCAAAATATTTTGGGGGATTTTTGCAAACCTATGTTTTACCTGATTTGTTGAGTGGAAAACCGAGCTCCATCTTGCAAAGAGCCACTATATGCGAAGAGGGACGGCTGACCACCGCTTATGACTACCTCAGCGATTATGCGTATTTGTAAAGAAATCGGTTAGCGAAATAATTTGCGAACCCAATACAGCATATGGTACCATTGCGGCCCTTTGAGATAACCTGTAAATGGTTTTCCCTTCCGTAAAAAATAGCGGTTAAACATTCCCTGCGATATGCCATACAACTGCCTGAATTGTTGGCGCCCATTATTCTTGACAATTCGTCCGGTAGATTTACACTGGAAATGATAAACGCGGCTTTTCGAAATCCCTTTAAATAATCGACAACCGGCCATCCACATTCGCATACTGAAATCGTCGTCGCTACTCATACCGGGAGAAAATAACTCATTGTATCCGTTCAGCTTTTCCCACATCGACCGATGCACAATATTGGGTGGCCAACTGCTTCCACTCCAGTCTGCATGAGGCAATTGCTCAAACTTTTGGAGCAGACCCGCTTCGTTGAACTGACTGAGTTCAGTACCAAAATCCGCAAAGATCGCAGCAGCGTTACCCGTGTCTCTGGGTTCTATCATGGTTGACGAAAACATAAATGATTCGGTATCCCAACGCTTTATTTCTTCCACCACAAACTGATCCCAGCCTGGCAAACAATACATGTCATCATTCATATACATAAAATACGACGCTTCGGCTTTCGCGGCCAGCAAATTGAGCGCTTTACAGATGCCGATATTTTCAGGGGAGCTTGTATAAGCGATTCCGGCTTCTTCCAGAAAAAGTTCGGTCGCCCGGTTTGTTTCATTGATATGCACGAGGACCTCATGTTTGTACGTCGAATGCCTTTGTATACTATCGATACAACATTTGAGATAGGGCAGGTTATTCCAGGTAGGAATCAGAATACTAAAGGTCATACCCTGCAAAGATAATCGTGCAATGAATGCTCAGTTCCAGAAAGAAGATCAACCTGTAAAAATAATCTTTGCGTCATGGACATTTTTTATACAGACACAAAGGCCATGAGAATTTTACGAACACAAAAAATCCGGATTCACGTTAGCATCCGGATTATTTGTTCGGCTATCAAAAAAGTCTATGGCTCAACCGTGTGCTTGGCCACTTTGCGCGACATAAAAATTGAAGTACCAACACCCAAGAGTCCTCCGGCCACGGCACCTACCACGGGGCCACCAAACATATTACCTCCAATAAAACCCGTGCCGGCGCCAACAAGAAATCCGGCTGCATCGGCTGCGACAACATTATTCTGTTGCTTCTTCGTCATCTTATTCCACCAGTTTTTGAATTTACCTCTATATTGATTTTGTTCGTTATCCCCCAGCGTCATGACATAATTATGCCATGGATTATCATCATCTTCTACCGCATTCATCCAATAACATTTACTGTAACGGGCCACTGCCGATGTACCTAGGATCATTTCCATCTCTGTGGGTGAACATGCTCCTTCGGCGATTACGTTGTTCTCAAAATTGATCAACAAATTATCAAACTGCTCTTCATCAGCAGTATTATATATCAGGTTGTTCAATTCCACCAGTCTGTTTTTTGCAGCAGCACTGATCTGTTGCTGATCGAATGCCATATTTCCTATTGCAGCAATGGGATTCATGGTATTTTCAACAAACTGGTAGACGGGCATCATATTGTTGTAAGTCAGTACAGGGTCAGGATTGCCGTTAAAGGCCGATACAAAGGCAATGTCGTGTGATTGTTCGAGGGTTAATGTTGTAAAATTGATATCTGAGGCGATGGCATTCAAACCTTCGTTGTGCTTCTGCCCGTAATGGTCAAAAGGGTTGTTAGGGTTAACACTGCAAGGGATCACCTCAAATAAGTAGGATGCTTGCGTTTGAACTTTTTGCTCAGCAGTTGGATTGACTTTTACATCTTTCTTGCAAGCGAAAAACAAGGTGCACGTAAAGAAGGATATCGTGCAAGCGAATAAAAACAATTTTTTCATTTGGAGTTACTTTAAAGACTAAGAAACAACGGGTTTCTCTGCCGCCTTACTTTGGATAGAGGGTGTTCAGGATTTCCCTGTAGAATACGTCAATAACCTGTGCGCAATAATCCGCTGCCATCACTAGGGTTGATACGGCAGATCAACATAGCCCATAGGATTGGCTGCATCGTAAATTACCGGATAGACCCCGGGCTGAATTTGTCCGCTGACGATATTGTGTGCCACTTTAAATTCAGCAGGCAAGTAAGTATCGGGATGTATAACAACAGGATCGTGGAGCGGATCTGCCGGATCGGCTGTTGCCATTCTCACGGGTTTAAATTCGCCACCGTAGTCGATATAAACATTAAACGGCTCACCGTCCTGCTCATAGTATTTTACAATATGACAAATATCAAAGCTGGGTGCACAGGTAAACCCACCTCCCATTGCCGGCTGATAAATACCATAGTATACCTTGTACTTTCTTCCAGACTCAACACGAGTCTTTTTAATCGATACACCTGTTGGTTGTATACTATTTTTTTTCTGGCAACTGGTAAACAAAACCGTTACACTGACTGCTAAAAAAACGAACGTTGAAACAAAAACTGCAATTACTTTTTTCATGATCTTTATGTTTTATTGTTAAGAAACTACGGGTCTCTTTTAACCGCCTTACTTTGGATCAAGGGTGTTCAGGTCTTCCCTCTTTTCACCTACAAAAAGAGAACAAATCATAAAACAAAAAAAGCCGGAAGTAATAAGTGTGCAGGGTGATGTAACGGCTGTGTAAAATTGCTACATGCGGTAAATACAGACATCAAAAAATAACAGCAGGATGATGCTCCCCTTGGTGAAAACAGCGGGAAATGCGCCCGGCGATTTGCAGGTAGACGACAAAAAAAATCAGGCTAGGCTGTCCAGAAAGTCGTCTTTCTTGCGCACAGACACCTCAAGCGTCAAGCCATTTTTCATCACCACATAACCGCCCCGTCCTCTGATATACTTCACCACATAGGAAAGGTTTACAATATAGCTATGATGAATACGGGTAAAACCTTTACCAGACAATTCCATTTCAAATTCACCAAGATTTTTCGAAACCATCAATTTGGTATGGTTGGCAAGATGGAATCGCGAATAACGGCCCTCTGACTCAATAAAAATGATGTCGTGGATATCAACGAAGAGTAAGCCTTCCATGGTGGGTAGGGAAAGACGGCTAGAGCGATGATCACGCTGGGAACTTGACTTCTGCTTTTTCAACAATATCGCATCTATAGCAGCCTCTACGGAGGTAATGAGTTCAACTTTATTCACGGGTTTTAAAATATAATCGAGCGCGTGGGCCTTGATCGCATCAATGGCAAACTGACTGTAGGCGGTCACGAAAATGACTTCAAATTTTCGATATTCAATTTTCCTCAGCAGGTCAAAACCAGTTTCTCCACCCAACTCGATATCCAAAAAAATCAGATCAGGTTTGTAGGTCAAAATACGGTCAAGTGCTGCTTCAACATTATTCGCTTTGGCGACAATTTCAATGTCTGGGCAGAATTTGGTCAACAAGACTTCCAGATGTTTAATGGAGATCGGCTCATCGTCAACCAGCAGTGCTTTTATTTTATTCATTTTTGTATTTTTATGGTAATGCGGGTACCGGCAGGTTCGGCATCCTCATATAGGTCATCTATTATCAATTGTACGTCCTTTTTAAACATTCGCCGAAACATATCCAGTTTTGCATGCGCGAGTAGAAAACCCTGAGAAGTATTCACGGATGCATTTCCGCGATTGATTTCCTGCGATTTCTTTCTGCCGATTCCATTATCTTCAATGATACAAATAATGTATTGTTCATCATTGTTTACCGTGAGGGTTAATTGCTTAGTCCCTGATTTTTTGGGTTTCAATCCATGCCTGATTGCATTTTCGATATGGGGTTGCAGCACCATGGTGGGGATGGGTGTTGCGTGTAAAGGAAGCGAAATATTCCGGGAAATCGTATAATGAAAATCGTCGTCGAAGCGGAGCGATTCAAGCGCCAGATAGTTTTCGATATAATCCAATTCATCCGACAGCGCCATGTAGGCTTCATTTGAAAAAGTTAGTGTACTTCTGATCAGCTTTGACATTTTATTCAGGTAATTGTCGGCGCGTTCGTTTTCACCATTTTGAATAAAATACTGAATTGCATTGAGGGTATTAAAAATAAAATGTGGATTGATCTGCGCCTTCAGTGCTTTAAGTTCAACCTCTATCAGTTGTTGTTTCATTTTTTCATCCTCATATCGTCTTTTGTATTGTTTGTTTAAAATATATCGGGTAATAAATGAGATCAGGAAAATACCGATCGCGGCTACCAGCCATTTAAACAAACGTTGTTGCCACCAATAAGGTAAAATGGTGATGCGCAGTGTCGCCGAATGTGCCGACCATCGGTTATAAGCGCTCAGTGCCTGAATTTCGAGCCTATAGGTTCCGGGGGCAAGCCTGTCAATGGAAAATCCGCCATTCACCTCTTTCCATTTATCCATCAGTTCATCGATCTTGTAAAAATAGCGGATATGCCCTAAGCTTTTGAACTCAATACCCGCATAGTCAACTTTGATATCGTTTGAATCGGGTTGAACCACTATTGTCTCGGGATTGCCCTGGGTAATACGACCATTGATATTCACTTCCGTGATATAAACCAGTGGTTGATCTTTACTGATTTGAAGATAATTGTCAGGAAACTGTATAATTCCTTTTGACCCTGCAGCATACATGTAATTACCCAATTGATTGACGCAATTGATATTGTTGGTCGTTAATCCACTAAACGTAGTATATTGCTCAATTGCAACCCTTTGCTTCGATTCGTCAAGGCTAACCTTGTTCAGCCCCCTGGCTGTGGATATCCACATATTGTGGGCACTATCAAAATAAATGCTCTTGCAATTATTATCGGTCAAGCCATTCTCTATCGACAAATGATGAAGACGATTATTCATATACAGAAAAACACCATTTTCGACGGTAGCCATAGCAATCGCTGATCGATCGGTTTGGATGTCTGAGACCGTTAAATTTTTTAGTGAAAATTGCTTATGGATATAAATGCTGTCATTTTGAACACGATAGGCTGGACAGTGGATCAATCGCAAAAAATTGACACCACCGGCCAGCAAAAAATCCTCATTCAGGCGTTTGACACAAGTATGACGTTCTTGCAATATTGTCTTTGATTCGTGCGTGGCCAAATTCAAAGAAGATACTTGACTCGATGTTGCCAACAAAACATTATTGCCATAATCATTTTCAATATCTTTGATACTGGCAAATTTATCGCTACAATGACCCGATGCGTTTCTTTTGTCATAACAATACAAGCAACCGATATCGCTGCCTGCAACTACGTATTGATCGTTTACAAAAAACCGGTTGATCTTGCCCCCACAGAAAGCCGAAACATCGATACAACTATTGTCCACCTGTTGCCCTTTAATTTTTTGAATTTTGCCGTCTGCAAGCAAAACGTACAATTCACCACCATTGACGCATGAAAAAAAAGCATTTTCATTCCGTAAGCCGTCAGAGGTGCTATAATATTCCATATCGATATTCGGATAATAATAAACGCCATCGCCTTTAGTACCGATCCAATGTCCTCCTTTCCGGTCGATGAAAAAATAAGTAACAGTCAGCAGATTCAGGTTTACATATTGCCGGTTGAGGGGTATACTGTCGGCAGCATATAATTGCATCACATTATTCTCGTTAATGTACCACAACTGATTGCTTCGTGAAAACAAGATGCCGGAAGGCTTCGGTACCTTTTCCGGATTCACTGAAGGGATACCATCGCGAACGACACCCTGAAAAGCTGTTGCAGCACTAATTATCAGAAATGAATCCTTACCGTTAGCATAAATTCCGGTGATAGCAGTGTCGATCGCCGACAAATCGCAGGAAGCAGAAAAATGATGCTGATGGGTATAGCATTCCAGTTTATGCCCGTTTCTTTTTACATAATACGAGCCAATATTCACGATATGGCGAAGGGAGGAATTTTTTTTAATTTCGCCCGATTCAACAACTTCATAAACGTTGCCATTGCCATCGTCAACGATTACGATACTCGACTGCAACCGTGCTAAAAATTTTAAATAGGAACTTTGTTTGAAATTTGCCAAATTAGCATCATTTGATCGGGTATGCACTTCACCATTTTGGATGAAACAGAGATTTTTATTGAATGTCGATAGCCAAATCCGGTCTTTCCCATCGATCTCCATGCTCAGGATATCATTGTCCGGCAATCCGTTTGCGGTACTGTATCGTTTGAATTTTTGCCCATCGAACCTGCAAACGCCATTGTCTGTGGAAATCCATATAAAGCCCTTTTGATCCTGCAGAATAGCATAGATTGTGTTGCTCAGCAAGCCCTCTTCAATTTTATAATGTATACTCAACTTG
>CAZFKA010000157.1:0-7354 GCA_964519155.1 uncultured Bifidobacterium sp. | reverse complement strand
TATTTTAATTTTTAAAATTTGTTATTAATTGGGAACAGTAAAACTTGTTTGATGATGCATGGTATGTTCAACTTCATTAGCAATAACCACTGCCAAATCAAAAACGGAATGAACATTCTTACTTTCTTAATCTGGCACAAGGTAATCTGTTCCCAAACGTTATTTACTGGTTCTTTTTCCATTTGTTATGTCTTGGTGCAATATATAGCCATCGATTCACTAGTGATGTGTTTGCATACAAACCCTGTAAAGCCTTTTACTGTACTTTCATTATTTATAGTTATCTTCTTAAACCATTTGTTTTTACTAAATCGCCAAATTTCCCTTGCTCGAAATCAATGTAGGCCTCCTTTATTTCTTTTTCATTATTCAATACAAAAGGGCCGTTTGCAACATATGCTTCATTATTAACCTCTCCACCTAAAACCAATAACTCAGTTGCTTTTTTAGCTTTCAATTTAATTGTGTCTCCAACTCTTTCAAATAACACCGTTTGGTTAGTATTCACTGTATGAGTTTCGTTTATTTCTAACTGCCCATTTTGGACATAAACAAAAGAATTTTGTAAAGGATCAATCGGCAAATCAATACTTGCATTTTCTTTCATAGAGATGTGCCAATAAATTACAGGCATCAATAATTTGGTTCCTGATTTCACTCCAAACACTTCTCCTAGAATGATTCTGATTTTGACATCATTAATTTCAACAACTTTGATGTTTTCTTCTTTTACGTGGCTAGCACTAGGTATTGATTTTTTTAGTTTGGAAGGAATATTTAACCAAGCTTGGAAACCCTGAAAAACACCACCGTTTTTATACAGATCTTCACCAGTTTCTTCCATGTGTAATGCTCCTTTTCCAGAATTAAAATATATAAAATCCCCAGCTTTATACTCAAAGTCATTATCCATACTATCTCTATGATGGGCATTTCCTTGCATCAAATAAGTAGTCGGAATTATTCCTGCATGCGGGTGTGCATCTACCCTAAATGGTGCACCCTTGGGTAAATGCATAGGACCGAATTCATCGATCAGGAAAAATGGCGAAACATAGTTTTGATAGTTGCCTTGAATAATATTTTTTAAACCCATTTTTCCCATATTAGAAATGGTTGGGTTTAATATTTTATAAACACTCCTGTACGAGCTACCTTGAGTAAATGAACTTGCTGATAACATTTTCGATATTGAAATTCCTGCTGCCATAATTGATGATGTTTTAATGAAATGTCTTCTGTTCATTTTATAAATTTCTATTTTTAATATTTTGGTATAATCAAAGATTTTTTCATTCTTCCCCAAGCTACAAAAAGTGATAATGCCATTATTACCAGGTTTATTCCTATAACCGAATTTTCGCCTCTAGAAATGTGAAAAATAGACGCCAGTAACATTATGGTTGTAAGCCCAATAGCTGCATAAGGTGTAAGTACGGGCTTAATTCTCAGAATAGATGGAAGTAATAAGCCTAAACCACCAAGCAGTTCACTTATACCAATGAATCTTATTATGGCCTCTGGAACATCAGTAACCCATGGAAGCGTTTTTGCTAATTCTGATATGGGTTGGAATAATTTGCTTGCACCTGCCATTATAAACATAGCAGCCAATAATAATTGCACTACCCAAAGTGCAATGTTTAGAATTTTTGATGAATTTGTCATTTTTTTTAATTTTTATATTAATAATTATGCAAAGTTGCGTTATCTTCGCTATACATTAAATAGTACTATACTATTGTATAGCTCCTTTTGCGATATACTTTAGTATAGCAGAAATGAAAAATATGGACTTAGAACTTGATATCAATGTAATTAAAGATTGTCCGCAATCTTTTGTTTTGGCAGTAAACGATACGATGAACGTATTGACTGGGAAATGGAAACTTCCTATTATGGCATCTTTGATTTTTGGAAAAAAAAGATTTAAAGAACTTGAAAGAGATATTCCCAAGATCACTCCTCGAATGCTTTCAAAGGAATTGAGAGAGCTGGAATTGAATGGAATTGTAAAAAGAACTGTTCATGATAGTATACCAGTAATTATCGAATATGAGTTTACACAATCAGGTAGAAACATTAAAAACGTTTTAGATTCGATGGTTGAATGGGGTTTAGAGCATAGGAAGATTACTATTTCTGGTTAACCTCCTGAAACAAATCCAACTAATTAGAAGAACTGCAGCTAACATGCGTAGCTGATGCACAACTCCATTTTCAAAAGCGTAAAGGTTCTATTATCGTTTATGGAAGGCGGGAAAGCTAACACCGGGCAGTGGCGCCAGTGCGGCAGTGTAGCGATTCAATCGTAGGATTATAAATCATCAGTGGAATAAATTTTAAACTGTGTATCTTTGAATTCCGCACCGATCGCCAGCCCTGGGACCGTTATGTGCGATCGAGTGATGCAACCACAACGTATTTAAATTACACAATCAAATGATAAATAATTGCTGACAGAAAGAGCGATTTTAATTAACTTTGTGCAATGAAAATAGCAATTCAATATTTGAACGATAGCAACGGAAAGACACAAGCTGTCCAATTGCCACTATCTGACTGGGAAAAAATTTTAGATAAGATGAAAATGTATGAGCAATCGCTCAAACTAAAATCGGACCTAAAAGAAGCTTTTGCACAAGTGACCAAAATGAGAAAATCTAAACATAAAAAGCAAACGCTTAATGAATTTTTAGATGAGCTTTGATGTTATACCTTCGGATAAATTCAAGAAGGAAGCGAAGAGACTAATTCGCAAATTTCCATCGTTAAAAGAAGAACTTCGCGAACTAAGTCTAACTCTCAGCGAACATCCTGAGACAGGTAAATCTTTAGGAAATGATACATATAAAATTCGTTTAGCAGTTAAGAGCAAAGGTAAAGGCAAAAGTGGTGGTGCTCGGGTCATTACTTATTTGATAACTGAAAATGAAGAAGTTTATCTTTTACTGATCTATGACAAATCAGAATATGATAATGTGGATGACAAATTACTTCAACAAATAATAGAAGGATTAGATATTGACAGAAATGACCGCACATAACACACCGCAGAACTCAATGCCGGGCTGTACCTGAGGTTTCTATCCCCTTCCTTCTTTTAGCGCAAAACCGTTAGGCACAAGCTCTAGATGCGACCGCCATTTTGAAAATATACCAAAAAATGGTATTTTTGAAACAAATATTTAGAAATGGCTAGAAATACATCAATATTACTTGGAGAATATTATGACAACTACATAAGCAAACAGCTGAAAACCGGTCGTTTTGCATCAGCAAGTGAAGTGATTAGAAATGCTTTGAGACTATTTGAAGAAAATGAAAGTGCTAGAGTAAATCTAATTAAAGAATTAAAGAAGGGGGAGCGATCTGGTGTAAATAAAGATTTCAATCCTGACACATTTCTATCCAACTTACATAAAAAGCACATTAAAAAGTGAGTTATAATGTAAGTAACGAAGCCACGGCAGATTTGGAGAATATCTGGCTATACACTTTTGAAAACTGGTCAGTTGAACAAGCTGATAGATATTTACAATTGATACTCGATGAATTTAGTTATTTGTCAAAGGATCCATATTCTGGGAAAGACAGAAGTGACATTCGAGTTGGATACCGAAGTTCAAAAGTTAAATCCCATTTTATATTCTATACCATCGAAGTTCAATCTGCACACATAAAAATAGAAAGAGTATTACATGAGAGTATGGATATCCCAAATCGGTTGAGGGATTAAATTGCCTGTGCCTAACACACCGCAGAACTCAATGCCGAGCTGAGTCTAAAGGCTGAGCAATTTAACTTTCTAAAGTCTGTGAATAAATGTTAGGGTTTATCTCTATCTTTGCCGGCACTGCTTCTGCACGCAAACCGTTAGCTGCAACCACCAAAAGACACATTACGCATAAAAATACAGTAGACAATTCCCTAAAGCAAAGGACATTCTGAATTTAAAGAAACTCTGCTTAATAAAAAAATGTACATTTGGTATATTAGAAACATGAAAGCAAATGTCACCAAAAATTTAAGAAACGCCTTTCAAAGGCTAATTGTGCTGTTGCTTTTATTGAGTATGAAATCTACAGCTATTATTGGCCAGAATCTTGCTTTTCAGAAATTATATTGTATCACCGAATTTAAAATATATGATTTTCTTATTACACCCTCTGGAAGCATATTCATTGCAACCTATGACACTTCAAATTATAGCATAAAAAAGAGCAGCGCTGTGTTGAGAAAATTTGATAAGAATTTTAATATGATATGGGAAAAAAAATATGGCGGTAGTGATGAAGAGTACTTTAACCTTGTGCAATATATTGGCGATAGCAGGATTCTTGTTAGAGGTCAGTCAAGATCTCTAGACGGTGATGTACTGAATAATAATACTTATGGGAGCAATGAGTGGATCTGTGTGATGGATACCAATGGAAATATTTTGCATCAGCTGATTTATTCCGGTGCATACAGTACAACCAAAAGCGATAATATTAAAATCGGCCCCAACGGAGATTTCTATTTTTGTGGTGATGCTGAAGGGAATGCTTATGATTTTGTTGGCAATGGGCCCTATGATTTTTCTTTTGATGGATATATTGCCTGCGCTGACTCACAGCTGAACAAAAAGTGGCTTCATTTTTTTGAAGTTACTCCAGGTGATTCCTGGGTTTACGATTTTGATTTTCTGCCAAACGGACACATGTTACTTTTGGCGGGTAGCAATTTGAACAATGGCGCTTTTGCTGTAAATGCACCAACTGACAAAGGAGCCAGTGTGATCATGGAAGTCGATACCCTCGGTAATATTTACTGGCAAAAGAGATACGGACAAGCGGTAAATAGAGGAGGGTTTTTAATTTCAATCTACAAAGACCCTAACAAGTGGGACTATTATTTAGCAGGTGTGGCGGAAGAGAAGGATGGTGACTGCTGGGATTCCTATCCCTATCTGGCTGAAGCTGGAAGTAATTATCACTGGGTAATGAAAATTGATACTTTAGGCAATAAGATTTGGAGTCACATCTACGGCCCATTTTGTGACACCAGCACCGCCAGTATAGAAGGATATTTCGGAGTCTTTGATAATAATGTACTTCATTTTTCAGATGGCGTGGTTGGAAGTGACATTCTTTATTTTTTCGTACAAATTGGCAAAAAGGATTGTTTGCTCATCGATGTTGACAGCAATGGAGTGTTATCCAAACATTTACGTATTGGATACCCGAATGTAAGGTGGCAACCAATGCTTGCCCGACAAAATCCCCTCACCAAAGAAATTTATTATTTATACTTTGAAGCAAAAGCTGCCAATGATTTTGCCAGTCCGAACATATGTGATTCAACTATAAACAAACTAAATTATATTATCGGTAAATACAATTATTGGCCCAATACTGTAATTGATGCGAACAAAGAAAAGATGATTTTACAAGTCTATCCAAATCCTGCAAAAGGAGCATTGTACATAGAACAATTAACCAAAGGAACCTGGATCGAAATATATTCAATCGAAGGAAAAAAAATGACGGCTTTGAGAGCAGAGAAATCAAAAGAAAAAATTTCGGTTCATGGATGGCCACGCGGCACTTATATCGTCAAAGCGCAGTATAAAAAACAAGTAGTCTCCCAAAAAATAATATTACAATAAACAACTAAAACTGTAATGCTCCCCATTTCTTGTACCAAAAGGTTGAGTTGTTAAGTTAAATAGTTTGATTGTACAAGGACTCGTGAAAGTTGTTATGTTTCAAGATACAACCCAAACAAACAGTTATGCTTTTGGTGATTGTACAAGAGCAGTGCGTTCCGGTGCTAATGCAGTATCAATTGGGAACATCACAGGTGCATTAGTAAATATTGAGCGAATAGAAGCGAAATTTTAAAAGAAGAGCAGCTACGTTCACCCAAGTACAAAAGGCCTCAAGCTCTTTATCAAATACTTTCCACACGCTATCCCGCATCAGGCTTACTTAACCAAGATACTGGCCATGCATTTGTCGATCAGGTAAATATAATGGTCAAGCTCTTTGCGCAATTGCTCAACATGCATATCGGTCGACTTGCCCAATTGCAGTGCTTGCAATTCCATTTTTGTGCGTTCCAGTTCTTTTTTCTGCTCATCAATTTTTTGCAAATAGGTAAATACTGAGGTCTTGAGTTCCGCATTGTCTTTCTCCAACCGTTCATTATACGACTTTAACTTTTTGATCTTTGTTTCAATATTTGTCAGCAGGCTGTGCGGATTCATGGGTAAACTATTGATGGTGATACAGAAACGACGCGTAGTAAAAATAGAAAACAAAAATTAGAATCAATAAAATTTTTATTTTCACCAAAAAAATTAAGGATCATGACTTTCGATGAAACAATCAATGCCGCGTATGCCTTTAAGGGAGAGAAAATACTGCTGGGGGCCGCTATGCTGGACGGACAAGCCCATGCTGATTCCAAAATTAGCCTTCCCTTGAAAACGATGAACCGGCACGGACTCATTGCGGGGGCCACCGGAACCGGCAAAACCAAAACCTTGCAATTGATCGCCCAGGGGTTAAGTGATGCCTCAGTGCCTGTGATGATGATGGATATTAAAGGAGACCTCAGCGGAATTGGTGCAGCCGGTACAGTAAACGATCGTATTGTGGAACGCTGCACACAAATAGGCATACAATACCAGCCGGAATCTTCTCCCATTGAGTTTTTGTCGATCAGTAGTGAACCCGGCACCCGCATGCGTGCAACGGTTTCAGAGTTTGGTCCGGTATTGCTATCCAAGATTCTTGCACTGAATGATACGCAGGAAGGGATTGTTTCGATGATCTTTAAATATTGCGACGATCATCAATTGCCCCTGCTCGATCTGAAAGACCTTGTAAAAGTGTTACAATATCTCAATAACGAAGGCAAAGCGGAGATCAAAGCGGAATATGGAAATATTTCACCTCAATCTACCGGTACCATTTTGCGTAAGATCATTGAATTACAGCAACAACAAGCTGATGTTTTCTTTGGTGAGAAGTCGTTTGAGATTGACGATCTGATGCGTTACAACGACGAAGGTAAAGGTATGGTGTCGATCGTAAGGGTGGCCGATTTGCAAGATCGCCCCAAGTTATTTTCAACTTTTATGTTGCAGTTGCTGGCTGAGTTGTATGCTACCTTGCCTGAAGCCGGCGATGTGGACAAACCTAAGCTCGTGTTGTTTCTTGATGAAGCCCATCTCATCTTTCAGGATGCCACCGCTGCTTTATTGCAGCAGCTCGAAACAGTTATTAAATTGATTCGCTCTAAGGGAGTCGGTATATTTTTTATCACGCAAAATCCGAACGATATTCCACAGGCCATACTCGGCCAG
>CAZFKA010000156.1:0-7415 GCA_964519155.1 uncultured Bifidobacterium sp. | reverse complement strand
GTACCTATACTGGTCATGGTTTGATGTTCCATTCCGCCACCGAAGGGTGCCATGCTGTGTCCATATTTCTCACGATGGAACGGATATATACCCATCAGGTCAGAATAATATTCGAGTACGAGGGCATTGCTGTCGATCTGGTCTTTAAAAAACGGCAAGGCCATCGGATTGTCGTACACATAATTTACCACTTTCACCGAATCGCCTGCCAATGCTGTGGGGTGCGCATAAATGGTATAGTCTACATATTTTGCGACAGCCACTGAAATCAGGTAATAATCGATTATATAATTTGTGTGCCAACGGTAACGTACTTTGTTATTGGCCAACGTATCGATCCCAAGCAATACACCGTTTGACCCCACTTTATTTTCATTGCTGGTGGTAACATATACCCGCGCACTATCTGCTTTATCTTGCAAAAACTGTTTACAAGGAAACCATTCATACGCGCTATACGGTTGGCTCAAACTCCAGGTACACTGATTGCCCCAGGTAGCGGAAACACCGGTACTGAAACCATCGCCGATTGCGGCACCTCCCACCACATGGGCATCGCCATTATAATAGATCTTTACCGAAAGATCGGTATTGGCGGGTACTGCAGCAGGTAATACGGCGTAGCGTATACTGCCATTGCTGCCCACAGTGAGCAATTGATTATTGTACACTACGCTATCAATGGTCATGCTTTGATTGAGTTCAAAACAAAAAGTATCGAGCGATGGAGCCGTCACTTTAGCGCCTATGGTAACCGCACCGCCGATCAGGGTAGTATTTCGTTCAATAGCAAGGTCAAGAAAATAATAATGCACATCATATTGATTCAGCAAAAAATTTGCGTAAGGATTGGCTCTTGTCTTTTTCGCCAGTTGCGTATGGGAATTGATTTTAGCATCGGAGCAATGTTGCGATTCCTGCGTAAAACCGGGTAATGCGGTTTGCACAAGCAAAAGGATTAAAATCATCTTTTTCATGCTACAAAGATACTTGCTGCATTTGAAATACATCATTTCCTGCAAAGTTTGCGACGTGTGTACAACCCGACAGGTGCGATCCTCATTTTCGTTGCGGAAACGAATGTCTATAAAAGCGTTCGTAAGCAGATTTTTTATTACTTTTGTGCGACGCAAATGAATAAGTTTGCGTTTTTTTACACGCGGAAATTGTGCAGAACGGCAAACCCATTATGACGATATATTGACATGTCATCGACCTGGTTCAAAAGAATAAAACGAGGAATACTCACCTCCACCAAAGAAAAAAAGAATGTACCGGACGGTTTATGGTTTAAATGTCCGGGATGTAAAAAAACCTCGACCATCAATGAAATCAAAGGCAGTCTTTGGGTTTGTCCCAACTGCAATTTTCACAACCGGATCGATGCAGCCGAATATTTTGATATGCTGTTTGATGCTAACCGGTACGAGTTATTGTTTGAAAATATTATGTCGCGCGATATGCTCGGTTTTGTTGACCTGAAGCCGTATAAAGACCGGCTGGAAGATGCACAAAAGCAAACCGGGTTACGGGATGCCATGAGTGTGGCTACCGGCGAAATTGCAGGGAAAGGTATTGTAATCGCTTGTATGAATTTTACTTTCATCGGTGGCAGTATGGGTAGTGTAGTCGGCGAAAAAATTTCGAGAGGGATCGATTATGCTATAGCGAATCGATTACCCTTTATGATCATCTCCAAATCAGGGGGTGCCCGTATGATGGAAAGTGCCTTTTCGCTTATGCAAATGGCCAAAACCTCAGCAAAGCTTACCTTACTGGCTAAAGCCAAATTGCCTTATATTTCTCTGCTCACCGACCCTACCACAGGTGGTGTTACGGCTTCGTATGCCATGTTGGGTGATGTGAATATAGCTGAACCCGGTGCATTGATCGGTTTTGCCGGACCAAGAGTGATTAAAGAAACCATCAAAAAAGATCTGCCGGAAGGTTTTCAACGTTCTGAATTTTTGCTTGAACATGGCTTCCTCGACTTTATTGTCGACCGCAAAGAGCTCAAGCAAAAACTGGCCGATCTGCTCGATTATTTCCGTGTGGTGTAATAAGGGACAATCGATGTCATACGCTTTTCCCGACTGATTTTTTCTGTAAAATACTATCGAGATTGTGGTGGATATTCATCGCCATTTTTTCAAGCTGTAAATCATTGGTATCCACGCCAAAAGGATCTTCAATTTCCTCCGCAATGATCTCCAGACTCGCCAGCACATAAAAAATAAAAATGACGATCGGAATCGATAAATATCCCAGCGAAAACATATAGCCAAAGGGCAGGGTCATCACATAACCGAAAATAAACTTTTTGATAAACACACTGTAGGAATACGGAATCGGTGTGTTTTTTATCCTTTCGCAGGCTCCGCAAATATTGGTGAACGAACGCAATTCATCATTCAGCGACAAAGCTTGCAATTCGCTTAATTTTCCTTCCTTGACCAACACGGCAATCCGATGCATCATCATATCTGCGATTTGGTTCGGTAAATGCTTTTCGGTATTGACTTTCATCCGAATATGCTCATCTACATGCCGATCCCACAACTCCCAGTCGGCTTTACTCGATAGCAAATGATTCTTCAGTGCAAAAGCATAAGCGGGAATGATCTTTCGGAAGAAATCACGATGCAGGGTATCGGCTTCAGGCAAAAGCGCATCGAGTTTTAAAGCCAGGTTGCGCGAATTGTTGGTCAGGTCGCCCCACTGTTTGCGTCCCTCCCACCATCGGTCATACGCCGAGTTGGTTCGAAACACCAACAGCAGCGAAATCGCTCCACCCAACAAGGCATGCATCATCGGAATATTTTTGATATAACTATTTTCCGGTAAACGAAAATACTCGCGTTCGAGATAGACGATGATCGCACAATACACAGCAATGCCCAACATCAGCGGAGCCAGTTTGCGCAGGGTGTCCGATTTGTGTAATCGAAAAATGAAAAAGAACCAGTCTTTGGGATTATACTGTATCATGGGTGGGTAAAAATAATGATTCGTCTGCAGAAAAAAATCACTTCTCCGGCAAGCGGTATTTTAGTCGTGCAAAACGGCCTGCATCTCCACAAGCTTTTTGTATAAACCATTTTGTGCAATCAAACCTTGATGGGTGCCTCTTTCCCTGATCTCTCCTTGCTCCAGCACAATGATTTCGTCAGCATTTTGCACCGTAGACAAACGATGTGCGATGACCACTGAGGTGCGGTTTTGCATCAGATTATTGATGGCATCCTGAACCAATTTTTCACTCACGGTATCGAGCGATGAAGTGGCCTCGTCAAGGATAAGGATGGGTGGATTTTTATAGATGGCCCGCGCGATAGTGATGCGTTGCTTTTCACCACCACTGAGTTTGGTACCCCTGTCGCCGGCACTGGTTTGCAACTGATCTGTTTTACTTTGCACAAAATCGAGGGCATTGGCCACCCGCGTGGCTTCCCAAACTTTTTCGGTATCGGTTTCTTCCAGCCCTAAGGCAATATTATTTTGCAAAGTATCGTTAAACAAAATCGGTTCCTGCGATACGATACCCATGAGTTTACGAATATCGGCTACGCGATAATTTTTTATGTTGATGCCGTCGATCAAAACTTCACCCGATTCCACGTCGTGAAAACGAGGGATCAAATCGACCAAGGTACTTTTGCCGGCTCCGGAAGCGCCAACAATGGCGATGGTTTTACCCTTTTCAATAACCAGATTGATCTGTTTCAGGATCTTCTTTCCTTCGTACGAAAAGTCAACATTTTTAAATTCGATGCGGTCGCGAAATGCATCAATCGCTTGGGGAGTTTCAGGATCGGCTATGGTATTTTCGGCATCGAGTATATGTTGTATTCTGTCGAGCCCCGCCCGCCCCTGATTGATATTGTAAAAGATCTGCGACAAGGCTTTGAGCGGACTGATCAGAAAATAAAAAGTAGCAATAAAGGCCAGGAAAGTGCCTGAGTCGAGCTTTGGCGGGGTACTGAGCGCCATACTGCCCCCAAATAAAATGATAATGGCCACAATACAAACGCCAAGAAATTCAGATAAAGGGGAAGCAAGTTCGCGTCGTACGGCAATCTGGTTATTGACATGAAACAATTTTTCGTTCTCAACCGCAAAAGCTTGTGTACGGCTTTTTTCGGCACCAAACGCTTTGATGATTCTGATACCCCCTAAAGTTTCTTCAATGATCGACAACAAATTGCTCAAACGCTCTTGTGTATTTTTGGTATTCTTCTTCAAACTTTTGCTTACGCGACCAATGATCAAACCGGCGATGGGCAATAGCAATACGAGAAACAAAAAGAGTTGCGGACTCAAAATCATTAACCAGCAAAAATAAAAAAGCACTGTGATGGGGGTACTGAAAAGCAATTCCATGGTACTGATCACCGACACTTCAATAGCAGACACATCATTGGTCATTCGCGAAAGAATATCTCCTTTTCGTTCATTGGTAAAAAAACCGATGGGTAAAGCGGTAATTTTCTGATAAAGGTCTCTACGAATATTGCGTAAAATATCGTTGCGAAGCGGATTCAGGATATACTTGGCCAGAAACAAAAAAAGGTTTTTGAGAAAAGTCGTACTCACCAGAATGATGCAGATAAAGACCAGCCCATAGACTTTATCATTGCCGTGCGCCATGATGAAACTTGTCCACTGGTATTTGAAAAAATTGCTGACACCCTCTTTACTCAGTTCAAAACCGGGGTCGTCAGTCAGTGTCATATTCTTTTCGAAAAGCATATTCAGAAAAGGAATGATCATGGCGACAGTTACGGTCGAAAACAGCACGGAAAGAAAATTAGAAACCGTATAAACGAATACCCAATTCCATTTACCTTTCAGGTAGGGTAAAATACTGCGGAGTGCTTTCATTCAGAAATTAAACCGTAAATTTACAGTTTAAAACCGAATCAGATGGAAGAAAGTAAAAGACAAAGGCAGGTAGCGAATGTGATTCAGCAGGAAATGAATGATATTTTTCAGCGGGAAGGACTGAATGTGATCCATAACGGTATGATTTCCATTTCGAAGGTGAAAGTGACACCCGATCTGATGGAGGCGCGTATTTATCTCAGTTTTTTTCAAATCGCCGATCCCGCAAAAATGCTGGAACACATCAAGAGCCAGGATTGGAATTTGCGTAAACAACTTGCGGCACGAATCAAAAATCAGGTCAGAAAAATTCCGGTGATCCATTATTATCTCGACGATACCCTCGATTATGTATTCAAGATGGAAGAATTGTTCAAGTCGATCGATATTCCGAAGGAAGAAGAGTAGCCACAACTCGTTTTCGGAAAATATTGCATTCCCTATTCACTGATAGGCGAATCGTCATCAAATAAATTCCGTTTCAAATAAATCGTTGGCGAAATATTGCGCTAGTCTTCGAGTGCCTTGACGCTTCTAAACAGGCGTTTCCAGCGGATACCATGTTTATCGTAACTCATCCAGATAAACCAGGCTTTGCCCACCACGTGGTCTTCGGGTACATAACCCCAAAAACGCGAATCGAGAGAGTTGTGCCGATTGTCGCCCATCATCCAGTAATAATTCATTTTAAAAGTATAGGTGGGAGCTGCTTTGCCATCGATCAAAAAGGGATATTGATTTTCGGCCAGGGTATGTCCTTCGTATTCAGTGATGAGGGTACGATAGAGGGCAATATTTTCGCGGGTCAGGTTAATGGTCACCCCTTTTTTCGGTATCCAGATCGGACCGTAGTTGTCTTGATTCCATTTAAAATGCACCGTATCTTTTGGGAAACAATCCGCTTGGGCTTCTCCTTTGCGACCGCGCCCCCCCAGGGTATCGGCTAAACGGATACTAACATTCGGCATCGCTTTCAGCTTAGTGATATCTTCGTCGGTGAGGCTATACACATTCGGAATCGGGTTATTGTTTTGATCGGTGATATTGTAAATACCCAGGTCATCAGCTACTTCCGTACCGATATCATATCCGGTGGGTACCATGGCTACATAATACACAAATTGCAAATATTTAGGTTTATAGCCTTCCTGTCCATTGATATAAATCACACGGTCTCTCACCTCAAGACTATCGCCGGGCATACCCACACAGCGTTTGATATAGTTTTCCTTTTTGTCTACCGGACGATTGTTCTCCTTATCGGCCGGCCAGTTGAATACCACATCATCGTTGCGTTTGATTTCGCTGAATCCCCACAAACGTTTGTACGGGGCCTTAATGGCTTCGCTATACGATTTACCACCGATCAGGGGCATGGTGTGATGCACAAAAGGAACAGCGAGCGGGGTCATGGGCAAACGGGCGCCATAATGCATTTTGCTGACAAAGAGATAATCGTTCACGAGCAACGATTTCTCCATAGACGGTGTAGGAATGGTATAGGCTTCAATAAAGAATGTACGGATAATGGTCGCTGCAACAATGGCAAACACGGCCGCATCGAGCCATTCTCTGAGGACAGACTTTTTCTTTTTGGGCTGTGTGTTATCTTCAGTCTTCTTTTTAAAAAAAGGAATTTGCATAGACAAGAATATTAAGTGGTAAAAGTAATAAAGCTTGCGGTAAATAAATGTGAAAATGTGTTGAATGGCAAAAAGGAGGATTTGCGTATGTTTTAGCATCGGTTGGGGGCTAAGCGCTGCAACGCTTTTGTACAAGCCCCTCGCTCTACCCGGCATTGCTCAAACACCATCAGCAAAGGGAAATTTAACCCTTGCGGTTGAACAGCACTTGTCCATTGCAGGCGCAATTGTCAATCATGCAAATCTTGCAGCATATTTCGATTGCTCAATACATCAAACACTTTCGGCTGATGATGGGTCGGTGATTTTTTGCCAAGCGAATTGGTCAAATTGCTTTTCCAATTCAATGCAAACGAGTAAGTCGTCTTCCGTTACTTCATAAGCATTGCCGTCTCGTGTACCTGAAATGGATATTTGAATTGAATTGTCGTAAACCCATACAAAGGCTTTGTTTCCAAAAATCAGCGAATGACCCGGTTGTTGTAAATCCGGAAATTGCTTAATCACACTTTTAAATTCACTGTATTCGGACGCCGGATAGGGACGCCCGGGTACAGGCTGGGGAGAACCATTCGGCATCACATTCAGGCGCAAACCCAGGAGTCCAATTTTGTGTAACAGGTCTTGTCGGTCAGTAAATGCAAATGCCGCCCGAAACTCGTCACCATCATTTGCATGTCCGCCCAAAGCTCTCTTTAAATAAAAATAGCGTAATTGTTTCACCCACATTGTCCTTATATACTTAATGTATTGTTGAAATAACTCATTGTTCGACTATTTACCCCATACACCAATTGATGCAGTAAGTTGCCATTGGTGTCTAGGATACATACCCATTCAAAAGCAAGGTTTTGAGCGCATAAAAATTTCGGCACGACACTGAGAACCAGC
>CAZFKA010000155.1:1584-7426 GCA_964519155.1 uncultured Bifidobacterium sp. | reverse complement strand
CTCCTCTCGCGCACATTTTATCATTTATTTAAGTATAATGTCCCGCGGTTGCGGGATATTTTTTTATTTTTACAATCCATAAAATTCATTGCGACCATGCGTTCATTGCTCATTATCTTTTTGGGGCTGGCTTCATTACAAAGCCTTGCCCAGTCGGCTATCATTCGTCACAATATCGTTATTCTCGACAACGAAGAATTGTTTAAAATTTATGCTACCGGCACATTTTCGCACCAGACATTCAAAGTAAAAACTTTACATGAAGATGACCTGATTTTGGTCGACCAAAGTACTTTACGAAACGATCAGGGTACATTGCTGATGAAATGCAATTTTTCCGGCATGCCCAAAGCAGAAGCTTATATTCCAATGAATATTAATTTCAGGAAACATCTTGCCCGTTTACTGGTGAATTATAACGTGATCAAAAATGAAAAACTGAATGAGCAAGGCGTGATGCTTTTTTGTAAAAATTATGACCTGAGCAATTATCCTTCAAAATACATTGCGGATGAATTATCGGGAAGTAAAGAAAAAAGAAAAACAGAAAAAGAAAAACCAACACGCGAACAACCCGCAAAAGTGACCCCGGAAAACAATGAAGCAGAAGTGATCTTGGACAATGAAGACCAAAAAACACCCGATCCGCTTGATGAAAACGGCAATGTGAAACGCGATATCACCCAACAGATCTATCTCAGCGGAAGCAAAATCAGACAAGATTACAAGGAGATCGGTAGTTTTAATGCAGAAAAGAAAATGCTGCTCGGTCAGGAAGGTAAACAAATCACTTTTTATTCCATCAATGGAAATAAACTGGCTATCGCAAGGTTTATCAATGGTGACGAGCAATGCGAATTAATGACCGTGAACGACAATAAAACATGGAATATCCCCATTCCGAAGGGTGATATTTATACCATCGTAAAAGATCTGGTAAAAGTATTGGCTGAAAGAAGCTATATGTAAAGAAAACATGGTGGATGTTTTAACCTTGATAACTTTTGTTGATTGTTAAACGGGATAATGAATCAAGGTAAAATCGCCACTTCGCCATGCATACAATTACGGACTGACCCCATTCGTTTTTACCGAACCAGCATCACATCGCCTTGCTGGGTATGTTCGTTGCCGGTACTCAGACAAGTGTACTTGATCAGGTAATAGTAGGTGCCAATCTCGCATTCGGTACCCCGTAATTTTCCGTCCCAACTATCATTCATATTCTGCGATTTAAAAGCGATACCGCCAAAACGGTTATAAATAATAAATTCTTTCAGATCAATTCCTTTAAGATTCAGTATCCTGAATTCATCGTTTATGCCATCGGCGTTAGGTGAAAATGCATTGGGGATGATCAATTTGTCGCAACAAATTCGTTCTGCAAGCGTAATTGTTGCATTGGCTGAACATTGATTTGCATCGGTAACGGTAATGGTATATACCCCACTGGTTTGAATGCCTGAAAATACGCCATCGAACGACTGCCGATTACCGGGCTCGAGGGTAAACGTTCGGTTGCCAACACCGCCCGTTACACTGCTATAGATCACAGCGTCCAGCGTGCTGCCACATTTACCTGCTGTAAATTTAAGGTTCTCAAACGTGAGTGGTGTCGGGCTACCGACTTGCACCGCCGTTGTATTGGTACAGCTATTGACATCCGAAACGGTGACCGTATACATACCGGCCTGCAAAGCGGCAAACAAGCCATTCGCATCCGTAGTATTACCCGGATTCAGTGTGTAAAATAATATGGGTGCATTACCACCGGCTGACGCAGCAATACTGCCATCCTCACCACCGGCGCAGGTTACAGGGGATACGTTTATCGTATTAAATACCGGTGCATTGACGCTCAACAAAGTCGCTGAACTGGTTTGGGTACAGCCTGTTGCATCTTTTACAACTATAGTATAGGTACCGGCTGTCAAATTACTGAACACCGAATCGGGACCAAAGGCAGCCCCTTTCGAAAAGCTGAGACCACCAATTCCGCCATGAGCGCTCACCGTTATCACGCCATCATTATTGGGGTTACAACCGGGCTGCACAGTTGTAAGGTTGCTAATGACAATCGCCGGAGGTTGTGATAAGGAAACGGTTGTTGATTGGGTACAACCCGTTGCATCAGTGGCAATAATGGTGTAATTGCCTGCGTTTATACCGGTAAATTGTCCATTACCATTGGTCATGCCACCCGGCACCAGCGTATAGGTCAAACCACCAATACCCCCGCTATAGCTGACATTGATCGCTCCGGAACCATCATTGTTACACGCGAGATTTTGTAAATTAATCGATTGAAAAACGATCGGCAGGGGTTGCGATAAAACCACTGTACTGCTGATACTGCATCCATTGGCATCTGTGGCTGTCACGGTATATGTTCCCACAATCAGTGAGTTGAATGTTCCATTGTTATTGGTGAGGTTTACCGGTTCGAGGTGATAAAGATAGGGACCATTTCCACCTGTTGCCAGCGCATTGATTCCTCCGGTATTTCCTCCATTGCACGAAATATTGTTTGGCGCTACCGACACCCAATTGACCTGCGGAAAGCTGGTAAGTAAGGTTGTCGCCGATCGTACACAACCTGCTGCATCGGTCACAGAAACGGTGTATATTCCGGCAGCGAGGTTATTGAAAATACCATTGTTGTTATTGGCTCCACCGGGTTGCAGGGTATAAATCGGCTGGCCATTTAACCCGGTTGCTGTGGCGTTGATACTTCCGGTATTGCTTCCCCAGCAGGTATTGGTTTGCGACACGATATTCAGATCGAGTGTAGTGATGGTCTTGACGATGCTCGATGAAAAATTGCAAGGCCCGCTCACACTCAGGGTTACCGTATAACTACCCGGTGCCGTAAACGTGTGGGTAGGGTTAGCCATATTACTGATATTGTTTGCACCAGATAATGGGTCGCCGAAACTCCAGTTGAAAATATTGGGACAAAGTTGCGAGGTATTGGTAAATTGGTATTCAAGTCCGTTGCCGGTACAGTTGAAAACAAAATCTGCCACATTCGGCGCCGCCTCACTAATCGTAATATTATCGATAGCCACCCCGTCATAATTATTGCAAATTGAACCCGCACCAAAAGCAAAGCGGAATTGTACATTCGGCATACCGGCGAGATTTGCCATACAGTGCTTTGCAGTTACCCATCCTAAACTTCCATTGCCACCGGCACAGTTTCCATTGGCCGGTAAGGACGTACCTGACCATCCGTGTTTCGGAGACGCTAAAGTATTCAAGGCTGTGATATTCCCATTGTTGAACCAGTTTGCATTCATACAATCTACAGGATCGCTGTCGGTACCCACATTATTCCAGGTAGCGCCATTATTAGTTGTATACTGAAAAGTTGCCCCATCATATTGACTTTCCGTTTCCCAATAAATATTAAATTGAATATGCGGAAACTGAAGATTGGTAAAATCGAAACAGGGACTCAGGAGATAAGACCGTTCATTGAGATTATAAAACGATGCGTTTAAACCGCCTACCATCCAACACTTGGCACCATTGCCTGCAGTTTGAATTATGGCCTTCGCAGGAGCACCCCATGCCCAATCGTCGCCTACGCCGCCACTGACCCAGTTGCCGCTATTGAGTTCAAAATCTTCGTTGTATGGAAAAGTATTGATGGTAAGCCCACATTGTCCTTGTGCCGTTGCCAGACCCACCAGCAACAAACACACACATGATAAAAAATGTTTCATTGAATAATAGTTGCTGTAGGATTATTTATGAAACGCTGTAAAGGTACGCCGATGCCGTACAATGGCAAAATTATGAAAATGTAATGTCGTGTCTGTTACCGCAAATTATTTCATATCTGACTATTTTCCCGCTGATACTAGCGTGATCAGTGCAAGCTTTTAGCAAAATTCAAATTTACCCCTGATGAAAATAGGGTGACAGGTGTACTCCGTTTTCGAAAATTTGAAACATCAAACGATGAAATGGATTAAATAAATTTTAGAGACACCAACTTTTGGTAGCATCACAACGATAGAAAAGGTCAACTGCATTATAGCAGGAGATGACTGTCTGATGTATGAAAAAAGTGAAACCTACCCTTTCAGCATGCTGCTTATTTGTCAAGGATATTTGCTTTTTTTTTCAGCAGTGCAAGCACCACTTTATCGATCGGCAAGGTAAGGTCCGCTTCGTTCAACGTGCGCAATTTCACCAATCGAAAATTACACTCTTCATGCTCCTTATATAAAAAATCGAAGGGACGGGTTTTAAAATCACATACAGGCAGGCTAGCAGGTTTCACGCGGTAGTAGACACTGATGATCTGGGCATCATTGAATGCAGAAATTTGAAAAAAATCGGTTGTATATAAATGATCAATAATCTCAATATCAACACCCAATTCTTCTTTCCATTCTCTGATCAGACAATCGGCTATACCCTCCCCATACTCGAGCCCCCCACCCGGAAACTTGGTAAACTGAAAATCACCGATGCGTTCATCACTGAGTAAAATCTCTTCGTTCGCATTGATCCAGATCCCATACACCCTGATATTAAATTGCTGCATAAGGAAAAGGCGGCTAATAGTGTATCAATTTTTGAACTGTTTCATGTAAACGGCTCTTAGCAAGAAAATTTTGTTCAAGCGCCGGATCAAAAGGAACCGGTGTGTCCAAACTTGCGCAGCGCATCACCGGTGCATCGAGCGATGTAAAACAGTGTTCGGCTATCCAGGCGGCAATTTCGCCCCCAATGCCACCCGTCAGGCTATCTTCATGCAAGAGCAATACTTTACCTGTATGCTTTACGCTTGCTGCTATTGCCTCGTAATCGAGTGGCAGTAAGGTTCTCAGATCAAGGATATCGATCGACAACTCGGGATGTTCCGCAGCATAGGCCATTGCCCAATGCACACCACTGCCATAGGTAATCACACTGATATCATCGCCAACCTGTACTTTTTTGGCCTTTCCGATTTCGACAGTGTAATATCCTTCCGGTACCGGTCCGCTAATGCTACGATATAAAACCTTATGTTCGAAAAACATAACAGGATTCGGGTCGGCAAAGGCAGCGAGCAATAAGCCTTTTGCATCAGCGGGATTTGACGGATACACGACCTTCAAACCCGGCGTATGCGTAAACCAGGCTTCATTGCTTTGCGAATGAAAAGGACCTGCACCTACACCGGCACCCGTCGGCATCCTGATGACTACATCCGCATGTTGTCCCCAACGATAATGAATTTTGGCGAGGTTATTCACGATTTGGTTGAAACCGACGGTCACGAAATCGGCAAACTGCATTTCCATCATCGACTTAAATCCTTTGATGGAAAGCCCGAGTGCTGTACCCACAATGGCACTTTCGCACAAAGGCGTATTGCGTACGCGCTCGCGACCGTATTTTTGAAACAATCCATCGGTTACTTTAAATGCGCCGCCATACCCGGCAATATCCTGCCCCATCAGCACCAGCTCAGGATGCCGGGTCATCGCTAGGTCGATTGCTTCGGTAATAGCCGCAATAAATTTCATCTCTTTTTGGGGTGCATTTTCGGGAGGGGAAACGACGGGGCTCGTGAGTGGCGCATAAATATCGTTCAGTTCGGTGCGGGTATCGGGTATGACATCTGCCCCTTGAAATCCGCGTTCGATATGCTCATCAATATACTGTTTCACCTCTCCCCGTATAGCATCAATATTTTGCTGCGACATTATATTTTCCTGCAGGAGAAAATGCTCATAATTCATGAGCGGGTCCTTAGCGCCCCAGGTTTCAAACAAGGCCGGTGGCACATATTTCACCCCGCTGGCTTCTTCGTGTCCCCGCATCCTGAAGGTCATACATT
>CAZFKA010000155.1:0-1574 GCA_964519155.1 uncultured Bifidobacterium sp. | reverse complement strand
GGGCTTTTGCTCCTCAAGGCAATATTGACGGGCTTTTCGCACTTCGTTTACCACTTCCAGAATATTATTGCCATCAATGGTGATCGCTTTGATACCATAGCCAATGCCTTTGTCTGCTATTTTTTCGCAGATAAATTGTTCACTGCTAGGCGTACTCAGACCATAGCCATTATTTTCGACAATAAAAATGACCGGCAATTGCCAAACGGCTGCTACATTGAGGGCTTCATGAAAATCACCTTCACTGGTGGCTCCATCGCCACTGAAAGCCAACGAAACTTTTTGTTCTTTTTTGAGGGTATGGGCCAGCGCTATGCCATCAGCGATAGCCAATTGGGGGCCGAGATGCGAAATCATGCCGCAGATATGATGGGCATTGCTACCGAAATGAAAACTGCGTTCGCGCCCCTTGCTATAACCATCTGCTTTGCCTTGCCATTGCATAAACAACTTATCGAGCGGCATGTTGCGTGCGGTAAACACCCCGAGATTGCGATGCATGGGCATGATATATTCATCGGGTTCGAGGGCCAGGGTTGCTCCCACGGCTACTGCTTCCTGTCCTATACCGCTAAACCATTTGCTGATACGTCCCTGACGCAAGAGAATCAGCATTTTCTCCTCAATCATTCTGGGTAAAAGCAATTCACGATAGATATGCCACAATTCCGGCTCGGGAAAATTTTGCTTGTCGAAAATCATCCGGCAAAGATAATTGAAGTCGACGGCTTAATCCAACGCAAAGGCAGATTAACATTGCATTCAGCAGGATCTTATTTTTTGAGAATTTTTATTTCCACCCGACGATTTACGCGTCTCAATTCTTCCTTGGTTTCATCCTGATTGATTTTTCGGGTTCCGCCATAACCTTTGTATTGCAGGCGATTGGCGCTAATACCGTTGCTGGTTAAAAAAAGGTAGATCTGCTCTGCCCTTGTTTGCGAAAGATTATTGGTAGCCAAATCCCAGTCAAATCCGTCCTCCTCGGTAGTGGTACAACATACATGGCCTTGTATTTCAATTTCGAGGGTGGGATATTCTTTGAGTGCCACTAACAACTTTTCCAAATCGTCCATCGACTCACCTTTGAGAATGTGCCGGCCGGGCTCAAACAAGATGTTTTCTAAAACGATCTGGTCGCCGATATTGGCATCACCAATCTTTTCCATTTCCACACGGTTTGTTGGTGCTGTCACCTGCAGAAATTCCTGCTTCACTACTTCATTTTTGATCACCACAGGCTCACGCTTCGCTGATTGTTGCACCACATTTTCTTTTTGCGGCGCATCTTTTTTTACAGCGATCGGATTATTGCGGGGAGGTGTTACACTCAAAAAATCTCGCTTTTCAGGTTCCGATTTTACGATCACGGGTTTATGGGCTGATGTTTCCATCACTTGTGCTTCAGCTTTTGCCGGCTCAGACTTTAAGGCTACCGAGCGGCTTTTGGTATCCTCCACCACAAGAAAATCTTTTTTTTCGGGTTCCGATTTTACGATTACCGGTTTTTTTGCCGAGGTTTCGTTCATTTGCAGAACCTTTTTAGTATCCTCCTGGCTTTCCACAACAGGTTT
>CAZFKA010000154.1:0-7436 GCA_964519155.1 uncultured Bifidobacterium sp. | reverse complement strand
GGTAGACACATAATGTAAAATTCCCCAGGGATTAACCGGTCGGTCTTTGATGGGATCGGTCAGCAAAAACACAAGTTTGACGGCAACAAAACTTAGTATAACCACAGCCATTAAACTACCGGCTTGCTTAAGCTTTTGACGGAGACTTTCCTGTTCGAAAAAGAGAATTCCGATGGCAAAAAAGAATATGATCAGCATACACAACAGCAAATTGTACATATGCACAAAGGCAATGGCAAAACAAAGAACAAAAAGCGCGGCGAGGTATATTTTTTTTCGTGTTGACCGATACTGAAACAGCCAATACAAAGTGAGGATTAAATGAAAAGTATAGCAAAGGCCAAAATGCCCGAATACTCTGGCAAATCCGGGCCATAAAAATGTTGAGAGTAAGGCAAAGAGGGCAGCATGTAGCGGATGAACGCCTTGTCGGCTAAAAAAGCGAAATAAAAGATGCGCACTCAACACAAACGAAAATATGATCAGCAAATTCATCAAAGCCAGTAAGTGATTTACGGAGAGATGTAAGCCGGAGGAAATCGACGATAAAGGTAAAGCCAGGAGAGGTTGGTTATCGGTAAAACTTACATGTTCGCCCCAGGGATAATTCATGCCTTCGAAGTGGAATCCTTTGCCAAACAAGACATGATACAAATACGTATAATAGTTTTTTGCACCATCGCCGCCCGTACTAAAAAAGGTATGTCCGGGTGATAACAACACTGTGCGAAACAGGTACCAGCAATACAGGCAACTGATCAGCAAATTGAGCCAGACACCATAGGAATCGCTTTTTTTAAATCGCTCGAGCATACTATATTTGCGAACAATATTAACACTTATAATTCAATTCTCCCCCATCGCTTGAAATCTTCGTTAGCCATTGTTGTTCCTGTTTTTAACCCGCATGCGGAATGGGAAAAAATACTGGCAACCCGGTTTAATGAACTCAGCCGATCCTTACCGGCGTATCAATGCACTTTGCATTTAGTAAATGATGGATCGATGCATCATGTTGGGAAAAACGAAATTGATTTCTTACGGAAGCACATACCAGCATTTCATTTTACCAACAATACCGTTAATAAGGGCAAAGGCCATGCGCTGCGAACAGCCATTGCAAATATTCAAGACGAGTTTGTGTTGTACACTGATGTTGATCTGCCGTTTACCCTGGAATCGATGATCACGATCATCCACAATCTGCAAGCCTACGATTTGGTGTTTGGCATTAAACAGCGAACCTATTACGAACAATTGCCCCTGCAAAGAAAAATAGTATCGAGAGTATTGCAACGTCTGATCAAAACATTGTTTCCGGCGTTACCGGTTTCTGATACGCAGTGCGGCTTGAAAGCAATGAATCACAAAGGGAAAAGCGTTTTTATGCGTACCAAAATCGAACGTTATCTTTTTGACCTTGAGTTTATTTTATATGCCGCTCAGGAAAAATTGAATATCCAACCTGTACCGGTGTCGTTGAGGGATGGTATAGCTTTTGGGAATATGAAGTTAAAAGTTCTACTTGAAGAGTCGCGAAATTTATGGAAGATCTTGCGGCAACGGTAGATGGTCAGCATTGGGTCGGTTTATCATTTTTGCGCGGCAAATTAACCCAATTTTTTAGTACGATTCACTCGTGGGTTTTGTAAAAAAGCCGGTGTTTTTCGATTGAAGTTCTTCCACGTCAAAAAATACATATAATATTTTTTCTTCATAATTTATAATTAATTCAGAATTATTTTATTATTACTAAATATTTGATTTTATATTATTTATAAATATATTTTTATTATATATATATTATTTTATATTCTTAATAATAATATATTTAATGTTCACATCATCTAAATCCAGATTAACATCTTTTTTCGCAAAATTTTCCAACCTTTACAGAAACACTACGGGGAAGCCGAAAACCGGATCAAAGAGTAGGCAAAAATTCAAATAAAATATGAGTAAAAATTATTCTCACGCTTTCAAAGGACTATTGATAGCGGTCGGTGCAGTTGTTGTACTGACGACCCATTTATTTGCAAGACCCGGAAATTCTTCTTCACCGGGTGTATTGCCGAAACCATGGAAAACTGAGCAGCGTAAAGGCATATTGCAGGAAGATGTCAGCAAACGGAACCGTTTTGCCAAGCATTTTACGAATGCCAATGGCGCGATGACCATGTTTACATCACCCAATTCGCAACATTTCTATAAAAACGGAGCATGGCGGGATATTCAACTGGATATCACCGGCAGTGGAGATCCTGTACATCCTTACCACAATACGGAAAATAGTTTTGTTACGAAGTACCCCGCACAATTGATCAACGGACACATTCTCACACAATTGACTGAAGGGAATATACAGGAAACATTTCAGCAAATTTTTGCCACTGATGCACAAGGGAATGTAGTGTTTACTTACAATGCCAACGCGAGCCACGGCCTGCAAGCAAACGCCAATACAATTACTTATCAAAATGTTTTCCCCAATGCGTCGGTTCGGTATGCGCAACAAAACGACAGCCGAAAATTTGATTTCGTTATCGAGAATAAACAATTCTTAAACGTACTTCCGGCTAATGCAAAATATCTGGTTCTAGAAGAAAAATTGATCGTTCCCGCAAACTGGATCGTTAAACAAGGCAGTGAGGGGATAGATATGTTTGTCGGCAATACTTGGTTAGCAAATATTCCTAACCCACTTGCTTTTGAGACAGAATCAAAAACAAAGAAATACAATGTTGATGCTGATCTGATGACTGAAGGTGACATTTCTTATTCGGTGAATGGCAACGAATTGACCATAAAAACGAAGTTCCCCGTTTCTTGGTTAAATGTTAATGATCGAAATTTTCCGGTTAGTCTGGATCCTGTGGTGAATTTTTATCCGCAAAATGTTGCCAACTCAACCGGTTACCAAACCACTGCCGCGGGAAAATCGAGTGGGTTTATCCGCATTACCAATACAACAGCGAATTTAGGATGGGCCTCATTTGATATCACCACCTTACCTGCCGGCGCAACAATTGCAACAGCAAATTACTGGGGTTATCATTATACAACTGCCGGTGACAAATATGCTAACATTGTTGGTCTTCAAGGCGTTTTACCAATCCCTTCTACCGGTGCTGCGTTAAATACACAAATTTTGACCGGTCCGAATTATAACGCCAATTACCAATTCGGGAGTGCCACACTGAATACCTGGCGTGTAGGAGCGATTAACGGTACAGGTTGTGCCAATATCGCTTCAGAACAGGCTCAGGGCGCTACTGGCCTTGGATTCTCTTATGCATCAGGACTTGCAACCTTCCAATATCAATATGGCTATAACGGTGCACAAATTCCTTATCTTGAAATCAATTACTCAACGGTACCCTGTGCGGGTCAGCCGGTGGCCGGTACAGCAACAGCAAGCGTCTTAAATGCATGCGGAACACCATTCAACCTCACGCTGGTGGGTTATTCTGTTGGCGGTGGAATGAACTTCCAATGGCAATCTTCTCCAGCCGGCGCAAATAATTGGACCAACCTAGGCGGTGTGCAGTTGTCACCTTCATACTCCGTAATACAAGCTGTACCAACCGACTACCGTTGTATCGTTACGTGTACAAATGGCGGATTAAGTGCAACCTCTACCGTCGTTTCCGTTGGACAAAATCCTCCGGCATCTTGCTATTGTATCCCTGTTGGAACCGGTGCTTCGTATTATATAACCGGATTTACGACGACGGGTGCGTTAACAAATATCAGTAATGTCGGAACAGGTTTATCGGCAAACGGCTATGGCAACTATACTGCATTAGCCTGTAGCCAGATACCCGGAGGCACTGTTGGTGTCAATGTAGCTTTTGTTACCGGCACACACGTCGTATCTGTTTGGGTCGATTGGAATCAAGATGGCGATTTTGCAGATGCAAACGAATGGCCTATCAATCAGGCGTCTTATGTTTCAAGCCCCTATATCGGTAGTTTCACCGTTCCGGCAAATGCCCCCGCGGGAACAACCAGAATGCGTGTTAGAACCTTATATATATCACCCAACGACCCTTGTGCCACCACTATATATGGTGAAGCGGAAGATTATTCATTTACAGTGTCGGGCCAATGTGCCGTTGCAAATGCCGGCACAGTTTCACCGGCGTCAGTTAGTGTTTGTGAGAACAATGTAGCGAGCTTTAGTTCAAACGCAATTCCTTATTTAGGAACCACTTATCAATGGAAAGTCAGCAATACACCCGGCGGACCCTATACGAATGTGGTGGGCGGCGTTGGTGCAAATACAGTTAATTACACGACACCGGCAAATCTTACACCGGGGACCTATTATTATGTATTGGAACAAACCTGCGCAAACTGCGGACCATGTTCAGCTTTGTCAAATGAGGCAACATTGAATGTTAACGCTACACCGGCACCAACCGGCACCAATAGTCAACAATGTGTACCGGGTATTCCAGCCGCTTCTGTTGCCTCAAACGCAGGCGCCAACGGCACCGGACAATTTTATTGGTACAGCGCTGCTGTGGGCGGCACCTTGTTGCAATCACCCCCCTACGGAGCTGTAGCGCCCTATTATGCGAATGACTTTACTTCCCCGGTTTTAGTGAATGCGGCTATTAGCGGCAACGCGGCCATCAGTGGTGGCGTTTGTCAATTGACCCCAAATTTAACCAGTCAATTGGGTGCTTTCACGGTAAATCCGAGTGGAATCAACTCTAACAAATACAGCATCGATTTCGATATCACCGCAACGCCTGCTGGACTTGCAGATGGCGTAAGCTATAGTTTCTCACCCGACGGAAGCCCTACGGCTGCTTCTCCAGCGGCTGAACAAGGTACCGGTTCAAAACTGAGAATTTGTTTCGACTCTTATGGCGCTATGCCAAATGCAGCCGGTATTTATGTGCTGTACAATATGAGCTTGTTGACGTTTTACGATTACTCTCCGGGCGTAGTAGGCTATTCTGCCAATACTTCATGGGTGAATGTTCCGAATACACACGTCAGTGCAAATATTGACTCTTTGGGCCGTCTCACCCTCGTTGTAGGGGGAACCACAATATTCAACAATATTCAATTGCCTGCCGACTTTATCAATTCAGACAAATCGACATGGAACCATATCTTCAAAGCAAGAAGTGGTGGTATCGCCGGAGCATTTGCCATTGACAATGTTGACCTGAAACATGGTATGCCCCAAGCAGGCTTTACTACCTATCAGCAAGTATTAAATGCTACCACTGATTTTTATGTTAGTGAAATGGGTATTAACGGCTGTTTGAGTCCACGTACTTTGGTAACAGCTGTGGTAGGAAATCCGGTTATTACTGCGACACCGGCAACGGCTACTGTTTGCCAGGCATCAAACGTTACCTTAAACGGTGGTGGTGCAGGTGTTGGTGGCACGTATGTTTGGTCGGGTGGCGTGACAGATGGTGTTCCTTTTGTCATCAATGCCACTACTGTTTATACCGTAACCGGAACTACTGCAGGAGGTTGCTCAAGTACTGCAACCGCAAGCATTACGGTGAATCCATATTTAACCGGTACTGCTACGGTTTCCCCTGCTTCTGTTTGCTTAGGCGGCAGTGCAACCTTTGGCGGTTCTATCCCGGTGACATGCTCAGGAAATACCATTACTACGTTTGCCGGTTATTATGCACCAGCTAACTGGACTAACGTAAATCTGAATTCAAATGGAACCGTAAATATTGGCGGGGCTCCGGCCAATATCGTGATGACAACCGGAACAAATAATAGCAATAGTCCGGGTTCAACCAATTTCACTAAGACGATTGGCTGCCCGGGTACGATTACTTTCAACTGGGCTTACAGTAACCCTGATCCGTTTGGTTCTATTTTCGATTATCCGCAATATACAATCAATGGTGGTCTTCCAATATCATTCAACGGCTTCATTTCAGGGGGATCAAATGTGCAGAATGGCACACAGAGCATTGTTCTTGCAGCAGGAGATGTACTCGAAATACAGGCCGTTACGATTGATAATGACCCAACAGCCGCCACGGTAACGATTTCAAACTTTTCAGGACCTGATGGACCCATTAGTGGAACAGTTACCTATTGGGACGCGCCGACGGGGGGCACCTTGATTGGAGCGCCACCCATTACCCTAACACCAGCGATTGCAGGCACCACGACTTATTATGCTGAATATACAGCAAACGGAACCGGTTGTGTAAATCCTACACGAGATGTGGTAACGTTGACAACTAATGCATTGCCGACTATCGGTGCTTCTGCAACACCAGCTACGATATGCGCTGGCGAATCTTCTACGCTGAGTGGTTCAGGTGGTGCTACTTACCTGTGGGCGCCCGGAGCATTACCCGGAAGTCCGGTGGTTACACCGATGGCCACGACCAACTACATGGTAACCGGAACCGACGCCAATGGTTGTACCAACACTTCTACTGTAGATGTTGTAGTAAATAACCTGCCTGTGGTTACTGCTTCACCAGCAAGCCAAACAGTTTGTGAAAACAGCATGGCTACACTGACCGGTGGCGGAGCAAATACCTACGTATGGTCTGGTGGCGTAATCGATGCTACCCCATTCACTGTTGTTGCTTCCGGAACCTATACAGTAACCGGAACTGACGGTAATGGATGTACCAATACAGCGACTGCCGATGTGATGATGAATGCTGCACCGGTGATTAGCGCCAGTGCAACACCGTCTAATACTTGTAATCAAACGTCAGTGCTGCCTTCAGCAAGTGGCGCACCATTGATTACCTGGACCGGTGGTTTAAACAACAATACTCCATTCATCGCGCTAAATAGTTCAACCTACACGGTAACCGGTACCGATGGAAATGGCTGTACCGCTTCTACTACAGTGGCTGTAACCGTAAACCCTGCGAGCGGCATGTTGGCACCTACCACCAGCAATCATTCGCAAAACCATGATGATGACTTCAATATCAATTATTATGATGCGGCTTGCGATCTGATAGCCACAGTTGATGATGGCAATGGAGGAAATATACTGGGTCTGACAACAAGTACTGTAAATGTTGACGCAGTAGCCGGAACCCATAATGGCCAACCCTTTGTTAGAAGATGGTATCAAATCACACCAACCAATAATGGTTCTGCAGATGTGGTGCTTTATTTTAACCAAAGCGATTTTGATGACTATAACAATATTGTGGGCTTACCTTATCTCCCACTGCCTACCAGTGGAAATAACGCTGATCCGAATATCGCCAATATCCGCATCACTAAAAATGCTGACGGTGGTTTAGGCAACTCGCCGGTAGTAATCACACCTGCTGTAAACTGGAATGGCAGCTATTGGGAATTGAGTTTCAATACGCCAAGTTTCAGTCAATTCCGCGTACACAGTGTCAATCCTGGTAATGTACCTTTACCAGCCACTGTGACCAATTTCAGTGGTGTAAAACTTG
>CAZFKA010000153.1:0-7486 GCA_964519155.1 uncultured Bifidobacterium sp. | reverse complement strand
CTGCTGGCAATAGTACTGGCAACAGGATTGGTAGTTGACGATGGCATAGTTGTAACCGAAAATATTTACAAAAAAATTGAGGAAGGCATGAGCCCGATGGAAGCTGCGCATAAAGGATCTAAAGAAATATTCTTCGCTGTGATCTCGACATCTATCACGCTGGCCGCTGTATTTATGCCGGTGATTTTTCTTGAAGGTTTTGTAGGTCGACTCTTTCGCGAATTTGGCGTTGTGATTGCAGGAGCCGTATTGATCTCCGCTTTTGTATCGCTCACCCTCACGCCCATGTTGAATGCAAGACTGGTGCGTAAAGTGCATAAGAAGACCCGCTTTTACGAAATGACGGAACCATTTTTTGTTCGCATGACCACAAATTATGGAAACGCTTTGCGTACTTTTTTACGGCGACGCTGGTTGGCGGTGTTGATTTTATTAGCCTCATTTGCGCTGACCTACTTTGTGGGTAAAAGCTTACAAACCGAATTATCACCGCTAGAAGACCGAAACTGGATGCGTGTTTCACTCACAGCGCCAGAAGGATCGTCGTATGAATACACCGATGATTTTGTTAAAGCATTTACCGCATTTGTCAACGACTCGATACCGGAAAAAAGAGTTTGCCTTACCGTAACGGCGCCTGGATTTACCGGCTCAGGAGCTGTCAATACGGCCTTTGTACGTCTCGCATTGGTGGATGCGTCGGAGCGGGAACGCAGTCAGCAAGACATTGCCGACTACGTAACCAAACGGGCAAAAAATTTTCCGCAAGGTAAAACGTTTGTAATACAAGAACCGACGATCTCGGCAGGCGGTGGAGGCCGGGCAGGGTTGCCCGTGCAGTTTGTATTGCAAGCGCCCAATTTTGAAAAACTCAAAGAAAAGCTTCCCCTCTTTTTAGATGAAGCAAATAAAAATCCTGTTTTTCAGGGTGTGGACTGCAATCTTAAATTCAACAAACCTGAGATCAATATCAGTATTGACCGGGAAAAAGCAAAAAATCTGGGTATCGCCGTCGCTGACATTGCCCAAACTTTACAATTGGCACTCAGTGGACAACGCTTTAATTATTTTACGATGAACGGAAAGCAATATCAGGTGATCGGACAATTTAGCCGCGAAAACCGAGATGAAGTATTAGATATCCGTTCATTATATCTCCGTAACAGCCGTGGAGAATTGATACAACTCGACAATATTGTATACTTTGAAGAAGAAAGTTCACCACCGCAACTCTATCATTATAATCGTTACCAATCCGCGACAGTATCAGCGGGCCTGGCACCGGGCAAAACCGTTGGTGACGGCATTGCAGAAATGAAAAATATCGCGGCAAAAGTTCTTGACCCCAGTTTTACGACAGCGTTAACCGGGGCTTCACGCGATTTCGATGAAAGTTCATCCAATATACAATTTGCTTTCTTGTTGGCACTTGTATTGATCTATTTGGTATTGGCCGCCCAGTTTGAAAGTTTTGTTGATCCGTTTATCATCATGCTGACCGTGCCGCTTGCCTTGGCGGGAGCAATGTTGTCGTTGTGGTACTTTAATCAAACCCTGAATATTTTCAGTGAAATCGGTATCATCATGCTTATCGGGCTTGTAACCAAAAACGGCATCTTGATTGTGGAATTTGCCAATCAACTGAAAGAAAAAGGGATGAATAAAAAAGACGCGATACAAGCTGCAGCGGAAGCTCGGCTCCGACCAATTTTAATGACCAGTATTGCCACAGCCTTAGGAGCGATGCCCATTGCGTTGGCGCTTGGAGCGGGAGCAAAAAGCAGGATGGGCATGGGTATCGTTATTGTCGGAGGAATTATTTTTGCCTTGATGTTAACCTTGTTTGTAATACCCGCCATTTATAGCCGATTATCAAAAGAACATTCACAACATGTATAAAAAAGTGGTTTGCCTGCTCGTTTGCCTTCCTTCGATTTTGTCTGCACAAATCAAAGGAGTGTTGAGTTATGAAGAAGCTATAGCGCAAGCATTAAAAAACAACTACAATATCCTGATTGCCAAAAATGATGCAGATATAGCTGCGATTGAAAACCACCTTGGCAATGCCGGCTTTTTGCCCAAAGTAGATTTTAATTCTACGGGCAATATTGCCAATAACCGTAGTCGTCAGGAATTTTCAAACGGGCAGAGTGTCAATAAAAATGGTGTTATTTCAAAGAACTTTACGGCCGGAACCTATGTATCCTATACGTTGTTTGATGGTTTCAGAATGTTCGCAACCAAAGAGCGGCTTGACCTTCTCGAACAACAGGGTGTGCTAAACTGGCAGATAGAAATTGAAAATACACTTGAGCAATTGACCTATGCTTATTACCAAATTGTGAAGCAGGAACAATTGATCAAGGGCATACAATCGGCCATGGACGTTTCGGAAGAGCGAATCAAAGTGGCCCAAAAAAAATTACAGATCGGATCCGGTTCAAATGTGGAAGTATTGCAGGGAAAGTTGGATCTAAATGCACAAAAAGCCAATTTGATCGCACAGCAAAATATGCTCAAGGAATTCAAACATCAACTGAGCTTACTGATGCAGGAAAGTCAGACTTCATCTTTTTCGGTGGATACAAATTTTGCTTTTGAACCCATTGCATCCATTGATGAGATCGCGCATAAAATTGAAAGTAGTAATCGTCAGTTGCAATATGCCCGAAAAAATATTCTTGTTACCCGACAGATCATCAGGGAGATCAAATCGCAATCGCTTCCGCGTTTGACTGTCAATGGCAGCTATGTCTTTGGCCGCAATTCCAGCACGGCCGGTCTGGCGTTGTTTTCACAAAATCTTGGATTTAATGCCGGATTCAATTTGAGTTGGAACTTGTTTAATGGTTGGGTAACAAAAAAGCAGGTATCGGTTGCGGAAATTCAATTGCGCAACCATATGCTTGATGTTGACCGGATGCAGGCAACCTTATATACGAATGCAAAAAATGCATATATGCGGTGGCTGGGCGACAAGGAAAGTCTTCAACTGGAAGAAGAAAATATAAAACTGGCCGAACAAAGTTTATTCATCATGCTGGAAAGGATGCGGTTGGGACTGGGAAATTATCTTGAAACCAAAGAAAGCCAAAGCAGCTACGAAGCGGCTATAACACGTTTGGTAACAGCCCGGTATAACTTGAAAGAATCGGAAACAAAACTGAAACGCGTGGTGGGTGATTTTATGCGGTAGGTTTATTCATCGAGCAGCAATTCATCAGTTAAATCATTGCCGGCTATACCCTTAATAGTACCCAACAAGTAATGATTGTTCAATAAAACTTTGTCAATTTGCTTCTCGCGTTCTTTCCAAATTTTTTCCATTTGAAACCGCTCACGATCAAGCGAAGATTTTAATGCGAGATATGCTTCGTTGATCGCCCTTACTTGTTGCAAAAATTCGTTACCGGTGAAATAATTATACAACATTTCCTTTTTCTCCCCTTTATTTTCCTGCGAACGGTTTGCACGTGCCACATTGACGATTCCTTCACGAATCACTTTTACCAGTTGTACGACTTCGCTGAGTTTACAAATCCAAACACCATCGCGCTGATCAAAAAGACGAATATCGTCGGGAAGAATTTGAGAAACCAGAACGGCCACATCACAAGCTGCATCCACCATATCTTCTTTTAGTTTCGGGATCCATTTTTTATCAAAATCCTTCGTTCGTTTGCTTTCGAAAATAATTTTTCCACACGGCTGCCCCATTTCATTGCGAATCTGCAAGATACAATCAGCGCCTCGCTTACCTTTGCCGACTTCACTTATGCTGTCGAACGGAAATGCATTGGCTATTACTTCTTCAAGGGCTAGTTCCAATATCTCACCTTGGGTTTGCATCGACCCTTGTTGCATTTTGCGTTGCATCTCTTCGATCAAACGATTTTGATCGGCGAGCTTTTTATCATATTCTCGCTTTTCGAGTTCGTATTTTTCTTTTTGCTTATCGAGTATTTCAACGGCGATTTTTTCTTTCAGTTCCGCCTCCAGTTCTATTTTTTGCTTTTTAAGTTTAAATTCTTCTTCCTCTTTTTGCAATTTCATCTGCTTTTGCAAGTTCAGAACCTCAAGTTCCTTTTCGTTCAGCAGGCGCAGTTTTTGATCTTTCGAATCATTTTCTTTTTGGAGAAAATCAATGCGGGTCTGATTTTCAGCGGCAATTTTTTTAATCAGTTCCTCTTCCATTTTACGAGACAAAATTTCGGTCTCTCTTTTTACTCGATCCATAAACAACTCATTTTCTTTCTTTTTCTTTTCCTCAAATTCCAATCGTTGCTTTTCGAGTTCAAGTTCTCTTTTGTGCATTGCATCCACCAGCTCCCGGTTTTGCAATTCGTATTTTTTCCTGATCGACTTTTCTACATCCTCAGTTAATACATCCTCAATATTAAAAGGAGTTTTACAGTGGGGGCAAGTAATACTGGTCATGAATGATCTTTTTTTCAAATATAGGAGAAAAAACGACGGTGCTGAATAGCCGGCATCCAATCGACTAAAATAATTTATACACAAGTGACATACCTTATGGCACCATACCAAGTAAGCATACGAGAAAATGGTACGTCCTTAAACAACAAAATTTTGCGGCAACAATAAACCGAGAACATTTTTACACCAACTTATACTTCCCTCTACTTTTCCTGATTCGTACGGCACATACTTTATACTCAGGACATAAGGCGTCGGTATCGGTTACCGAACTGGTCAATATATTCATACTGACTTCAGGATAATGAAAAGTAGATGACAGGATACCGGGTTTGACTTCGTCTGTAATTTTTGCTTTCACATCTATCTTTCCTCTTGCACTTTCGATGCAAACCATATCCCCATTTTCAATCAAGTGTTTGGCGGCATCTTCCGGATGTATCATTAAGGTATCGGTCAACAAGATTTCTGCATTGCCGGTTCTCCGGGTCTGGGCTCCGCAGTTATAATGTTCGAGTTCACGATTGGTGGTTAAGATATACGGAAAATCACGCTGGTTATCGGTCAACTCAGTACTTTCTTTCCAACTGGCTTTTTTAAACTGTCCCTTCCCGATTTTAAACGTTTCGGTATGCAGAATTTCGGTATCGGATCCATCGATTTGTACAGGCCATTGTTTACCATTCTCACCGAGTTCATCCCATTTGACCCCGGCAAAAAACGGAACGATTTGGGCAATTTCTTCCAATACAATTTTCGGATCATAGGCAGGTTCTGATCCACCCATTCTATTGATGATATCCACCATGATTTGTCCGTCGGGTTTGGTACCTGCAATAGGATCCACTACTTTTTGCACCCTTTGTATTCTACGTTCACCATTGGTAAAAGTTCCGCTTTTCTCGAGAAACGAAGCCGCAGGTAAAATGACATGTGCCATTTTCGCAGTTTCGGTCATAAACAATTCTTGCACCACCAGCAGCTCAAGATTATTCATTGCTTCTTTCACCCGGTTGGTATTCGGATCCGTTTGTACATTATCTTCTCCCATTAACCAAAGGGCTTTGAATTTGCCGTCGATTGCTGCCTCATACATCTGCGGAATTTTCAAGCCGGCATAATCAGGTAATTTTACGCCATAAAATTGTTCGTATAGGGCGTGATACTCCGGATTTGTTACATCATAGTATCCGGCGCCCTGATGAGGTTGGCAACCCATATCGGCGGCGCCCTGTACATTATTTTGTCCCCGAAGCGGATTAACCCCGACTCCCCGACGGCCAATATTACCCGTGATCATTGCCAAATCAGCAATCAACATAACGGTATATGTCCCCTGCGAATGTTCTGTTACTCCTAAACCATGAAAACTCATCGCATTGGCCGATTGCGCATATGCCATCGCCGCCCGACGGACCAAATCCCGCTCGACACCGGTAATGGATTCCAAAGCGGCAATATCCATTCCCAACACATGTTGTCTGAAATCGTCATAGCCTTCTGTGCGGTTGCTGATAAAGTCTTTGTCTTCGAGTCCTTCCTCCATAATATAATACAACATCATATTTAAAAGCGCTACATTGGTACCCGGACGTAATTGTAAATGGTAGGTCGCATAATTTGCCAGTTCGGTTCGTCGGGGATCGATCACGATCGACGGCTTTCCTTTCATCGCAAATTGTTTGAGTTTGGCTCCGGTAACCGGATGCCCATCGGTTGGATTGGCTCCGATCACCATTATACAATCGGTAAATTTCAGATCGATGATTGAATTTGTTGCCGCGCCGGTCCCAAATGTTCTTTGCATCCCCAGGGCAGTCGGACTATGACATACCCTGGCGCAACTGTCGATATTGTTGGTACCGATGATGGTACGGATAAATTTCTGCATTAGATAATTTTCCTCGTTTGTGCAACGAGCGGAAGAGATGCCACCAATGGCATCAGCACCATATTGCGCTTTAATGGAAACCAATTTATCGGCGATAAAGTCATAGGCTTCTTCCCAACTCGCCTGAACAAACTCCCCATCCTTTTTGATCAGGGGTGTACGAAGACGTTCAGGATGATTGTAAAACTGAAACGCGTAACGACCTTTCAAGCAAGTATGTCCACTGTTGACCTTCGCGTCATAAGGTGCCTGTATACTTTTTATTTCTCCGTTGATCGTAGCGACCTCCAGATTACATCCAACGCCGCAATAAGTGCAAATCGTTCTTGTTTTTTTCTTAGCAACAATACTTTTGCTTTCAAATACATCACTGATGGCACTCGTAGGACAAGCTTGTGCACAGGCACCGCAACTCACGCAATCACTTTCAAAAAAAGTTTGTTCTGCCCCCTTCACAATATGGGCATCGAAGCCACGACCGGCCATACTGAGCACAAATTGCCCCTGAACTTCATCGCAGGCCCTTACACAGCGAAAACAATTGATGCATTTACTCATATCGGACGTCATATAAGGATGACTTAAATCCTTTTGACGATCGAGATGATTTTTCCCTTCGGGATATCGTACATCACGTACACCTACTTTTGCAGCTACACTTTGCAATTCACAATTGTTGTTGACCTCACAGGTAAGGCAATCCAAGGGATGATCGGTGAGCACCAATTCGATAATATTTTTTCTAAGCTTTTGAATGCGTTTACTTGTTGGATAAATAAACGAATTTTCCATCACCGGCGTATGGCAGGACGCCATGGCTTTCGCATTGCCGTTTTGAACAAGAGCGACATCTACACTACACACACGGCAACTCCCAAAAGGATCCAGATTAGGCGCATCACATAAAGTGGGTACGAGATCACCGCCAAGATTTCTTCTGACAAACGACAGAATAGTTTCACCCGGAATTAAAGGGTAGGCAACGTCATCGATATAAGCTGTCTTGGCTTTGACTGCGTTATTTTTTTCGATACCCGGCAACGGCTTTGATGTTTCAAACATGGGCTTATTTTTTTCGAACTAAAGTTAACATTTAAATGGCAAAAAATGCAATAGACCCACAAAAAAAATCCGTTGGAAATAAACGAGCAAGTAAAC
>CAZFKA010000152.1:1010-7521 GCA_964519155.1 uncultured Bifidobacterium sp. | reverse complement strand
GCCCACGGTTACTTCATTATGAGTGTTGCCGCCGGTTTGTTTGTCGACAGTTATGACCTGAATCCTGTTCTCTTGAATTATGGAATCGATGAACTTCGCTTTACCAAGCCGGTCTATCCGGGCACGAATATTTTTGTGCGTTTTACCTGTAAAGAAAAAATTGAACAGGAACTAAAAGACGAAAACGATATCCCCAAAGGAATCGTCAAATGGCTGGTGGAAATTTTTGATGAATCGGAAGAACCGCTGGTGGGAATCGCAACCATTTTGACCATGGTAAAAAAATAATTATTGCGAAGCTTGGTCCTGGGTAGAAACACAGTTTTTCTACAGGAAATCAATACCGGATCTGTCAATTTTGTGGACATCGATAAAATTATCCACATCTTATTCATTTATTTTTTTCAAATACAAACAAGTAAGGCATATAGGGCTGAAAGGCAGTATATTCACGCCCTAAAAATAGAATAGTGCGACTGAAGTCATTAGAAATTAAAGGTTTTAAGAGTTTTGCCGATAAAACCGTCATCAATTTAGATAACCAGATCACCGGTATCGTTGGACCCAATGGTTGTGGGAAGTCGAATATTGTAGACGCTATTCGGTGGGTGATCGGTGAACATAAAATTAAAACCCTGCGGTCTGACAATCTCGAGGATCTGATTTTTAATGGGTCTAAAACCCGCAATGGGAGTGGATTGGCAGAGGTAGCGCTGACTTTTGAAAACACTAAAAACCTTCTGCCCACTGAATTCAACGTAGTCACCATTTCGAGAAAGTTTTATAAAAATGGAGAAAGTGAATATCGGCTAAACGACGTAACGTGCCGATTGAAAGATATCACCAATCTTTTTATGGACACCGGTGTGACATCCGACAGCTATTCTATCATTGAGTTGGGAATGGTTGACGACATCATTAAAGATAAAGAAAACAGTCGTCGAAGAATGCTGGAACAAGCCGCCGGCATTTCAATTTACAAAACCAGAAAAAAAGAAGCCAAGCAAAAACTTGATGCAACTGAACAGGATCTTAACCGCATCGAAGATCTGTTGTTTGAAATTTCGAACAATTTACGCACGCTTGAAAGTCAAGCAAAGAAAGCAGAAAAATACCATGCGATCAAAAATGAGTATAAGACAGTCAGTGTTGAATATGTAAAAGCATCCCTCGAAGATTTTAATGCAACCTATCAAAATCTCAGTACGCAGCAACAACATGAAGTGGATATCATCTTGGCGCTGGAAACGGTCATTGCAAAAGAAGGGGCAGAGTTAGAAAGCCACAAACTGGAACTAACCCGCAAAGAAGAAGAATTGCATCAGTTGCAAAAAACGTTCAACGAACATGTGGGTGCCTTGCGTAATCTTGAAAACGACAAAAATCTGTCTACGCAAAAAATACAACATCTTAACCAGTTGATTCACAATACCCAAAATAGTTTGAATGAGTCGAATACCCAGACCGAAAATTTAATAAAAGCAACAACTGAAGCTGAGAAAAAACTGAGTACAGAAGAAGATACCTTACAGAAATTTAAAGAGAAACTGGATGAATTGCGGATCGATCTCGACCAGAAAAGGAAAGTATATGATGAACAAAAATCTGCTGTAGATAAACTGCGCAACCGGCATCAGGAATTGCAATTGCATCAGTTTGATGCCGAGAAAAAAGTAGCGGTTGCCGAAAACAGTATCAACAATCTGCAACGCTCGATAACACAGCAGGAAGAAGAAAATAAAAACAGAACACTGGAAATTGCCAAACAGGAAACGGCAAAAACGGAATGGTTGCAAGTGGTGGAAGAAAGAAAGAAAACCGTAGACGAACTCGTAGAACGACAACGATTGGCCACGGAGAAATTATTGAGTTCACAAGCAGAATTGGAGCAATTGCGAGTAAATTTGTTTGAAGAAAATCGCAAACTCGACGCCCGACAAAATGAATACAATTTATTGAAATCTTTGGTTGACAATTTGGAAGGTTACCCTGATAGTATCAAATACCTGAATAAAAATAAAGACTGGAAATACGGCGCACAGTTGCTTTCAGAACATTTGCAAGTAAAAGACGAATATCGTGTTTGTATCGAATCTTATCTTGAACGTTACCTGAACTATTATGTCGTTGATACCGCTGAGCAAGCCTATGAAGCCATTGACCTCCTGAATGTGAATAAAAAAGGAAAGGCGGGCTTTTTCATCCTTTCTGAAATACAAGAAAAAACGAACGATCAATCTGCACCTGAAAATTGCATCAGTGCCTTGGATGTCATCAGCTTCGACAGCAAATATGCTCCTATTTATCAGTATCTTTTGCACAATGTTTTTATTGCTGACGACTTACGATCGGTGGAAACCAACGGACGTGTTGTATTACAAAAAGATGGAACAGGTTTTAAAACGAGTAAACGAATTTCGGGTGGATCTGTGGGCATTTTCGAAGGCAACAAAATTGGCCGGGCACGCCGTCTTGAAAAACTGAATGACGAAATCGTAGGGATTGCCGAAACGGTTAAATCGCTCAAACAACAGATCACCGAAACACAGAATCTGATTGTAGGATTTAATCAGGAAATGAAAGATGATGAAATCAAAAAGCTGAGCGGTGAATTAAACCGTGCAGAAAACAATATCATCCAGATCGATCACAGAATTGAAAATTACACCCATCAGAATACCCAATCAGAACACCGGGTCAAGCAATTACAAGATCAACTCAACGAAACCCGGGAGTCTATTGCGGCCACCCAATCGCTCCACAGCGACATGAAGCAACAAATGACACTGGCATTTGAAAATTTGCAACAGGGGCAGCAGGTATTTACGAACGCTGAAGCTGAATACAACAAGTCGAACGTAGAGTATAATCAACACAATATCATTCTTACGCGGCAACAAAGCCGAATCACGGAGATCAATAATGAAAAAAATATCCGCTCGCAACAATTGGAGGATCTGAATCTAAAGATCATCGTATTGAAAAAGCAATTGATCGAAACGCAGCAATTGCTCGAGTCAACCGGCACCTTACTGAACACGATCGAACAAAATCTGTATACGGCTTTACAAGAAAAAGAAACGTTTGAAAAAAACCTGAACGAAAAAGATCAAGCCTTTTATAATTTTAGAAACCAAATTGCAGAAAAAGAAACTGAATTCAACAAAAAAAGAAGAGAAAAAGAACAAAGTGAAGCGCAATTGACAAGTATAAAAGACAAGCTTACGGAAATGAAACTGCAATTGACTTCCATGAAGGAACGTTTACATGTGGAATTTCGCATCGATCTCGATGAAGTCTTGAAACAAGCCCGAACCGGAAACGAATCAATTGAGGACCTGAATGCGGAAGTGGAAAAACTGAAAAAGCGAATTGATAACCTCGGTGAAGTAAACCCGATGGCAATGGAAGCTTTCAAAGAGATGAAAGGCCGGCACGATTTTATTCAGGAGCAAAAGGCTGATTTGAATGATGCGAAAGACAGTTTGCTGAAAACCATCGAAGAAGTAGAAGCAACAGCCAATCAAAAATTCAAGGAAACTTTTGACAAAGTCAAAGAAAATTTTAAGAATGTGTTTCATGCCTTGTTTACACAGGATGATATGTGCGATATGAAACTCACCGACCCGGATAATCCTGCAGAAACCGGTATCGAAATCTATGCCCAACCGAAAGGGAAAAAGCCCAGTACGATCACACAGTTGTCCGGGGGTGAAAAAACGCTGACATCGGCCGCTTTTCTATTTGCCATTTACCTCATCAAACCGGCGCCGTTTTGCGTTCTCGATGAAGTAGATGCCCCACTCGATGATGCCAATGTCGGAAAGTTCACCAACATGATCCGTCGGTTTTCCGATAATTCACAATTCATCATTGTCACCCACAACAAACAAACCATGGCCAGTGTTGATGTTATTTATGGTGTCACGATGCAGGAAGCCGGCGTGAGCAAACTTGTTCCGGTTGATTTTCGTAGTTTGAATTAAGCTACGGTCGCTGTAAAAGTGCATCAAGTTACTTGGAATTTTAATGATGCCGTATTTGCAAGGCTGGTACGTGGGCATTATACGCTTACTTCATCAACTCACGTACCGTTTCTCTGGCATTGCCCGAAGAATCTTTACCACTGAGCATTTCAGCCAACACATCTATCCTTTCTTCATCATTGAGCTTTTTCAAATGAGTATGCATTTGACCATCTTTGTTTTTCTTTTTATAAATGAAAAGATGCTGTTCGGCTTTGCCCGCTATTTGCGGCAAGTGGGTAATACTGATGAGTTGATGCCGCAAGGACAATTGCTTCATAATATTGCCAACCTGTATGGCCGTTTCGCCGGAAATGCCGGTGTCAATTTCATCAAAGATCAAGGTAGGGAGTGACACCGTTGCAGCGAGCATCGACTTGATACATAACATCAAGCGACTGAGTTCACCACCGGATGCCACTTTCGCGATGGGTTTCAACTGACCACTGTGATTTGAATCAAACAAAAACTCAACTTTATCTATACCGGTCATATTCATTTCCGTGTCGCTGATGCTTATCGCAAAAACGGCATTGGGCATGCCAACCTTTCTCAGCAATTGATTGACGGCTTTGCTGAAGGGATCAATTTGCTTCTGACGTTTCATGCGCAATGCAGCAGCAAGTTCAACGGCCCGTTGTTGTAAAAGGTCCGTTTCTTTTCTCAACATCGCCTCTTCTTCATCTGCATGCTCAGCCGCCCCGATTCTACGCTGCATTTCATCAGCGATCTGTAACAAAGCGGCGGTTGAAGAAACATGGTGCTTCTTCAATAATCGATTCGCATCATTCAAACGCTCTTGTAAAGCTTGTATCTTTTCCTCGTCGTAGTTTGACTTTTCGTAAGCCTCTTCAATTTCAGCTTGTATATCCTTCATTTCTATCCAACACGACTGAAGTCGTTCAATCAAAGGAGGAATCGTCGAATTGATCTTTTGCTGTGTTTCAAGTATCTGCATCACCTGCTTGATTCCGGAAATGACCGGCTGGTCGCTGTCATGTAAAACAACCAAAGCCGACCGCATGCTGAGTTTAAACGTCTCGGCATGTTCAAGCATCCGCAATGCTGACTCCGCCGTTTCAATTTCATTTTCTTTCAATTGCAGGGCTGCAATTTCCTGAAAAGTGAACGTATGGTAATCGAGTTCCTGCTTGATCTGGATATTTTTTTGTACCAGCAATTGAAGTTGCTGCTCCGACCGTTTCCATGCCGTAAAAGCCTGTTGATATTCCTGAAGGAGTGATCGATGGGCAGCGGCATCGTCGAGCATTTCAAGTTGCCGCCCGGTCTGTTGCAATTCGCTTGTATCAAACTGACGGTGAAGATCGAGCAATAATGCACTAAACGGTATGAGAACCTGCAACGTTGCCGGTGTATCGTTGATAAAAACACGCGATTTGCCATTGGCCGCTATTTCGCGTCGAATGATCAACTGATCATCGGCGTCAAAATCATTATCGAGCAAGTAATGCCTGGCCTGAGTGACATCTTTGATATCGAAGCTTGCTTCAATGATACATTTGTCCTTATGCCGGTTGAGCATGCCCACATCAGCCCTTTCGCCTAATACCAGCGACAATGCGCCCATCAGGATCGATTTGCCGGCACCGGTTTCGCCCGTAATAATGGTAAATCCTTTGTCGAAGTGGATATTGATCTCTTCGATAATGGCGAAATTTTTGATATACAGATTTCTGAGCACTGGACAAAAATAAAGACCACGTTTTGAAAATAAATTTATTTCATCAAGTATTTATCCGCCTAATTTCCCCTGACACGATTAATACTGGCTTTGGCTCTCTGGTCGAGTGAATTTTTATAATCGTGATCATCCAGGTCGAGCACAATATTGAAATAACGTAGTGCTTCACTTTTGTTTCCCTTTTTTTCATAGATGAAACCCGCCTGTAAAGCAGCTCTCGCAGCATAATACTCTGTTGAATTTTTCCCCTCTTCAATGGCCTTGTTGTATTGGGCAATAGCTTTATCATCTTCTGCCAGTTCATCGTATACCCTCCCCAGACGGTAGTCGTATTCCAACTGATTTTCGCTTTTGGTATCATTCATTTTTAAAAGTATGGCGAGTGCCTGCTCATTATTCCCGCCGTCGTTGAGTAACTTCGCTTTCAGCAATTCGCGGTGTGGAAATGGCAACGCAGCATTACGTTGGGCCTGCTTATCGGCATCTGATTCTGTTTTACCTGTTGAGCGAGTTTTTGCTTTGTATTGGTTGGCCAGTTCATTCTTGCCCTGGAGATAATACAGCAGGGCAATATTGTAACAAGCGTCTTTGAGATAAAAATTACTTTTCGACGACTTGATAAAACGATCGAAATATTGTATGGCTGAATAATCGAGTCTTTTCATTTTGGCATCCCCCATTTCGTAGTCGAGCATAGGAAACGGCAGATACTCATTCGACATATTTCTTGCCGACAGAATATTTTCAGCCAAAGCTGCCTTTTTGTTGTTGAGTGCCAGATTTG
>CAZFKA010000152.1:0-1000 GCA_964519155.1 uncultured Bifidobacterium sp. | reverse complement strand
CGGCCATGAACGTAAACAGTAAATTGTTTCGGGTGTCGAGGTTATAAGTCTTAATCAATTGACTGGCTCCTTCAACATCATTTTCAAGGTAATTTTTCAAATAAACACAATACAGCATTGCCTCTTCGCGAAAAGCCGTGTTGCCCGAAGCGATATAACGATTCAGTAAAAACATGCCATTCTTCATATTCCCTTTCATGCCCAGTATCTTGCTGATCCATTTATAACCGGACGGTATGGTGGAGATGACCGCTTCCTGCGCGCCGATAAAAATATCATTGGGAGCAAATGCAGGAAACAACTGTTTGTTTTCTTTAAAGGTCAAAAAAGACTTTCTGAAATCCCAGGCCGCATCCCAGTAATTCGCATATTTGATTTGTATCACGCACCATTGAAAATGCAATAAACCTTTTCCAAACAAATAATAGGGCGACTTCTGATCGCCATCCGCGATCAGTTTCAGCCGCCTTTCCATGAGGGGTTTGCGGGCTTTATATTCTGCAGGATTTTCGTTGAAAGTCAGTGAAATAAACTCTTCATAATTGCTGATAATAACCGGCATCAGATTTGCCGGGTTAGTGGTGATTTCCTTAAGTAAAAACGCTTTCCCTTCATTGATCTTCATACTCATAAAGGCCTGATAGGCACTTTTGCAATTTGGCGTATACTGAAATCGTTGCGCTTGGGCAAATCGGCCGGTAAGTAAAAGTACAGACAGCAATATGAAAGGAACGACATTTTTTTTCATAGCCTCATCGCAGATTGAATAAACGAGTAATTTATGCAAAAAAAGCGTCTCAGTTGGACGCTATTTCAATTAAAAATTATAAACACAAAAAATTAAATCGTGATTTGATCAACCAATTCACTGTCAACAATGATACGACCACAATGTTCGCAAATGATCATTTTCTTGCGCAACCGGATTTCCGACTGACGCTGAGGGGGCACCACATTGAAACAACCTCCGCATGAATCTCTCTCAACCGGTACAACAGCC
>CAZFKA010000151.1:0-7610 GCA_964519155.1 uncultured Bifidobacterium sp. | reverse complement strand
TGGCAGATGTCTACAATGAATTTGGGTACGGATACAACCTGAGTTCACTCGCGATCAAGAATTTTTTACGTTATGCTCATCAGCATGCGGCATGGACCTATCCGCCCAAGCATGCTTTTATTGTTGGGAAAGGTATTGGCTATTCGAATTACAACGCTTACCAAACCGGCCAGTATACCCAGTATCCGTATTTTATGATCCCTTCGTTTGGTGAACCCTGTTCGGATGTTTTGCTCACCGATTTTGATATCAATAACCGTCCGCAACTATCCATCGGTCGTTTGCCGGCCATGAATGCCGGAGAGATCAGAGATTATCTGCAAAAGATCAAAGACCATGAAGAGCAAGTTGCCAATACAGCGAACCAAGTAAGCGACTCCATACTCTGGAAAAAAAGAGTGCTTCATCTCGCCGGAACAAAGAATGCTGATGAGCAATTGTCAATCGTCAACTATCTGAATAACCAAGCCAATATCATATCCAGTCCGCGTTTTGGTGCGAATGTAACTTTACTTAAGAAAGGGAGCACACAGGAAATTGAAAGCGCCAACAGCAAAATCGTTGATGATTTGTATAACGGAGGTCTGGCACTCGTTCAGTTTTTCGGCCATTCATCTTCCACAACAATGGATTATAATCTCGATTTTCCTGACAACTATAAAAACTATAAACGGTATCAGGTGTTTATAGCCAATGGATGTAGTGCAGGCGATATGTTTATTCCTTTGGGAAAATCTTTGGGTGAACGTTTTGTATTTACGCCAAATCGTGGGGCCATTGCCTTTATCGCGAGTGATAATACCGGATATACAAATTTTCTCTCGATGTATACCGATTCGTTGTACTATCGCTTCGCCACCAGTAAATACGGATCAACCCTCGGTGAGCAAATGCAAGACAATGTCAGTTCGTTAATGTCGAACCCCTCCCTGTTGGCTAATGGTGGTTTCAGAACCCATACTGAGCAAATCGGATTGAACGGTGATCCGGCAACCATGTTGTATCATTTCGCAAAACCCGATTACGCTGTAGAAGAAAAAGGGGTGAACTTTAAACAACTCAACCTGACTACTTCGGTAGATTCACTCGATATTGAAATTTTGGTCCATAATCTCGGTCGATATACCAGCGATACGGTAGAACTTGCGGTGACGCGTACATTGCCCAACAATGTTACCGAACCGGTCTTGACCAGGAAATATGGCGGCATCGCCAATACAGATACCGTAGTGATCAAGATTCCAACCTATGGCGATTTAGGTCTCGGGGCGAATTCGCTGGATATCATGATTGACAATGGCAGTATCATTGACGAAACTTCAGAATTAAACAACTCCATCAAACGGGTGTTTACGATTTATAATGATGACCTCGTACCTGTTTATCCGTATAACTTATCTATCGTCACCAACCAGGGCATTACCTTGAAAGGTTCTACATTAAACGCATTTGCTGACGCGAGAAAATATCTGATTCAAATCGATACCACCAAGCAGTTTGATAGTCCCTTACTGCTTACAACGTCAATAGAAAGTAGCGGGGGCGTGATCAAATGGCAACCCAATCTCACCATGCGCGACAGTACAGTATACTATTGGCGAACCGCGATGGATACACTCTATGGAAATCATTTTCACCGTTGGAGCAATAGTTCATTTATTTTCATCAACCAGGGCATGGTTGGCTGGAATCAATCGCATTATTTTCAAATGAATGAAAATGGCTACAGTGGTGTGTTTCTCGATACCACATCGCGACTGATCCGGTTTGATGATTTGAATAAAAAGCTTGCCGTCCAAACAATTTGCGCGCAAGGGCCGGCACCCTATAACTATGGCTCATTCGATTATCTGGTGAAGATAAATGGCAGTACCCTGTATACCTGGGGGTGTATAAATCCGGGAAAGCCAATCGGCAATCTGCAATTTGTGATCATCGATAGTTTGACGGGAGAACCCTGGATCAATACCCTCAATCAAGCAACCGGTAAAGGACGTTTTGGAAGTATCGTTCCTTGTCGCTACGCGGCAGGTGATCCCTTCTTTGAATTTGAGATCGATAATATTACCAACCGGAACAATGTCATCGCATTTTTTGATTCTATACCGGCCGGCAATTACGTTTTACTGAAAAACAGAATTTGTATTGGCGCAGCTTGTGGTGTAAAAAATACCCGGTTTATCAAACATTGGATGGCAGACACTGCGCAAAATGGCAGTGGCATTTCGTTGTATCATAAAATTCGCGATATCGGATTTACGCAAATTGACTCCTTTACGAAAAACAGACCCTTCTCTTTCTTCATGCGTATGGGTGATCCGAATTCAATTGTTCAGCACGTGGGGATAGACAGCACTGTAAAACTGATTGCCGATTACGATTTCAAATCCTATCTGTTTGCCGGCGATATCCGTACGCCGAAGATAGGTCCGGCCAAAACATGGAACAATTTTTTCAGAAAGGGAAAAACACTGGATGCTACCCCGGGTGATACCGTAACCGTTGATTTGATTGGTGTTGATGCGGACAACAACGAAACTGTTTTGGCGACAGTGCTCGGCGACACAGCCCTTGGTTTTATTGACGCAAACCAATATCCATATCTGCGTTTGAAAGTCAATACTAGCGACAATATTCATGCGACGGCTGAACAAATTAAATACATGCGGGTTCATTTTCAACCGGTGCCGGAAGCTGCCCTCAGTGCCAACCGCTTATTTACTTTCGTCGATACCATTGGGCAGGGCCAGAAACAAACGGTGGCTGTGGCGATAGAAAATCTTACGGAAATACCCATGGATAGCATGTTGGTGAAGTTTGATGTGATTGATAAAAATAAAAACCGCACAACTATTGCAAAAAAGCGTTTCAAACCATTACCGATACTCGATACCATACATGTTGATGTGGATTTGAATACGAGTACGATAGCCGGTGACAATATCCTGGTGGTAGAAGCCAATCCGGACAATGACCAACTCGAACAGTTTCATCCAAACAATATTGGCTTTAAACCTTTCTATGTCGTGGCTGATAACAAAAACCCTTTGATCGATGTCACATTCGATGGTGTGCATATTTTTGATGAAGATATCGTTTCGGCCAAGCCTACCATCAGTATCACACTCAAAGACGAAAACAAATATCTCGCATTGGACGATACATCGCTGATTTCCGTCTTTTTAAAATATCCGGGAGAAAATCAAAATGTGGAACATTATATTCCCTTCGATGGCAATATCCTGAAATTTATTCCGGCCACGAGTACCGAAGGAGGAACAAAGAATAAAGCCATGGTGGAATTTAAGCCTGCGTTTACGATCGACGGTAACGACTATGTACTGACCGTGAGAGCAAAGGATAAAACGGGGAACAGTGCAGGTAATAATGCTTACAAAGTGAGATTTAAAGTTGTCAACAAACCGATGATTTCTTCTTTATTGAATTATCCAAATCCCTTCACTACCTCTACCCAGTTTATTTTTACCATCACCGGATCGCAAATTCCATCGAATTTGAAAATTCAAATTCTTGCACCTACCGGTAAAGTGGTTCGCGAGATTCTGAAATCAGAATTAGGCAATTTGCATATCGGGCGTAATATGACTGAGTTTAAGTGGACAGGTGACGACCAGTATGGGCAACCGTTAGCGAATGGTGTATATCTGTATCGATTCGTGACCAATTTGAATGGAAACAAAATGGATCATTATGATACTGATGCCGACAAGTGGATAGAGAAGGGGTATGGCAAACTGTATATCATGCGATAAATTATCGTTTCTTTAGTTGCTTCATGGCTTTCAGCAAGGGCGAGTTGATGGTTGAACCGCTCAAGTATGGTACCGGCGAGGGATTGTACGCGGAAAAAAAGCGATTAACATTGGGGAGCATACTCCCTTCGAAATCAAAGTATTTTTTGCCCAGTGCATACGCAGTTTCAATCGCTTTATGCATCAAAAAACTCATGGCGCCGCTGCCATAAAATTGTGCATCTGTTCCCCCGGCAAGATAATAGGCTGTGTCATCGTCATACACCAGGAGTAAAGCCGCATGAACTGCTGATTCACGATCGATTGCAAACAATAATTTTCCGCATTGGTGTTCGACACAAATTTTCCATACTTTTTCAAATGCGGTGAAGGGGAGGGCCACGGGAATATTTTGCTTGGCAAAAGTCTTTTCGTACAATCGGTAAAGCAGGTTGATCTCATTCTTTTCTTCAACATGCATTAATTTTTGCGCTTTATTGATCTGTCTTTTGAGCGATGCTTTGTATTGTTTGTATAAATTTTCAGGTTCAGATATGGAAAGAATATTGGTGATTTTTTTGTGGAGGGGGAGACCCCGAAAAGGGATATCCAGACCAATGGACGGATGAAAATCGATCGATATTTCATCGGCTGCAGGAAGTTTTTGTATGAGCATCTCTGCCAGGGTTTGCCTGATGTGCAGTGGCGCTTCGCTATCGCTGAACAAAAAACCCGTATACGGATTGAGCATACCATTTCGGATGATGCGGAAATGCAGTTTTTTTTCTACCTGATAAATAAAAAAGGCCGATGATTCATAGGTGCTGGCATAGAGCACATCCCATGCCGCATCGTATCCATCCAGCCAAAAGGGTTTGAAAAACAACGGCACCTGATGTTGCCGGCAATATGCCATATATTTTTCTTTGTCGCTCAATTGAATTTAAGGGCTTTGGTGGGAACAATGGTCTGAACGATATAAGCGGGTATCAGCAATAGGGACAAACAAACAGCCATCGTTCCAAAAACAATCGATACAACGGTTACCGGATCGATGAAGACCGGTACCGTTTTTACATAATAAATAGATTCGTCGAGGGGGATAAATTTGAAGCGGCTTTGCAGATAACAAAGTCCCACGCCACAACTTGTACCGATCAGCAAACCAAGCGAAATAATATAGGAACTGCTATACAGAAATATTTGCTTAATCGTGCCATTGTTCATGCCCAGCGATTTTAAAATTCCCACCATCTGGGTTCTTTCCATAATCAGGATCAACAACGCGGTGATCATATTGATGACTGCGATCACCAGCATGATGATAATGATGATGCGTTCATTCATCTTCATCATCCCCAGCCAGGAAAAAATTGCTGAGAATCGTTTTTCAATGGTATAGGTTTGCAAGGGTGCTTCTATCAGTTCATCGAATATTTTTTTCTCTATGCTGACATTATCTCTGTGGTCGTGTAAATACAATGCATATCCTTGTATGGTATTGCTGCTGTCGTTATTGACCTTGTTGATGAGTTGACGGTCGCACAGCACGAAATGGGCATCCTGGTCTTCGAGACCGGTACTGTATATCCCCACAATATTCACTTTTCGGGCACGCGGGAGGTATTCATTTTTATTGATAAAATACAAGATCACCTGATCGTTGACCTGCAAATTCAATTTGTCGGCTATCAGTTTAGAGATCACAATTTCTTCATTTTTTTTTGCTGAAACGAAATCGATTTTCCGGCCATTGCGCAGGTAGGCGTTCGACAATAAGGGATCAGTAGGCCCGTCGAGTCCTTTGAGCAAGGTTCCTTCCATATCATCGTTTGTTTTCAGCAGGCACGATTGAATATTGTAGGTGTGTAATGATGCAACCTCAGGGATCTTTTTCAGCCGACTGATCAAGGTACTATCAATCGGCATTTTTTCATCATTTTGCAATAGGTTGGGATCTTCAAGAAAATTAGTGATATGTATATGCCCCCAACTATCGTAAAATTTTTCGGTGATCACTTGCTGGTATCCCTTGGTAATAGCTGTACCAATGATCATTACGCTGGAACTCAACGCGATGGCGGCAATAGCAATTTTAATGATAAAGGACGAGAAAGACTTTTTTTGATTGAACGCAATTTTGTTCGCTATGAAAAATGAAATATTCATTCAGGTTGTAAAAGTAACCAAATTTCATTCAATAGTATACGCTCCGTAGGGGCATAAAAAAACCGTACAGTTTCAGTACGGCTTCTTTTATTAAGATGTTACCGATCATTTGCGAGCACTTTGCACCGACGGACTCATTTTAATGGTCTTGTCGGTATTGCCTGCAGCAATTACGGTTCCTTTGATCAATATTTCATAACGTTCGCTTTCGCTTCGCGCGTTTGAACGAATATATACCGATTTGTTGAAAGAGCCTACACGATCTTTGGTTGTGTACTTTACCTTAATGCTTCCTTTTTGACCGGGTAAAATAGGTTCCTTAGTCCAATCGGGTGTCGTACATCCGCAAGAAGCAGAACATTGCTGTATGATCAGCGGTTCCTTGCCGGCATTGGTAAAAACAAATTCAACAATGGCTTCGGGTCCTTCAGGAACATTTCCAAAATCGTGAACTTCTTCCGTAAATTTGAAAACCGGAGCATTGGGGCTTTTGTTTTGTGCGTTGGCAAAAAATCCAAGGGATAGTAAACAAAGAAAAATCGAAAAGCGTTTCATTGAAAATCGTTGTTGTGAAATTTAATTAAAGGGACAATTAGTGTTTCATCATGCTGTTGTCGTTCTGAGGAACTGATCCTTCAGGCGCTTTTTCAACAGTACCGGTAATTTTCAACACTTTCATTCCTACGTTTGAATTAACAGTGATGGTTTTAGTAAATGCACCCGGACGTCCTTGTGTATTATAAGTAGCCGTGATCTTTGATGTTTTACCGGGTAAAATTGCTTCTTTCGACCAGTTTGGTGTAGTGCAACCACAACTGGCTTGTACAGAACTTAAAACGATCGCTTCTTTTCCAATGTTTTCAAAATCGAAATCAAATGAAACGGCAGGGCCTTCAGGGATAGTATTGAAGTTATGTTCTTCAACAGCAAATTTCATATGTTCATCAGGATTTTGAGCCGGCGTAGCAGGAGCAGGTGTGGCAGTTTGTGTGCTGGTTGCCGGAGGCGTTTGTCCTTTTACCGTAGAGCCGGTAGAAGTAGGTGTTGCAGTGGGTGTTGCTGTAGTTGATGTTGATTTGGTGCTGGTAGCCGTAGTGGTTGTTTTTTTGGCATCAGATTTTTTTTGTGCATAAGTTGCCGTTGCAAACATTGCCAATGTACCGAGTAAAAAGATTGATTTTTTCATGTTCATTTATATTTTTAATTGTTTATACCAAAAGTATATTCTTTTTCTTTTATTTGTTATTTTCCGTGGTTAAGCCGTGGTTAACCCATATTGCATTAACAAGGGATTTTAAATCCTAAATATTTTGTGAATACATCTTTTTGATTTGTATTTTTGTCGCAAGTGAATGACTAAAATTTTATCGCGATGGACCACACCGTAGACGAACAACAAGCCGAAAAAATTTCCTTGCAGGATTTTAAAGCTGAAGTGCTGAATGATTATGCCACAGCCTGTTTGAGCCGTGAAGCCAGTTTGCTGGGCCGAAAGGAAGTATTGACGGGCAAAGCAAAATTTGGAATATTTGGCGACGGTAAGGAGCTCGCGCAAATTGCAATGGCCAAAGTATTCAGAGAAGGTGATTTTCGCTCAGGGTATTACCGCGACCAAACTTTTATGTTTGCCAGCGGAATGAGCACCGTTGAGCAATTCTTTGCCCAGCTATACGCCAATCCGGATGTGGA
>CAZFKA010000150.1:0-7668 GCA_964519155.1 uncultured Bifidobacterium sp. | reverse complement strand
GTATTGAATAATATCCATGCGAAGTTCAACAAGGGATGCGTTTATGGCATAGTAGGGGAAAACGGTGCGGGAAAAACAACACTGTTTCGTTGTATTGCTTCTCTCGAAACCTTCGACGGAGAGATCATTGCAACCCAACAGCCCCTCAAAGATTCCCTGGGCCTATTGCTCACCGAACCGTTTTTCTTCGCACGCATCACCGGTCGCGAGTATATCCGATTACTTTGTCAGGCACGGAACAAAACAGTAAAGGAAATCGACAGTCAAAATATATTTGAACTGCCCCTCGATCAATATGCCTCCACTTATTCTACCGGCATGAAAAAGAAACTGGCTCTGTTCGCAATTTTAATGCAAAAGAACGATGTATATATTCTTGACGAGCCATTCAATGGTGTAGATATACAAAGCAATATACTCATTACGGGCATCATTCACCGCTTAAAAAGTCTGGGCAAAACGGTGCTGATTTCTTCACATATTTTTTCGACACTGCGCGATACTTGCGACGAAATTTTGCTGTTGAGGAATGGAGAATTTGTGAAGACTGTAGGCAAAGAGGATTTTGCTCATTTAGAAACTGAAATGACCGCATCAAGTATAGGCAATAAAATTGATCAACTAAATCTGATGTAAATACTTCTTATAACCAATATCTTGCTACTTTCCTTTTTGAGGCTTCTTTAATTTTTGTAGGGTTTTTTGAATTTCGAGACCGCCTTTACCCATTACCGTTTTACCTATCCCGTCAAAGACACTTTTCCAAACATGATTGAAAAATGACTTATTGAGTTCGCGTTGATGCGAAAATTCAGCAGAACGCGTAACACCGTTGGCAGGGTTATTGTTTTTAATCAGGGCATTGCTGAACAAACTTTCAACTTTTTTACTTTTTAAAGAATCGCCTGAATCATCCATTTGAAAAGTTTCAATTTTCAGATCCTTATATAGCAAAGTCAGTTTACCTTTCGATTGGTAGTCATCGCCTGTCATCACATACTGCACATCATTGACCCGACCGTTTACTGATGTCATGCCAAGCGGTATTGAAACCGCATTGAACGCAGTGGCATCCATCGCACCTACATGCCCACTCATGCTGAATTCTCCTCTTTGTCCATCCAGCCTGAGTTTCCATTCTGTTTGACAGGCACTTTTGTTCAAAAACAACCCACTGCCGCGTAAGGTAAGGACAGGGTTCGCCTTTATTGCCGCCGGTATATTGGTAATATTGTCGATACTACCTTTTACCTGGGTGAACAGAACATTTCCCACGTCACGCGTTTCTGCCGAACGTTCACGATACGAAATAGAGGTATTGTCCACTACAGCCTGCCGTATATGTATCGGAATTTTCAATTTGAGCAAAAGCTGATGCGGATATTTGCCAACTTTACTATCATGATTAACGGGTAAGGTTCGATCGTTGAACACACGCAAATTCAATTGCAGAAAAGCCTTTTCGATATCCACGGTAGATTCATTCAGCAGTTTTTTGATATCGAGGCCATTCAGACGAATGTTATGCATATCGATCTGATAATAATCGCATTGTTTGACGGCCCTGCGCATGAATTCGCTTTCGCTCAGGTTAGGTTTTACGCTGCACTTTTTAATACTGGCGTTTCGTGTATTGTGTTCCAATGCGATTCCACTTACCAGAAATGTATACAGACCATCGTCAGATACGAGGCTCAGTCCGTCTGCTGATACAGTCCAATCGGCTTTGTCGATCAGTTGACGAACCGTATTGCCGTTTGCAACATTGATTTCGTTGTTGACCGAAAATTTAAAATTATTCACCTTTACCGGAGGGCGTGAAGGATCGAGTTTATTTTTTATCCATAAAGTGGTACTGCCCAGTTGCAATGCACCAATCTCGATTTCATCAAAAAAGGCTTCCGGAAATTCGAAAGGTTTGTTTTGCAGGTTGCGTGTTTTTTGATTTTTCGGAACAGTGAAAATACTGATCTGTCCACCATCACTTGAAATTTTTCCGGCACGTAAAGTATGCAATAAGATAAACGCTTTAACGTCGAGGTCGCCACAATGAAGTGAATGAAGATAGGTGGAAGGCTGGGTTTCACCGGCAGCAAAAGATGCAAAACGGTCTATGTTGAGGGTTCGTTCATGGGTATTATAATCGACCCCGGTAAAATAAACGTTCGATCGTCCTTCGCCACCGTTGATGTAGATACTGTCGACATCTGCCACGATATTATCGATAAAATAACTGAGAATATTGCTGTAATCACGTGTGCTGTCTACGCGGAAGTTTGTCAGTTGTATATTGGCTTTTCCTACCTTGGTTTGTGTGACTTCGCGTCGGTTGACACTTTCGAAAACAGCATCCCGGATAATGATCTCATCGGCACGGATAGACTTGAATTCACCAACAAGCTTTTTATATACAGCAAGGGTGTCTTCATATTTAAGTAAATGATTGCCGGTATTGATGATCCGAACTCTTGGCGCGGTAAGCATTATTTTTTCGGCATGCACTACTTTATCGTTGACATAGGCAGGCATATCGATTCCTGAAGCTTCAACACTGCGGACAAATATATTGATCAGGATATTGGGCAAACTGTCGTTTGATTTTAACATGGCGGCCTGTTCAGAATCGGACTGCAAATAGACATTTGAAAAGAATACATGACCATTGAGTTCATCGATCATGGAGCTATCGTAGCGCAGGTAATACAAACTATCAGTTTTATCACTTACCGTTTGCTGGATCAAGTCCTTGACGATTTTCTTTTTATGGTTTAGCCAATACCAGTAAGCGAAACCCGCAGCGATCAAAACAAACGCCAATAAGCCAATCAGAATCTTTTTCATTTTTTCGTATATCTTAAAAGTTAAGCTAAAAAGGGTAGCCTATCGCGATATTGAGTATCAGATTTTCACCCCGCCATTTTCCACTGCCAAAATTCATTTTATCCAAAACCCATCGTTCTCCCTCAGGGAAGAAGGGTTTACGTAAGGGTATACCAAGGTCGAGCCGCACCAATAGAATTTCGAGATCGTAGCGCAAACCTACACCTGCCGCCACCGCCAGTTCGTTGAAGCTGCTTTTTTTCAATTGACCTGCCCGGCCGAATAAAAAAGTGTCTTTGGTCCACATATTTCCGGCATCAATAAATACAGCACTGCCGAATCCGCCAAAAAGAGGGATACGCAATTCTGTGTTGACTAAAAATTTGTAGTCGCCGCCAATGATGAGAAAATAGCGTTGATCTTCAGCGGTTGGCCGATAGGCACCCGGACCAATTTGTTTGATCAAAAATCCCCTGATCGAATTAGATCCCCCCACCACATATTGTTTCGAAAAAGGGAGAATATTGGAGTTATGGTATGGAATACTCACCCCTATTTGCATCCGATTCGCCCAAGTCATACGTGAAGTAATTTTTTTAAGATACCTGAGTTCGATGTCACCTTTAGCATATTGTGCGAAGGGTGTATTGAAGATCGTTTTTTCGCGTGGATTTTTGGCACCGGTGATCAGCCCGGCTATATTACCACTGACATCTACACTGGCATTCAGGTACCAAAGGTCACGACTAAGCGGGTTAAGGGTATTCCATGTAAAACTGTAAAATGAGCCGAGTATCGCTTCTGAATAAACATTGGTGAGTATGGTCGGATTTTTTTCAGCCTCCGCATAAAATTCATCAGAGACATCCGAAGCGCGTAGATAGCTGATAGCAACAGGCGCTAAGGTATGTTCCTTATTACTGGTTTCTTTCCAATTGAATTCATATTGTGTTCTGAAAATATTTTTGGTATAAAAGCCTTGTTTCCTGAACCATTCGTAACCCAGCAATATTCGGGTATGGGGGGTATAAAAACTACTTTCCTTAAATCGTAAAAAGGGCATTACAAAACGGGGAAAGGTTAATGACAATTCTGCACCGGCGCGGTAATTGTTGTTCTTTTTTAATGAATCTGCAAAAGATACTTCCAGTCCGCCATAAGTTTTAAAATTCAGCAACTCGGCATTTTTAAACGTATTGCGGTTACGCCAGTTGACACTCAAGAGCGAGCCAAAGTAACGGTTCTCTTTCGAAAAGCCATCGATTTGCGCCTGGAAAGATTTTCGTTTGTGAGGTGACAAAAAATATTTTACATTCAGGCTGTAAGGGTTGCCGGCAGAATCAGTTAGCGGTGTAAACTGGTTTTTGACAAATTTAAACGTACCAAGGTTGATCAGGCGATTAAGCGTTTTATTTTGTTCCACACTACTGTAAAGCGAACCGGGACGATAGGTTACCACTCGCTTGAACAATGCAGGATTGAATTTTCTGTTTTTTCTGATCAATAAGCCATCAAACGGAATCAATTGTTCATTGAGGGTATCGCTGCCTTTGCGTAGAATATTGTAGGTGGGAAATAAAGTTATTTTATTGATCGTATACGGATGGCGCGCATTTTCGGGTGTTTCTCTTTTCAAATTGAGATAAAGATGTACGCCATGATCGCCAATGGTACTATCCGCATAGGCCATCAAAAAGTCGGCATTAAAATAATAATATCCCAGGGTTTTTAAACGAGTATCGAGACGCGATCGTTCGGCAACAATATTGTCGAAACGGTAAGGTTCATTAATGGCCAAAACACTTTCTTTCTTTTGTTCTGATTCCAATAATTGCAAAAGCGCAGAACTATCGCTTACCCAGGTAATTTCTTTGATGGAATACCGAGGCATCACATGTGCTTTGTAATAGGCTTTTACATACATACCTTTTGTTAATGTATCGCCTTCGGTAACGGAATGGAAGTAACCGTTATTTTCGAGCAGGACCTGCATACTTTCAGCGCCGGTCTTTGGACTCACTCGCGAGGACAATACCGGAGGTTCACCTAATTTTTCCCTGAGAAAAGAACGAAACCCCTTTGGTCTCTTAGGCGTGCCGATGGCATACCACCACCATACTTTATAGGGTTGCCCCAGAATAAATTTATTTCGTCTGGGTTTGGCCGCCAGTTTCAAACTACGTTTCAAACTGGCTTTTGATTCTTTCACCGACGGGTCTTTGCTCACTTGAATTTTTGCACCACGGTATAGTTTTTCGCCGGGAGGTAAATGACGTTTTACGCTACAGGAATACAGCGAAATGAACAGCAGGAAAAGAAAAATATACCTCATCCGTTTTTCTTCTTTCGTTTACGGTAAAACAATTCGTTGAATTTTTCATAGTCCATCGAAACCACAAACGAGAGTCCGGTTTCAACAACATACCCGTCCATAATAACTTCAAATTTATTTTTCGAATAGGCTCTGAGCATATAACGACCGTCTTTGCTGAGTTTGTAATTGATGGTGGCATCGGGGATATAGCTTCCGGTGCTTTGCTGTCTGGCTTTCGCACTGCGATCCTGACCTTCAACACCGAGATTTTTTCCAACACTAATGGTAAGCCGGTCATCCATAAAACGTTTACTCACACCGATATTGACGTCGGTACGTTGTTGTTCGGCGCCGGAACTGTAATCTTTGTAGGAGTTAACATTCAAATCGATATCTACCCCCCTGATCAGGTCGGCAGCAATTTGGTCGAGAGCTGCCGATAAAAACTTGCTCACACTTTGTCGGGCAATATCACTTACCCCGTCACCGTTCCCTTTGAAAAAGTCCATACTTTGTTCGCCCACGAAGCGATTGAGTACCAACAATGAAAAGACTTGTTTATTGATGGCTGCGGGGTCGGAGCGCAGTTGACTCAGTTTGTTTTCCACCGTGGTAACGATGGTATTGCTCAGTCCTTTATTTTCGTCAGGAAGTTGAATATCAAACGAAATTTTGAGGTCTTTCAAGGTTCCTTTGATAAATAGCAATACCCTGAATGGGATCTTTTGGTTGAAGGTCATGGCCGTTTTTGTATCGGCATCACCCAGTTCGTTTCCTACCAGATCAATGGCGGACGTATTTGCAATATATTCCGCTTTGATGTCCATTTGTGCTTCAAGGGGGCCACCACCAAACGCCACCGTACTGCCATTTAATAAATTGAATTTTCTTTCAAGAAATTGATAATGCAAAATATAATGTCCCTGATCTAAATTATAGTTACCTGCCAGAATGATATTGCCACCCGGGTCGACACCGACATTGAGTTTTGCATCGCCTTGCAGCTTAATTTCATCACCGGTACCGGGATCGATCACAATGGTAAGGGCTGATTTGGGAGAGAGCTGCACATTCAGGTTATAATTGAGAAATGTGCTGATCGCTGTTTCTTCAGGATTTTCAGGTACAAATAAAACTCGTTCGGGCAAAGGAAATGTATCACGGTCGATGAAACGAACAACCGATTTTGCAACTTCTTTATCAATATTTTTTTCAGGCAAAATGATTGTCGCATCCGTTTCATTGCTCAGGCTAAGTGTACCCTGAATATCAGGAGCGCCAATGGTACCGCTTACCTGTACATGGGCATCAACCGCAGCAAAGCCATATATGAAATCGTTGCTGGCCTTTGGTGCATTTACCAAAATAAAATCATTTGATTTGATACCCAGATCCAGACCGAAATTGGCCGCTGCCAAAGCTTTTACCGTACCATTGATCACAAGGGTATGTCCGGCAGTGTCGCTAACAGAAAACTGGTTGAATCGAATGTTGGGATATTCAAAGCCGATTTGTTGATTCTGGATGGTGTACATTGTACCGAATTTTGTCAGCCTAAACCGTGGATCCTTCATCACTAGCTTGCCCGACCAATGCGGTTCCGTAAATTTTCCATTTAAGCGAAGATCTCCATTGATGCTACCGCTACTTGCTGAAAGCTGGCCCTGGGTAAATCCTTCCAGTGTTGCGATATTAAAATTGTGGATACCTAATTGCGCTTCAAATTGTTGATCGGTTTGCCCTGGAAAATAATCACCGCTTAGTTTTACGTCATTCCCATTTCCGGATAAGGAAGCTTGCGCGGAAATTTTGTCGTTGTTAATTTTACGGGCTGTAGCTGATAAGTTTCCCACGGCAGATTGCTTATAGCGAATACTATCGATATGGATGTTTCCTTCAAACGCCGGCATTGCTTGCTCAAAATCACTTACCCGCGCCTTGGCGTTTACTACGCCAGTGGCCAGTAAGGTATCCCGGTTGAAAAGCGCTGTAATATCACTGAGTTGAAACCGTTGAATATCAATGTTTACAGGGCTTCCGGGTTGCGATTGCTCACTTTGTATATCGATACCGGACTGCTGGTAGTTCAGTTTGAAATGGTTGACATAAAATCCCTGCGCGCTGTAAAAAATTTCGTTTGTCGGATCAACGGTCCAGGATTTATAATCGAGTATGAGATCTTTTTTCAATCGGAGAAAATACGATTCACCCCTTGTGACAGCAGCGACCCCGGCCTGATAAAGTGTTCTACCTTTAGCATCTTTGGTAATTGCATCGGCGCTTATACTGTCGTGAAGGGCAAAACCACTGACTTCATTTGCATACAATTTATTGGTGCCGGTATATAAGGTGTCGACACCAGCTAAAAAGTTAAGCCGGTCGTTTACTGCATTTACCAGCAGCTTTCCGTTAAACAGTTTTTTATCGGTATAGGCTACATAAGGAATATGCAGATCGAAGCGCAAGGCACTGTCTGCGGCGTCTGAGTGGTATATTGTTAGAAAAGTGATACTATCGTATCGGGTCAGACCTTT
>CAZFKA010000149.1:5252-7723 GCA_964519155.1 uncultured Bifidobacterium sp. | reverse complement strand
GTTGATGGTTGAGTTGTAAAAAGGAAATTGGATCGCTATCCTTGAATTAAGATAAGCTAATATGGAATAATGCACCAATACTTATGCTTTATCCTTCTTTTTGAATAGCGGAACCTTGCTTTCATTCCCGCTTAACAGACGGTTGATATTTTTATGATGGGTCAACACCACCAAGATGGCAGTGGCCAAGGCAAAAAAGCGATACATGATTTCCGGTTCGCGAAAGATAAAAAAGATCATTACCGGAAAAGCAATGCTGGCTGTAATGGAGCTTAAGGAAACGTAGCGGGTCATAAACAACATCATCATAAACACAACAATGAGGCAGACGGCTACCAGGGGTTGAATGGCGAGTATCATGCCAAACAACGTGGCGATACCTTTACCCCCTTTAAAATTTGCCCAGATTGGAAAAATATGGCCCACTACCGCGGCTATGCCTAAAATCACTTGAAAATTGGTCAGTGCAATACCGTCCATTTGATATTTTGCGATGAAATAAGCTAAATCAACTGCTAAAAATCCCTTGAGCATATCAACAAAGAACACAAAACTACCGGCTTTTGCACCCAAAACCCGAAAAGTATTGGTAGCGCCGGCATTGCCACTTCCATAACTTCTGATATCGATATCGAAGAAGTATTTACTGACCCAAACGGCTGTGGGTATTGAACCCAACAGATAAGCCAAAAGGGTGAGAATAAATTCGTACATATTGCAAATCGTTTTTCGCGAATGTTGAACGGCAAATATAATGTAAGGCCCTAAACTATGCAACCCTGCTTTGTTAAAGCTTTCACGCAAATTTTAACATAAATTTACACCCTGTATACTTGCTATTGCGCGCGCAAACATTCGACTGCGATCCATTCCTTTTGCTGACGAACCTGTCCGGTGATAAATCCCGCTGCTGCAAACGCGGAAACTATTTTTTCGCGATCAGATACCATGACCCCACTGAGGAAAAGTCTCCCCCGGGGTTTAGTGATGCTAAACAATTTTACAGCATATTGCAGTAGAATGTTAAGGTTGATATTGGCAAGCACCACATCGAAAGTATCATTGATCTCCCCGATATCTTTCGCCGAAATGGCTATATTCAGGCAATGATTGCGTTCACAATTTTCAAGCGCGTTTAGTACCGACCATTCGTCGTTGTCGGTACCCAAAACGGAAGCGGCACCTTTCAGGGCAGCGAAAATAGCCAGTACGCCGGTTCCGCAACCAAAGTCGAATACCGTTTTACCGCTGAGATCCATATCGCAAAGGCATTGCAACATCAATTGAGTCGTTGCATGATGGCCCGTACCAAAACTCATTTTGGGGGTTATTTCAATTTCATACGGAAGATGAGCAAAAGGTGGATGAAAGTGAGCACGCACCCCGACCGTATCATTGACGATCACCGGTTCAAAATTCTCTTCCCATCGGGCATTCCAGTTTTGCGGCGGTATCGTCTCGGTCGCATAAGTCACCGTATAAGGGGTCAACAACGAGGCAATCGATTCGGCGTCAAAATCGCTTTCCGGAAAATAAGCATAAAAAGAAAGGCCTTCAGATTCAAAACCGCTGGCATTCGCCTGACTCAATAGTGCGGTCAGTATTTCCGCTGTTTGTTCGCTAAGTTGTTCAAATTTTAACCTGATCGTGTTCATTTTGCGAATGTACATTTTTTTGCAGGTCAACACCAATAGTGCTATTTTTACCGCCGATGTTCAATCGTTACCTCACTTATTATACACCCGGTATTCAGTTTGTGATTTTTTGCGGCATTTCATCTATGATGATGATACTGGGTCAAATGGCTGCCTCTGTGGTATTTGAAAAAATCAGTGGGATAAGCATCCTTGCCCTCCTCGACATGGAGCAAATTCCGGCTTCGCTGGCCTTGCAATTTAAACTGATCAATACCCTTAGCCAGCTCTTAAGCTTACTGTTGCCCGCCGTGCTGTTTGCCTATTTTGCCTACCCCCGCCCCGGCGTTTATCTGGGCATTCACTATCGAGTCAAACCCACTTTTCTACTGCTCATGCTGGCTTTGTTTATTGTTTCGATGCCTTTTACTTCATGGCTCGAAGAACTCAGTCGATTGATACCGGCCTTTCGCCCACCGGCCAAGGACCAAACCGAGTTACTCTATCGCGCGATGCTCAAAGGAAATGGCGTAAGCGATCTGTTGATCAATATCTTAACGATGTGTCTGATACCTGCGCTGGCTGAAGAGTTTTTTTTCAGAGGCGCATTGCAACAATTATTACTCAACTGGTTCCGGCAATATCCGTATGCCATCCTGCTCCTGATTGCCATTGCCTTCAGTGCCTTTCATGGCCAACTCAGCGGTTTTATTCCACGTGTGTTTATGGGGTTTGTGCTTTGCCTCGTGTATTATTTTACGGCCAATTTATGGTATGCCATCCTGATCCATTTTCTCAACAATTTATTTATCGTGGTGGTGGCTTTCCTGGCGGAGA
>CAZFKA010000149.1:0-5242 GCA_964519155.1 uncultured Bifidobacterium sp. | reverse complement strand
AGGTACAGCAAATGTCATTGCCCTGGACGATCGGGCTGCTCAGTTTGGCGCTGACCGCTTGTCTGCTATTTTTCCTTTACCGCCAAAAAGTGGAATTTGTACCGGTGGCGGTCGAAAAAAATGACGAAGAAGAAAGGGCCGACCGGTAAACAAAACAATTACAAGAAGCAACAGCGTAAACAAAACAGAATGACTGAAAAAAAGAAGTGGGTTTGTGTATTTAAATCAAGTAGCAGGTTTGAAGCCGATGCAGTACAAGGCAACTTGTTGAGCGCCGATATTCCCTGTGTGATCGTTAATCGGCAAGACAGTTCCTATCTGGCTTTCGGTTATGTAGAAGTGCATGTACCTGAAAATTTACATAGCGCAGCGCAAATCGTGATCCATAATCAATTTGACCAAAACTAAATTTCTGAAGTGGCTTTAAACGTAAAAACTTTTTTTACCCGACTCGGCAGTGCTGCTGTGTTTTCTGCACTCATGATGTTGGCATTTTTATCAAACGAATGGGCTTTTATGGCTTTGTTTTTTGTGGTGAATATTTTATGCTTGCGCGAATATGCCCATATCGTTGAGCGGATACTGGCGGTGCAATTTGCCCGGAATGTAAAAATGAATTTTTATCTCATGGGCGTTTCCGCTTTTTTATTGATCTGCAGCTTGCAACTGATCCCTTGCGCAAACGCATCATCTGTAATGCTCAATCGTTTTGTGTATTATTTCAATGGTTTACTTATTGGTGCATCGATCACGTTTGTTGTATTTAAACGCAATCGCTTTGCCTGGTATTTGCTGACCGGTATCGGTTATATTTCTTTGTCTCTGGGTCTGTTTGTTCAATTGCGTTATCAGTCGCTATTGTTGCCATTGATCTTGTTGTTGTCAATATGGATGAACGACACCCTGGCGTATTTATGCGGATCGTTTTTTGGCAAAACGAAACTCATTCCGGCCATTTCTCCCAACAAAACGGTTGAAGGGAGTTTGGGTGGACTGTTGTTTACCCTGGCGTTTGTGGCGGTATGGGGTTATTTCACCGATTGGTTTCCTTTGTGGCAATGGATTGGTTTTGGGGTGATCGCAGCAATTGTTGGCTCCATCGGCGATCTGGCAGAATCGAAATTGAAACGAATGGCCGATGTAAAAGATTCCGGAACATTGATGCCCGGACATGGCGGTGCCCTCGATCGATTCGACTCTTTATTGCTGGCGGCACCCATGGCATTTCTTTTCGCCCTGATTTTTATGAAGTGCTTTCCTTATATCGTTTTATAGATTTCTACAGAACAAAAAGCGAATCTTTCGCTATTCCCGTCCCATTGATTTACCTCTGTAGCCCTTTGTCTTTGCGTATTCCGGTGGTTTTTTCATGTATTCATTTTTAATGGAAGCCTATTACCTGCAATAAACGCAAGTTACTGAGCATTAGCAAATATTATGTTAAAATAGGTACTATGTATTACAAAGTACTAAACATAATAATAGATTTGCACACAGAAATCATTTTTATGGCAACAATCAATACCGATAATATCCAAAGCCAGATGAAAAAAGGATTGCTTGAATTTTGCATCCTAAGTATCATACAACGTGGCGAGGCTTACCCCAGCGATATTGTCACCGAACTCAAAGACGCCGGGATGCAAGTACTGGAGGGTACCATTTATCCCCTGCTGACCCGATTAAAAAATGCCGGTTATCTCGAATACCGATGGGTAGAAAGTACCACGGGGCCACCCCGGAAATATTTTACCATGAGCGAAACCGGAAAAGAATTTTATCAATCGCTCCAAACGACCTGGCTCGAAATATCCGGAGCCGTAAAAAAAATCACCCAACAAAAAGAACATTTTTAACATCAGGCAAATACTGCCGCCCCCAGTGACTAACCTCAAACATAAAAAACAGTAAAATGGAAAAAATTATTCAAATACAATATCAGGGACGTAATTTTTCGATTGAAGAATCGGCCTATCAACTTTTTCAGGAATATGAAAGTGAACTCAAAAATTACTTCAGCAAAGAAGAAGCCGGAGAAGAAATTTTTGCCGACCTCCAATACCGTATGGCTGAAATTCTTGAACAAAGAAGTTTGACCAATACCCTCTATCGCAACGATATCGAAGACCTGATAGAAACCATCGGTCGTCCGGCCGACTTCAATCCTGAAGGCGAGCGCACAAGCGAAGCAAAAGAGAATCCCTTCAGCGATATCAAAAAGAAATTGTTTCGCGACAAAAAAGACAAGATCGTTGCAGGGGTATGCAGTGGCATCGCCAATTACTTTGCCATTGATCCGATCATCGTGCGGTTGATTTTTGTCCTCTTTACCCTATTCAATATCGTCACGCTGCTGTCGTTCAATGTCGGCTTATTGGCGTATATCATTTTTTGGATCATCTTGCGTCCGGCTGTTTTAAAACCAAATGTTTCCAAAAAACTCTTTCGCAATCCCAAAGACAAAATACTGGGGGGCGTTTGCAGCGGTATTGCGCAGTTTTTTAATATTGATACCTGGATCGTTCGCCTGATCTTTCTGGCCCCCATCCTACTGGGTTTCCTATCGAGTCATTCGAATTTCAGTTTTGTCAATATCGAAATGATCAGTCATTCGTTTTACTCCCTTTCTGTAATGAGTTACTTTCTCCTTTGGTTTATCATTCCTGTTGCCAAAGTAACAACCGATTATATGCTGATGAAAGGAGAACCCATCAATATCAATACCATTCAAAATTCAACCAGTATGCAAGACATCAGTAACAACAACCGCAACGGACTCAACAAATTTTTTAAAGTGATAGCCTATATCATCATCGCGTTGGTCATTATCGTGATGGTGCCAACCGCTATCGGTATTGTGGTTGCATTCCTGTATTCGTATAATATTGCTGAAATTGTGTTGTTCAGCAGTTCAAACAAAATTCTGGCCTTGCTGTCACTCCTACTCTTTGTAGCCTTGCCTGCCATTGGACTTGTCATCTGGTTTATCCGAAGTGTCCTAGGATACAAAGCCAATAAATCGCTGAGGGCAGTTTTCATCGGACTCAATATACTGGGTTGGATTTCTATTACCTTGCTGGCTGTTGCCATGGCCCGTCAAAACAGTTCGCCGGGTGTGGTATCGCATAAAGTGACTATAGACCCTGCCGTTGATACCCTGTATATCCGATCGACCGACACGAGTGCCTTATATAATGAAGAAGTGTATTTCGACCTCAATGACATGAATTTTTTGGTGGAAAAAACCGCCGGGTATAACCATATTCGCGCAGTGGATATCGATTACGAAGAAAGCGAAGATTCAACGATGTATGCTGAAATTAAAATTATTTCCCGTGGCGAAAACAAAGGGCTGGCACACAAACATGCTCAAGATGTACAGTTCAAATACGAACTCGATAGCAATGTACTTCGTTTACCGGCTCAGGTTACCGTCAACAATGCCGAGCCTTATTATATGCAAAATGCTGAAGTAACTATTTATGTACCCAAAGGCAAAACCGTGATCACGGATAAAAAATACCTCAGACAGATCAGTAAGAGTTTTCATTCATCAGGCAATGGTGTATATATCGAACATCATGGTCGCAATGTTGATGAAGACCGGGTATTTACCTACGAAAATGAAACCCGTCATGAAGCCGATGAAAAGGAAAGTGATCTGCAAGAGGCACTGGAACGTAAAAAGGAAATGGAACGCGAACATGCTGATCGCATCCGGGAAAAGGAACAGGAATTGAAAGAAGAAAGAGAGAGATTGGAACAGGAACGAAAAACTCAGGATAAAGAAATAGAAGAAATGCGCAAGGCAAACAAAGCCGGTTAAAGATTGTAGTTTTTTAATGTTTGAGATGTTTAACTCAAAGCTGAAGGTCTGCCTCGTGCAGACCTTTTAGTTTGCAATAGCCAATGAGTATTTCGCAGGCAATCATCGTTTCGTATTTCCTTCCCTATATCCAAAAACATTCTCTATTTTTGCGCATTCTAAAAAACAAACAATCGGCGATACAGCTATGACGAAAGACAAAGTTTTAGTGATTGGTGCCTGCGGACAAATCGGAGTAGAACTCACGGCAGCACTCAGAAGCATTTTTGGAAACGACCAGGTGATCGCCAGCGATTTACGCGACGAACATCCTCTCCTCAAAGGCACAGGTCCTTATGTGTCTTGCGATGTGATGAATAAAGAAGGTTTGATGGCCATCATAACCGAACACAAGATCACGCAAGTGTATTTACTCGCCGCAATTCTTTCCGCAACAGGTGAAAAAAATCCCGCTATGGCCTGGGATATCAATATGCAAAGCCTGATAAATATACTGAATATCGCACGCGATTTGAAACTCGACAAAATTTACTGGCCCAGTTCCATTGCTGTATTCGGACCCAATTCGCCCAAACAAAACACCCCGCAACATACCATTATTGAACCCACTACCGTATATGGAATCAGCAAATATGCCGGGGACCAATGGTGTGCCTATTATCATAGAAACTACGGCATCGATGTACGCAGTTTGCGTTATCCGGGTCTCATCAGTTACAAATCAGCTCCCGGGGGAGGAACTACCGATTATGCCATAGATATTTATCACAAAGCTTTGCGTCAGGGAAGCTACGAGTGTTTTCTCAGCGAAGGCACTTATCTGCCCATGATGTATATGCCCGACGCTATTCGCGCGACGATTGAACTGATGCAGGCACCTGCCGAAAAAATAAAAACCCGTACGGCCTATAACCTCAGTGCGATGAGTTTTTCGCCAAAAGAGATCAGCGAAAGTATCCAAAAACATATCCCTGAATTTACGATCACTTATCAACCCGATTTCCGGCAACAGATCGCTGACAGTTGGCCGGGCAGTATCAACGATGCTGAGGCCAGAGCCGATTGGAACTGGCACCCGGAATATGATCTGGACAGTATGACAGCCGATATGCTCAAAAACCTGAAGTAATGCTCGACTGGCAAAAGACGGCAGCCGCAAATAAAAAAAAATATGCACAGTTTCTGAAACGCTGCGAGCAGCGAAAAATCATCAGACAATTACCCGACTTGCATGCGGAAGCGTTTTCGAAAATAGATTGTCTGCAATGCGCCAACTGCTGCAAAAATCATTCCCCACGATTTAAGATACCCGACATCAAACGTATCGCCAAACACCTGCGCATGAAAGAAGGTGATTTGATACAACGTTATCTCAAACTCGATGAAGACAATGATTATGTGATGCAAACCCAACCC
>CAZFKA010000148.1:0-7787 GCA_964519155.1 uncultured Bifidobacterium sp. | reverse complement strand
AGTATAGGGAGCAGTATAGGTTACCACGCCGCCATTACCGTTTTGCCCCGAAACCAGATCGAATTGTAATGCATCTCCATCGGCGTCGATTGCCCCTTGATTATATTGTTGTGCATTATTGATGCAAAAGAAAGGTGTTGGGATAGTAGTATAAGTTGAAGAATTGTTTGGCCCGTTCAGGTTATTGAGGGTGGCAACCAACTGCATAATCGTAAATCCGCCCATTTGCGTGATATTGGTTATGGCGGCACTTCGTCCGGCCTGATTGGCTGCACCGAGATCTCCGCTAAAAATAAACTGCCAGTCGGCTGAAGCGGTGTTAAGGGTGATATTGCCTTTAAATATAAAACGTGCAACACCCGGTAAGGTGCCTCCTTTACAATAAGTATTATTAATATCATCAGGGCATACCGGGGTAACTTCCTCACCCACAATACCGTAAGGTGATAAGGTAAAGGAAGTAAATGCGTTCAAGCCATTATACACGGCAATGACTGGTACCGATGCCGGAAGATTAGGAAAAGAGCTGCCACTACAGTCGCCATATAAAGTCAAAGTGACCTCATAGGTATAACCTGAAACATGCTTGTAAGTCAGTTCTCCGCCAAAAATATGCGAAGCACCGGCGTTCAGACTCAGCGTCAGCAGGAAAAAGAAAAACAACTTTTTAAGGCTAAATGACATAGGGAGGTTTCTTATACAAAAATAACGAATAAACAACTTCGAACGTGTTGCCCACGAAAGAAATCCAATCAATTCAAGATTTTAGCAGGTAAAAAACGTGGGGGACTCCGGTGCTATTTGTAATTCAAGATGGAGTAAATCGAATTCGTTGCATATACGACGTTGTACAGACCAAGTTACTTTGCGGCAATTACGCAAAATAGCCATTTCACATTCATTAAAAAATGATCAGCGATACCTTACATCTTTTCGATAATCATGGATGAAGCACCGCCACCTCCATTGCAAATGCCCACAGCACCATACCGTCCATTATTTTGTTGCAGTACATTGATCAAGGTCACGAGAATACGCGAACCACTGCTACCCAGAGGATGTCCGAGTGAAACCGCACCACCATTTACGTTTACCTTGGCCGCATCGAGATCCATTTTTTGCATATTAACGAGGCTCACTACTGAAAATGCTTCATTTAATTCGATAAAATCCAGATCCTTGATATCGAGACCGGCTTTTTTCGCGGCCAAAGGCATTGCAACACTGGGTGAAGTGGTGAACCATTCCGGGGCCTGTTCCGCATCGGCATAAGACAACACTTTTGCGAGCGGCTTTAAACCGAGTGCATTCATTTTTTCACCACTCATGAGTACCAAAGCAGAAGCTCCGTCGTTCATAGTGCTGGCATTGGCGGCCGTTACCGTTCCATCTTTGATAAATACCGGTTTCAACGTCGGAATTTTATCAAACTTCACATTCCAAGGTTCTTCGTCTTTATTCATTATTTTGGGGTCAGCATTTCGTTGGGGTATCTCCACAGCGACAATTTCGTTGTCAAATTTCCCTGCCTCCCATGCGGCCTGACTTCTTTTATAGCTTTCTATGGCATGTGTATCTTGTGCTTCACGACTAATATTACATTCCTTGGCACACAGTTCCGCTGCATTTCCCATCGGATAATTATGGTATACGTCAAGCAAACCGTCTTTTACAATGCCATCCTCAAGGATTACATTACCATATTTATTGCCAAAGCGCATTTGGTGCGAGTAGAAAGGCACTTTGCTCATACTTTCCATACCGCCGGCTACTATAATATCGGCATCGCCCAACAAAATGCTTTGCACGCCGCTCATTACTGCTTTCATACCACTTGCACACACTTTATTGATCGTTGTACAATTTACGGTGTCGGGTAAACCGGCAAACTTAGCAGCCTGTCGCGCTGGTGCTTGTCCGAGCCCGGCCTGCATAACACAACCCATCAATACATCCTGCACATCTTCCGCCTGAATACCCGCTCTTTTTACTGCTTCTTTGATAGCAATTGCACCTAATTGTGTTGCAGAAAAATCTTTAAGGGCACCGCCAAAACTGCCCATAGGCGTTCGTACTGCAGACACGATATACACTTCTTTCATTGTCTTTTTTTTTAAATTTTTGCGAATGTAAGACAATTCGTAATCAAAAAAAAATGAAGGCAAATCGCGAAAATAATTCTGGATCAATACGGAAGAAAACTAACTCGCGCAATCCATGTAAATTTTACTTGCAGGGTGGGAGGAGTCTACATTTTAAGGACTAAATAAAAAAGCCACCGTTTTTGTCGGTGGCTTCTGGAATTTAATGTCGGGCTTTATGCCATTTTCTTCAATTGCTCAATATGAAGATCTTTGTCAACTTCCTGCGAAAGTTTGTCTGTTTTGTCGAGATCAACCAAAATAGGTGCAGCGACAAAAATGGAAGAGTAAGTACCTGTGAATACCCCAATCATCATGGCAAATGCAAAACCTTTCGTTACTTCTCCACCAAACAAAAACAAAATAAGCAAGGTAATGAATACCGTAAGTGAAGTCATTATGGTACGGCTCAAGGTGTCGTTAATGGCCGAATTGATAACTTCTGTTTTTGATGTGCCCGGACGTTTACGGAAGTATTCCCTGATACGGTCAAATACGATAACGGTATCATTCATCGAAAACCCGATCACAGTCAGTACCGCAGCAATAAAGTGTTGATCAATTTCGAGTGCAAACGGTACAACACGACGAAGGAAAGAGAATACAGCCAGTGTAACGAGAATATCGTGTAACAAAGCAACCAAGGTACCCACTGAATACTGCCATTTTCGGAAACGTATAAAAATGTAAACCGATATGATCAACAATGACCAGATTGCCGCATAAATAGCTCCTTTTTTCAGATCGTCAGAAATGGTTGGCAATACGGTTTGAGAACTCATGATGTATTTTGTGGTACTGATAAATTCACTGGCGGTTACATTTCCACTGATGAAACCACCGCTTTTTAATCCTTCATACAATTTTGTGCGCACTTCGTTTTCAACATCTTTTGAAGGATCTTTGATTTTGTACGCAGTGGTAATGTTTACCTGATTGGCGGTTCCGATTGTTTTGACGATTGGATATTCTTCAAATGCACCTTTCAGCAATTCGCGGATCTCAGATGTTTTGGCTGATTTTTCCATACGAACAGTATAGCTGCGACCGCCGGCAAATTCTACGCCATAATCAAATCCATAAAACAGCGATGCAGTACCGAGAATTAAAACAATCACCGAAATAACATATGCTTTCTTTCTCCATTCAATAAAATGGAAATGGAAACTTTGGAACATTTTTTCAGAGAACTTGGTAAAGTAGTTGAAATGCTTTCCTTTTCGCATACGCATATCTGTGATCAAGCGTGAAACCAGGATACCACAAAATAGTGACAGCAGTATACCAATAATTTGTGTGGTTGCAAAGCCTAAAACAGGACCTAAACCAAAAATGAACAAAATAATTGCAGTCATTAAAACAGTAATGTGTCCGTCTAACACCGGATTCAATGAACGTCGGTAGCCATCATTGACGGCACTTTCGTGCGATTTGCCTAATTTCAGTTCCTCTTTGATCCGCTCAAAAATAATTACATTGGTATCTACCGCCATCCCGATAGTGAGTACCAAACCGGCAATACCGGCTGCAGTAAGTGTTGCATGCAAGGCAGCAAGAACACCCACGGTAAACAACAAATTGAGGATCAAGGCAATATTGGCAACCCACCCCGCTGTATTGTAATATACTAACATCAGGATGAAGATCACCAGAAATGAAATAATGAACGACATTAATCCACCATTGACAGCTTCTTGACCCAGCGTCGGACCAACCACTTGTTCCTGAACGATTTTAGCAGGGGCAGGCAGTTTACCTGTTTTTAAGATATTCGCCAAATCTTTTGCTTCTTCAACTGTAAAACTACCGGTGATGTTGGAATTGCCTCCCGCAATTCTTTCGCTGGGGGCTGGTGCTGAGTAGACAATATTATCAAGCACAATCGCGATTGATTTTCCAATATTATCGCCGGTCAATTTTTCCCATGCTCTTGCACCGATATTATCCATACTCATCTGTACATCTGGCAATCCCGTAATACGGTCATAATCCTGACGGGTATCGGTGATATGGTCGCCCCCTAATTTAGGTTCTTCTACACCGGGGCGTTTTTTAATCGCATATAAAATGCATACTTTTTCTTTTTCCCGCAATTCACGATCGGCCATACCGTAAAGAAATTTAAGGTCCTTTGGAAATTGGTTTTTCACCACATCCATAGCCAGAAAGCGGTTTAACTGAGCAGTGTCGCGCATATAAACATAAGAAACCTGAGGGGTATGAATAACTTCGCCTGTTTTGGGGTTTTGACGAACCTCAAAACCTCCTAAGAGAAAGCTTCGCAATGGATTTTCCTTTCGCGCTTTAGCCATTTTTTGTTCTTCAGTCATACCAGCCGTACTGGTATCATTCTTTGTGGTATCGTTAGTTTTGCCCAATAAGGAACTGAGTGAGGCCGTATCGGCTTTATTATTGGCAACAGTTGCTTTCGCCGTATCGATAGCAGCAGGATTGGTTTGCGTAGTATCTTTAATACCCGCGAGCAAGTTTTTCAGTTCTTCATCTGCTTTAATGATACTTTGCGCAATTTCATGTTGTGAATAGGTTTCCCAGAACTCCAGTTTTGCCGTTGACTGCAAAATATTACGGATCCTTTCCGGGTTATTGACACCGGCCAGTTCAACACTGATTATGCCTCTTTCGGCATCGAGTGTAACATTGGGTTGAGCCACACCAAATTTATCGATACGGGTCAATAATACGCGGTAAGTACGGTTAATCGCATCTTTCGATTCCGATTTCATTTTCTTCAGGATATCTTCATTCGAAGAATTAAAATTCAGATCTTTGTCGCCCACTTTTACAAAGAGTGTAGATAATTTTGCATTCGGGTTTTGTCTGGCATAGGCTGTGGCAAAAAGGCTTATAAAATCGGCTTGACTGTTGGCTTTCATCGCATTTGCTTCTACCAATGCCGCATTTAACCCCGGATCTTTCGGATTATTGCTCATGTTGCGCACCATATCGTCCAAACTTACTTCGAGCACTACATTCATCCCGCCCTGCAGATCGAGTCCAAGGTTCAATTCATTTTCTTTTGCTTGCTGATAAGTGTATTTTTTGAGGCCTAAATTATAGATATTCTGGCTTGACAGGCTGTCGAGATGAAAACGCAGTTTTTCGGATAAAGCAGATTTGAACGCTTCATCGCCTTCTTTGAGCGTTGGATTTTCCTCTTTTACGAGTTTAATTACCTTGGCTTTTTGTTTATTTTCATAGGAATTTACAACAACTGTAAACGATAATTGAAATAATGAAATGAGTATCAACGCGAGCGTAAATAACTTTATCAATCCTTTTAACTGCATGTCTTAGTTTTTGGTATGTTAATTTTTGAACGGGCGAAGATACAATTTATTTGGAATTAAAATACGCAATTTTTCGATGCCATTTTTGGATAAATCGCATGAAAAAACCCCGTTTGAGGGGAATTTTCCTTAATCAAACAGGGTTTTATGGTAATGATACTCTTTTTAATTACCTATGCCAACGGTTGTAATGATAACGGCGGGGTGGGGCGTAGCAAACGGGTGGGTTGCAAGGTATATGCCGGCGGGCATAACGTCCCTGACGGGTGGCAGGCAAGCAAACGGGTACGGGAACGGGTGCCACAACAACTCTGGGTCTTACAATTTGTCGATATCGAGGTTGGTAATATCCATGACGGGCATGGCGATTTTGATGGCGTTGGGCATCAGCCTGCAAACTGGCAAAAAGAAGCACGCCACCGAGAACTATTGCGCTGAAAAAATGTTTTGTGTTCATGTTAATATTTTTTAGGTAACTATGACATGCACGCTTTGAAAAGGTTTAATGACACGGGATGATTAACCTATCTTACACAAAAAAACACAGCCCGTTTTGAGCTGTGTTTTTGATAAAGTTTATCGGAGCAGTTATTAGAAATCGCGTTTGTAACCGCCTGAATTACGGTTTCGGTTTCCGCCATAGCCACCGCCACTGTTTGACTCTTCGCGTGGACGGGCTTCGTTCACTCGCAATTCTAATCCCATTACGTCTTTGCCGTTCAGATCTGCGATAGCGGTTTGTGCTGCTTCGTCAGGCATTTCTACAAAGCCAAAACCGCGACTGCGTTTGGTGAATTTGTCCATGATAATTTTTGATGAGATAACTTCCCCATGTACAGCGAAAAGGTCTCTTAATTGGTCATCCGTCATTTTAAATGGGATGTTAGCTACGTAAATATTCATTTTAAAAAAGTATAAGGACGTAAAGATAATTGTATTTTTAATACAAATTCTTTTTTTATACTTTTTTCTTGGTTTTAGATGAAAATATAGCGTGCATGCGTTTTCCCTCAATTTTAGGCATGCCTTCTAAGGTGCCGAATTCAGATAAGCGTTCTGCAAATTTCAGCAAAATAAGCTCACCACGGTCTTTGAAGATAATCGCTCTGCCTTTAAACTGCACATAAGCTTTTACTTTATTGCCATCTTGTAAGAACTTTTCGGCGTGTTTGGCTTTAAAGTCGAAATCATGATCATCGGTATTTGGTGTAAAACGAATTTCCTTAACTTCACTTTTCGATGATTTGGCTTTAAGTTCCTTTTCTTTTTTCTTTTTTTCGTAAAGGAATTTGTTGTAATCCACTGCACGGCACACCGGAGGCTCAGCGTTCGGCGAAATTTCAACAAGGTCTACTTCAAGTTCTTTACATAATTCCAGCGCTTTGGCTGTTGAATACACACCGGCTTCTAAATTTTCGCCTACCAGTCTTACCTGTGCGGTATCGATTTCTTCGTTGATGCGGTGTTCTCTTTGTTTCTTAAAAGGACGACGATTGTTGTTTCTTGGATACATTAATAAATTTAAGTAAAGGCAAATTTAGTTGTTTTTTATGATTTCTATGAAAAAATTAAGTCGCGTATACTTTTATGTGGGAAAAATATTATTTTTGTTTAGGCTAGCATCCATACTAGTATACTTTCACAACCAAAACAATCCCTCCTCACATGCACAAAGTACGCAACACCCTGGTCATTGCTCTTATTTCACTTTCTTTGGTCTCTTGTTTTAAGAGTAAAGATTATACGTGTCGATGCACTTATGTGCATCATACTGATCCATTCGACAGTATTCCCAAAGCTGACATTGTAGAGGAGTCGACTGTAAAAGGACGATTGGCCGAGCAGGCTCAGTCTGAATGCGACTTTCTCGAAGAAAAATATTTTCAAAATAATTTTAATGGAACCTGTTTGATCAAATAGACAACAAGTCCATAGGTGTTATACCATTTTATTTCGCTTGATCAGATAAGCGTGCAGTATTTTTTCATAACCCTGCTGCACATCAGCGTCAATAATATCAATACCATACTGATTACATTTGAGTGATAATTCTTGCCTGAATTCAGCCATTTTGTTTACATACGCATCCTTCAATTGCGTACTGTTCATTAATATTTTATCACCGGTTTCGAGATCAATAAATTCGTAAGGGCGGTTTTCAAATGCAAAATTGACTTCGTAACGACTATCCTGCACATGAAACAATATCACTTCATGTTTGTTATAACGTAAATGTTGCAAAGCATCGAAAATTTCGTCACTGTCAGAAACTTTATCCAGCATATCGCTGAATATGATCACCAGCGAACGTTTGTGCAAACTGTCAGCCGTTTGGTGC
>CAZFKA010000147.1:0-7880 GCA_964519155.1 uncultured Bifidobacterium sp. | reverse complement strand
CAACTGCGCAGCGGTCGTGTTTTGCTCGAACTGCGTTCTTTGTTTGTCAACATTTGTGAAGCGTTCAGGAAAAACATGAGGGCAATTGACTGGAAGACCAGGTTCATAAATCCATTGCCGTACCCCTAACTTATTTCGAAAAGCGGTATCACCATTAAACAGATTTTTGTCCATGAACGCCAGACATTTTTCGGTAGTCATGGGTACAAATGCGTTGGCGGTAAAATAGGCATTCGTGAAGGAATCAAATTTCTGTCGACCGATATTTTCTTCCAGCATTCGCAGAAATACAGCACCTTTTTCGTAGGGAATATTCGAAAATGCATCGCCCGGTTCTCTTCCGTTGAGATCAACTTGCAATCGAGTATCGGGGTGATCTTTTCCAAGATTGTCAAGGTCGCTCATCATATCCTGATATCCCAATTCCCAAAGCATATCGGTATAGGTTTTGTCTGTAATTTTTTCCATGATCCTTCTTTCAAAGTATGTGGTAAATCCTTCATTTAGCCAAAGATCATTCCATCGCGCATTGGTCACTAAATTTCCACTCCAACTGTGAGCCATTTCATGGGCGATCAGCGAAACAAGGCTTTTATCGCCGACAATGATTGTGGGTGTCGCGAAGGTCAATCGCGGATTTTCCATACCACCAATGGGGAAAGAGGGAGGCGCAATAAGTACATCATATTTTCCCCAGCGGTATTTTCCCCCCAAGGCCTCCGCAGCCTGCATCATGAGAGGAATATCGGATAATTCGGCAGCAGATTTTTCAAGCATCGACGGTTCTGTGTATACTCCACTTCGTTCGTCAATCGCTTTGTACGCGATATCGCCAACAGCAAGCGCGATCAAATAAGTGGGTACCGGAATTTCCATTTCGAAATTGTACAATCCACTCTCATTTTTTTTAGTAGGATTTTTAGCACTCATTACTGCCATCATGCCTTTAGGCACTTGCACACTTGCGTTGTATGTAATACGGTTAGCCGGAGCGTCCTGGCAAGGCAATAGCGAACGGGCATGAATACTCTCGCATTGTGTAAACAAATACGGCAACGCTTTCCCGGCTGTTTGCGAAGGAGCAAGCCATTGCAACGCGGTAGCATCAGCCCCTGTTTGATAAGTGATTGACACTGTGGTATCTCCATCGGTTAATGGAATAGTGAGTGCGCTGCCAAAATCCTTCACAAAAGCACTGCTTGTGTACTTTGCAACTTTTCCATTTACAGTTACTTTTTCAATAGCTAAATGATAGGTGTCGAAAATAATTTCCTTCGCATGAACCGGATTATTAAAGCGCCACGTTGCGATACCGTTGACTCTTTTATTGTCGAAATCAACACGCGCTTCCCAATTGAGATGTGTCGTAACAACTTTGTCAATATTTGAAAATGAATGCGCATCTGCACCGGATGTGGGTTGTTTGTTGTCAGTTATATTGCATGCCGCAAAAGCAAGCATCAAGAAGAGAATGACAGGATAATATTTCATACGAGCATTTTTACGTTGAGGAAAAGTAAATGTAATAAAAAATCAATTGTTTCAAAGGTTTCTGTATGGCCGTATTGTTGAGAAAATCAATATTTGATTCAAAAAAAAAATCCATACTTGACTTTTATTCACCTTTCCCTAAAAATACCCATTTGAGGGTATTTCTCCCATTTCCTCCTTGTTTACTTTTGTTTCAAAAAATTGTTTACTTTTGTTTCAAAAAAAAAGAAAAAGATTTATGAAAAAGATTCTCTCTCTGTCGTTTCTGTTGGTTTGCCTCTCATTGGCAGCACTAGCCAACAATGTAAGTACATCAAACATTTTTTTAACCGGGCAAAATGCGGCATCAGATTTTACCCTGATGAATTTCAATATTACCTGGGAAAATTCGTGGCGTACCAGTACAAATGAAAACAACTATGACGGTTGTTGGATTTTTGCAAAATTCAGAAAAGTGAATGCCAGTCACTGGCAGCATGCTACCATTAACTATGTTGCTCCGGGTACAGCTGCCGCTTGTGGACACACTCAACCGGCGGGTAGTACGATTCAAACCGCATCGGACGGAAAAGGCGTGTGGATGTATCGTAGCGCCAATGGACAAGGAACCGTAAACTGGTCAAATGCCCGCTTACGTTGGAACTATGGGGTAGATGGTGTTTTAGACAATGATAGTGTTGAGATCAGATTGTTCGCTGTCGAAATGGTTTATTGTCCGCAAGGTGCTTTTAACCTGGGCAGTGGGGGCAACGAAATATATCATTTCAGAGATGGCGCTACGGATACGTATTTCCCGATCACATCAGAAAATTCAATCGCATGCGGTTCTAACGCTGGAAACCTTTGGACAGGTGGTAATGGTTCATATTGGTTTACTGGTACTTTGCCCGCTGCATTTCCTAAGGGTTACAAAGCAGTTTGGTGTATGAAATATGAAGTGAGCCAGCAACAATATGCTGATTTTTTAAACAGTATCGACTTCCAAAAATATCAGGCAAAAGCGACTTATGGCAATTACTATTTTACCGGCACCCACCCGAATTTAATTCCAGACAATCCGGAAAGAGCAATCGGCTATATCAGTTGCAATGATCTGTTGTCGATTCTTGATTGGTCAGCTTTGCGGCCTTTCACAGAACTTGAATACGAAAAAATGTGTCGTGGGGCCAATCAAATACCGATTGCCAACGAATATGCCTGGGGCAACACAACCTTGGTTGATGTTTCGGCGCCAACCAATCAGGGAGCTGCCAGCGAAACCTGGGCAAACGGCAATTGTGCTTATGGAGGCGGATCGGGTAGTTCGTTGATCAGATGTGGAGCACTTGCTACTGCGGCTACAAATCGCACGGCCAGTGGCGCAACTTATTATGGCGCGATGGAAATGTCAGGCAATGCCTGGGAGTGGGCCGTATCAGCAGCTGAAATCACGGGGCGTTCATTTACCGGATTACACGGTGATGGTAATCTTACTTTAAATGGTGAACACAATGTAGCCAATTGGCCCGATGTTAATACCGGTGCAGGCTGGGCAATACGTGGCAATGGCATTTTGAATGGCGGAAATATTTCTTTCTGTAGCATTTCAAACAGAAATTACGGTTCGTATAACTATCTGTCAAAAAATTCGGTCAACTACGGTGGTCGCGGATGCAGAACCGGAGAATAAGCCAACTCAATTTTTTTGCTTAATTAAAATATCAATGATGAAAAATATAATGATCATAATGCTCACACTTTGCTCCTTGATCGCACGGTCGCAAAACAACCCAATCTTTTACGGTGGACAAGGTGATGGTTGGAGCAAAGCGTCGCAGGCACCACCGTCGAATACGACGATGTATCATGGCAGTGACGGTGATGGCTGGAGCATGGGCAACTATATGCAGGTTTTCAACGCCACGATAAACCATGGGGCGAATGGTGATGGGTATCATGCTGTGGGACATTTGCCTGTTTTGAATGCCACGCTATACCATGGAAATTCGGGAGATGGTTATGCAATGCAAAACTTTTTTCCCGTCACTTCTTCTCCCTCCAATTTTGGTAATATAGGCGATGGCTGGGCTGCGAATAATCACGTGCCCGCAATTACACAAACTTTGTATAAGGGTGGTGAGGGAGATGGTTGGGCCAGTAATGTGATCCCCCTGGGCCCATTGCCGGTTGAATTATTGTCTTTCGAAGGAAAAGAAGTGCATGATACGCATGTACTCGCTTGGACTACATCAATGGAAATCAACAGCGATTATTTTGAGTTGCAACATTCAGTGGATGCTGCTAACTATTCTGAACTTGCTAAACTCTCGGCAGCGGGAAACAGCCAGACGGAGCGTAAATATACTTTCACCAATACACATCCGGTAAATGGCAATAATTTTTACCGCTTGAAAATGGTTGATGCTGATCAACGATTTAAGTATAGCAATGTTATTTTGCTCCGCGTTTTAAAAGACCAAAGTTTGCTGACCATTTATCCAAATCCGACGGCCAGTCACTTACACATCGAATTAAGTGGGGTTCAGCAAGGAACGGCATTTTTGGTCGAAGTACTGGATACGGGTGGAAAACTGGTTAAAGGAGAAAAATTTGAGTATCAACAACAAAGATTTACCCTGGATGTATCGGCATTTGCGAATGGCTTGTACTTTTTGAAAATATCCGCGAAAGGATATAACGAACTAGTGAAGTTTAATATTCAAAAATAAAACCCCTCACCCAAACAATCGGAAAATGCAGTACTTAATTGTATTGCATTTTTTTTTCTGATAAAAAAAAAACAAAGTGCATTATACCGGTAAAAATAATGCTGTGAAATTTTTAGAATGATGCATGCTGGCGCAAGGATCATCATCAAACGTCGATCTTGGCGTACTTAGCGTGCTTTTCAATGAACTCACGACGGGGAGGTACTTCTTCTCCCATCAGCATAGCAAAAATACTGTCAGCTTCCGCAGCGCTTTCGATTGTGACTTGCTTGAGTGTTCTTTTTTGAGGATCCATTGTTGTTTCCCACAGTTGCTCTGCATTCATTTCCCCTAAACCTTTATACCGTTGTATATGTACGCTGTCTTCCTTGCCGCCTGACAAACGATCGGTGATTGCTTTCCGATGTTCTTCATCGTAGGCATATTCCTGTTCCTTTCCTTTTTTTACAAGGTAGAGTGGTGGTTGAGCGATATAGACATACCCTTGTTCGACCAGCTCTTTCATATATCGATAAAGAAATGTGAGGATGAGGGTAGAGATATGCGAACCATCGACATCAGCATCGGTCATGATGATGAGTTTGTGGTATCGCAGTTTAGTTGTATTGAGCGCTTTGGCATCTTCGGGGGTACCAATAGTAACACCGAGTCCGGTATAAATATTTCTGATCTCTTCATTTTCGAATACTTTATGGGGCATGGCTTTTTCGACATTCAGAATTTTTCCGCGTAAAGGTAAAATCGCTTGATACTGCCGATTTCTGCCTTGTTTTGCCGTGCCGCCTGCCGAATCTCCTTCCACCAGATAAAGTTCGCATTTTGTAGGGTCGTTGTCGCTGCAATCGGCCAGTTTGCCGGGCAATCCACTTCCGGTCAACACATTTTTTCGTTGCACCAATTCACGGGCTTTTCGTGCAGCCTGGCGAGCCTGTGCAGCAATGATTACTTTATCGATAATGATTTTTGCCTCTTTGGGATGTTCTTCAAGAAAGGCATCAAGGACTTTTGACACGGCAGAATCAACTATACCGGAAACCTCGCTGTTGCCAAGTTTGGTTTTTGTTTGCCCTTCAAATTGGGGTTCAGGTACCTTTACCGAAACAATGACACTGAGCCCTTCGCGGAAGTCATCGCCGGTGATATCAACTTTGGCCCGCTCAAACAACTTATTACGGTCACCATATGCTTTAAACACCCGCGTTATCGCCCTTCTGAAGCCTGCCACATGGGTACCTCCTTCAATGGTATTGATATTGTTGACATACGAAAAAATATTTTCGCTATAGGAACTATTGTACATCATGGCCAGTTCTACACTCACGTTATTGGCCTGATCGTAATCTTCCACATTTATTGGCATCGGCAACAGGGGCTCTCGTTTTGCATTTTTATCCAGCAATACGATAAAATCTTTGATTCCCCCTTCGCTATAAAAGGTAACGTGAACCGGTGTGCCATCTTCATTTTCTTCTCTTTCGTCGTAGAGATGTATTTTGACTTTCTTATTTAGGTAAGCCAGTTCGCGCAGCCTGGCGGCTAAAATTTCGTAATTATAAACAGATACCGAAAAAATAGTGTCATCAGGCGTAAACACGACCCGTGTGCCCGTTTTGTCCGTTTCGCCAATTTCTCTCACCGGGTATTTCGGTGCCCCACAACTGTATTCTTGTTCAAAGATCTTTCCATCTCGTTGCACGGTCACATGCAAATATTTACTCAGGGCGTTAACACAACTGACCCCGACGCCATGTAAGCCACCGGATACTTTATAGGTATCTTTATCAAACTTCCCGCCGGCATGCAATACCGTCATGACGACTTCAAGAGCACTGCGTTTTTCTTTGGTATGCATGGCTGTAGGTATGCCGCGACCGTCGTCTTCAACAGAGATCGAATTGTCTTTTAGGATTTTTACGGTGATATTTTTACAATAACCTGCCAATGCCTCATCAATCGAATTATCGACGACTTCGTATACGAGATGATGAAATCCTTTTACGGAAGTATCGCCGATATACATCGACGGACGTTTACGAACCGCTTCCAGGCCTTCCAATACCTGAATACTGTCGGCGCCGTAACCGGCCCTGTTTTGCTCTTGTTCTGTTGACATAATACTATTTAAACAATATTTATTTTATGATAAAATTCGGTGTGAATGGTGGGCGTCAGATGCTTTGCGCTTAAGGCACACAAAGGTAACGGATATTGTTGGGAAAACACAAGAAAAACAACACTTTATTTTCGACACGAAAATCAGTATTTACAAAGGTTTCAGCGAATCCTCAATGGAAACTTTATCCACAATTTTCAATCGAGATGTGTACTACTTTTGGTAAACTTTTTACTTCTTTCAGGTCCGGCCCTTTCCCGATTTTCTTCTCGTGAAATGAATAACTTGTTTTTCTATGCTTGAACTGTTACATTTGACCAAAGGCAATTTCTTATCATGTCGAATCCGATTTTATTTACCACCACTTCTTACCGTTATTTTTCACCATTGATTGCTGCTCTTTATTCAATTGAACACGGAGAAGTTGACCGTAAAACCTTTCCGGATGGAGAGTTTTATACGCGGATACAGAGTGATGTGGAAAATGCGGATATCATTTTAATCGGCGGCACCATCAGCGATGTTGATACGCTTGAATTGTATGATCTCGCCAATGGACTGATACAAATGGGCGCACATTCGTTGAAAATAGTCATTCCGTATTTCGGTTACGCGACCATGGAAAGAGCTGTAAAAACAGGTGAAGTCGTTAAAGCCAAGAACAGGGCATTATTGTTTTCCTCTTTGCCCAAAGCTTCTGTCGGTCATGAAATTTTTTTGTTAGACCTGCACGCCGAGGGCATTCCGTATTATTTTGAGAAAGATATTCGCTGTCACCATATTTATTGTAAAACACTGATCATCAGCGCGTGTCGTGAACTGTGTTCTGCCACCTTTGTCCTCGCTTCTACTGATGCCGGCCGGGCGAAATGGGTTGAAAGCCTCGCGAACGATATGCATGTTCGTTCTGCCTTTGTGTACAAACAACGATTGAGTGGGGAATCGACGCAAATCACCGGGGTCAACGCGGATGTCAAAGGGCAAAATGTGATCATTTACGACGACATGATTCGCACGGGCGGTTCGCTGATGCAGGCGGCCAGCGCGTATGCTGATGCAGGCGCAGCAAGGGTATTCGCCATTTGCACCCATGGCCTTTTTACCAATGATGCGCTAGAGAAAATCAGGCAGCAAGGCATCATTCAACAAGTTATTTGTATGAACACCCACCCCAACAGTATTTTATTAGAAAGCGAATATTTGGTGGTAAAATCAGTTGCACCGCTTATATTTGATGCCATAAAATAAGTGGGAAATGGATATCGAACTGAGTGTCATCGATTATGAATCACCCTTGTACGTCGACGTACTGAACCTTCGTCAGGATATTTTGCGCAGACCGATTGGGTTGAACCTGTTCGACGAGGACTTGAGCGAAGACCGTGACCAATACATAATTGTTGCCGTTCATGAACAGCAAGTTGTGGCGTGTTTGATGCTGAAAATACTCGATAAAGATTCTGTGAAACTTCGTCAGATGGCTGTTGTAAAGCCTTTACAGGGAAAAGGAATTGGTGCCACAGTTGTGAATTACGCTGAAAATTTTTGCGTGCTTAACGAATATTCAA
>CAZFKA010000146.1:0-7911 GCA_964519155.1 uncultured Bifidobacterium sp. | reverse complement strand
CGCAATAGACAGTATGCGTACAACTTGATTTTTTGCTCCACTTTTTCATCAAGAAAAAAGGGGAAGGTGTGGGGAATAACACAATACTGCTTATCAAATTCTCTTTTTACTTTTTTTCTTGACAAAAAAGTAACCAAAAATATTTCGACTAAATTGTAAGCGTGATTTTGGATAAAATTTTTCGGAATAAAATACTGCTTATCTGCAAAAAAAGCTGGTTAAATTGTCATATTCCGGGCGGTTTTTCTTATTTTTCGTAGTATTTCCTCAAAATACCTCCCAAACTAATTTTTTTATTCCATAATAAACCTTACCTTCGCACCCGAATAAAAAAATAAAACCTAATACTTTAAAGATGTCAGTATTAACAACAGCACGCAAAAAAGAATTATTTGCAACCTACGGCGGAAGCGAAACCAATACCGGTTCCACTGAAGCCCAAATCGCTATGCTCACCGAAAGAATTAAGCATATTTCGGCCCATATGCAAAGCAATAAGAAAGATTTTAATACAAACCGTGGGCTGATTCAGCTCGTAGGACGCCGAAAATCTTTACTTACCTATCTGTCAAAAACTAACCTCGAAGGTTACCGGGCACTCCTCGTAACACTCGGCTTACGAAAATAACTTCACAAAAAATATTCCCATTTGTCTTTACGAATGGGAATTTTTAGTTTTAGCGTCACGTTTTTTAAGCAAAATTTGCGCTCAGTTTTTGGATCGGTGCTCCCTCATCAATGCACCCAATTTCATCTGGTAAGGATTTTTCATTTTTTTATTCACCAATGCCGGGAAACACAGCCTGCTCAAAAGCAACTGTTTACCTGTAGCATAGATCTGGCGAGAACAAATTAAAAATGAAATTCTGTCTTGTGACAGAAAATTTTAAGTCTTAATACCGTAAACAAACAAATAAACAAAAACATGTTCAACTTAATCAAAAAAACATTCGATATAGGCGACGGTCGTCAAATAACGATCGAAACCGGTAAACTCGCCCGCCAAGCCGATGGCTCTGCCATGGTTCGTATGGGCAATTGCGCTATTCTGGCAACCGTGGTCGCCAATAAAGAACCTAAACCGGGTCAATCATTTTTTCCGCTTTCGGTCGACTATCAGGAGAAATTTGCGGCGGCCGGCCGTATACCCGGATCATTTTTCAAACGCGAAGGACGGCTGAGCGACAACGAGATCCTGATCTCCCGATTGATCGATCGTGCTTTGCGCCCCTTATTCCCCGATGATTATTTTTGTGAAGTTCAGGTATTGGTTACCCTTATTTCGTCTGATGCCGAAATTATGCCCGATGCATTAGCATGTCTCGCAGCATCGGCAGCCCTCGCTGTTTCCGATGTCCCGATTCAAGAAATCATTTCTGAGGTAAGGGTGTCACGTATCGATGGACAAATGGTGATCAATCCGACACGTGCTCAAATGACTCAATCGGATATGGATTTCATTATTGCGGCGACCGACAAAAATATCATGATGGTTGAAGGCGAAAGTAAAGAGTGTAGTGAAGATGACCTGATTCAAGCGATTGAGACCGGTCATCAGGCCATACGATTGCAGGTGCAAGCGCAGCGCGAACTGTGGGAAATGGTGGGTAGCCCGGCGAAACGTGAGTATACTAAACCATACCGCAATGATGAACTGAGAGAAAAAGTAAATGCCTTTGCTAAAGATAAGATCTACGCGATCGCGAAAGCGGCATCTACTAAGCATGTGCGTATCGATGCTTTTCATCAATTGAGTGCGGAAACCCTCGAAGCGATGGGAGAGTTGTTACCCGAAGATGCAGCATTGGTTCCGGCCTACTTCCACGATCTGGAAAAAGAAGTCATCCGCAATATGATGCTTGATGAAAAGATCCGTCTCGACGGTCGGGCCCTCGATCAGGTTCGTCAGCTCGATATGGAAATCGATTACTTGCCTTCCCCTCACGGTATGGCTTTGTTTACCCGTGGCGAAACGCAATCGTTGACTACAGTGACTTTGGGTACGCCTGATGATGAGAAGCTTATCGAGGATGCTGAAAGTTCCACTTATTCAAGTTTTTATCTGTTCTATAATTTTCCTCCATTTTCTACCGGCGACATTAAACCTATGCGTGGCCCCGGTCGCCGTGAGGTAGGACATGGAGCATTAGCCCAACGTTCACTCAAACAGGTGATTCCGGCTAAAGAACAATTCCCCTATACGATTAGGGTGATTTCAGACATCCTGGAGAGCAATGGTTCTTCGTCGATGGCGACTGTATGTGCGGGTTCGCTTGCGCTGATGGATGCCGGTGTGCCGATACCTAAACATGTGGCCGGTGTGGCGATGGGACTTATTTCGCGTGCCGATGGCAAATGGGTTGTATTGACTGATATCCTCGGCGATGAAGATCATTTGGGCGATATGGACTTTAAAGTAACCGGTACCCGCGATGGCATATGCGGTATTCAAATGGATATCAAAGTAGATGGTTTGAGTATGGACGTGATGCGTCAGGCTTTGGCACAGGCTAATAAGGGCCGTATGCATATTCTGGATGCCATGTATGCCTGTATCCCTGAAAAACGTGCCGATCTGAAACCCCATGCACCTCGTATGGAATTCCTTGCAATCGATAAGGAATTCATTGGTGCTGTGATCGGGCCGGGTGGTAAAATTATTCAGGAAATACAACGTGAAACCGGTACCAGCATTACCATTGAAGAAGTGGGTGACAAAGGACATGTGAGCATTTTCTCTAAGCAAAAAGAAGGATTGGATAAAGCCCTGGCCTGGATCAAAGGTATCGTAATGGTACCCGAAATTGGCATGGTGTATGACGCAACGGTAAAATCAATCATGCCTTTCGGTGCATTCGTTGAATTCTTGCCGGGTAAACAAGGTTTATTGCATATCTCTGAAATCAGTCATTCACGCCTCGAGACCATGGATGGTGTATTTAAAGAAGGCGATAAAGTACAGGTGAAACTGACCGGTACCGATCCCAAGACCGGTAAATTCAAATTCAGTCGGAAAGTGTTATTGCCACGACCTGAAGGTGGGAAAAAACCTGAAGGTGGCAGAAGACCGGAAGCCGCAAAGAGCAATGAAGTCTCTGACAATTAATATAATTTATCATGATAGAATCCCCTGCGTTGTCAGGGGATTTTTTTGTGCAATGCACAAGGCCGATCAACGCATAATCGAAAACAAATAGCTGCTGAACCTTCATCTTGTTGAGCAGAAGGATGAACTGAACTTAGCGCACCGGAATTTCCTCCACTAATATCTCGTTTGCCTGTTTGTCGAAGTAGGTACAACTCATGGCATCCATACGCACCACCCATTTTTCAATACCTGAACGGGCAGCATCCCTGCAAAAAGTCATATAATCTGATCCGCCTTTTTGATGTAACCTGAGCAGATGCACAAATTGTTCCTTGTCGCCTGCTTCCGCTATTTCAAGTAAAGTATATTTCGCTTCTGATTGAATGCAATATTCATCATGGCCATAAAAAATAATATGACCATCTGCGACGAATGTTTCATAACGTATCACACCTAAAGCCTGCAGCTCCCGGATATATTGGGGAAAATCGGCACCGCTTTTTACTTTGGCGTGTGCAGTCATGATTTGTTCGATCGTAAACATCTTTTTTGTTTTTTTGTTTGTCCTGCAATACTATTTCTTTTAGGGGAAAGCAATGGTCGGCATGCGCATATTTTTTTGCTGCGAAAAGTCGTCTCATCCAAGGTGACACGCAGCTTTTTCAATTCAGGTTCGATCAAATTCTTTATTGTTGCTCAACGATTTCCAATAATGACGATTGATAAATATCCGAAGGGGCAACAACCGGTTCTTCAAACGGAATCTGTTCACCATAGCGTTCTTTCATCATGGTTTTTACCAGCACATTACTCAAATCAAAATCTTTCAGTTTACGGGGCTGGCAAAGCATTACACCGGCTTCACGGTATAATTTCCATACCAGTTCAGAACAATAAATTTCTGTATTGCTCCAGTTGAATAAAAGATCGTAATGTTTGCCGACGAATTTCTCACCTGCCTGCCGGAGCAATTCAAGTTGCTGTTCATTCAGCGTTTTTTCTGAAAGGAGCCGCTTGATTGTAAAATGGTTTCCGGTTCCGCGACTAATAAACTTTTGCAAGGGGATTTTTTGTACCGGTTCTACCGCTTCCAATACCACCCATTGTCCTTTTTCGTTGAGCAATATCCCACAATGACTGATATCACTGTGCGTTGCCAGTTTCACCGCCTGACATTGCCGGCTGTCGGACGACTGAAAAATAATATCTCCTTCCCGATATTGAGCATGCTGCGTTTTGTGTTGGCTTAAACAGCGCAATGCAGGTACGAAAGAAAATGCACTGATAAAAAATAGTAAACGGCAAAGAATTTTTTTAGGCATGATCGGGAGAGTTTTACCAAATATATTCTGCTAAATGTTAAGAGCAATCCAAAATCTCAATGAGCCCCTTGCTATTTAAAGCAGATTTCTCAGCAGTTGGATAGTGGTCAGTACAAATAATATTCCGGCTACCGTATAACTGATATATTTCTTTTGCAACTTAAAAAATGCTACCAGTTTTTGACCCATAAAGGCATACACACGCAGAATAATGAATACCCCGATACTCGCGCCAAAACTAAATACCAAAATAGAAAATATGGACCAGTCGAACCAGTCCTTCTCTATGAAATAGGCGCCCCAAATGGCCCAGGCTGAGATCTGAAACGGATTGAAGATCACAAAGATCAGTAGTTTTATAAATTTACTTTTATCCATCGCATCGCCATCCTGCTCTTTTTGTTTCGCTTCTTTTCCTGCATCGATCAGGGTGAGTATGGCCATTAAAAAAAGTACAGCTACGATCAGCCAGCGAATGACGAGCATAAATGTTTCGTGCTGCATCAGCCATTGCATCCCCGAGAGGCAGGCTACGGCATAGGGAATCTCAATCAGTGCAATCAATAGCAGTGTACGCAATACATAGCGACTGTGATCGCTGCCACTGAGCCGCATCACGCCAAGATTGATATACCCGGGCGTCAGATAACTGTAGACTCCAACGCCCAAACCAATAATGAATTGCAGAATAATTTTCAAGATCATGTGCAGTAAATGTATGATATGTTTTGCAACTGCCCAATGCTATAGCTCCTTAGCGAACAAAAAGCCTTAAATTTGCTGTGATAAAGCTCAATTGCATGAAGTACCGGATCATTATCTTTTGTATAGGGATTGTATTGCAAACGCCCATGTTGCAAGCACAACGATGGGTTGATACACTTTACCAGATTCAACAAAGCAGTGATATTGTTTATGATACGCAGCTTGATTTCGCAGGGAATAGTCGGCAGTTAAAAATGAATATTACCGTACCCATCAACGATACACCACCTTCCTGCGGTCGTCCCCTTTTGATAGCAATTCATGGAGGAGCATTTTTATCGGGAAGTAAAGACCTTGATGCACCACCGGCCATCATGCGCGATTTTGCGAAACGTGGTTATGTTGCTGCTTCGATCGACTATCGTTTGGGGATGTTTCAAACGCATTCATTCGTCAATTGCAATGTTTCTATGTTTGGAATTCCCTGGAATTGCCTGAACATGCAGGATAGCGCCGAATGGTATCGTGCGGCCTATCGCGGTATGCAGGATACGAAATCGGCCATACGTTATCTCGTTAATCATGCGGCCGTTTATCAAATTGATGTCAGAAATATTTTTCTGGTAGGGGAAAGTGCCGGTGGGTTTATTGCCTTGTCTGCTGCTTTTCTTGATGAGGCTGCGGAAAAACCCGTTCAATGTAATGCATTGCCTGATGTACTGCCGCCCAATGCACTGTATGAAAGTCAGTGTATTCAAACACCGGGTTACGATACATCTATTGCTTCGATGAATTTACAAAGACCCGATCTGGGGGATGTTACCGGTATCGGCAATCCCTCAAATACAGCCTATACCCTTAAGGGGGTTGGGAATTTCTATGGAGGGCTTTTTCAGGATTTATTTTCACAATATCAGTACACGCAGGCTCCCCGCATTTACCTCTATCATCAGCCGAACGATTTGGTGGTGCCTTATGGTTACGACAATGTATTGCAAGGGGAAGCATACTGTTTTACGCAGTTTCCGGCCAATTGTCAATGGCTGATCAATCGTCCGAAAGTGTATGGTTCAGCGGCTATCCGCGACATGATCAATGTATTGAATGGTGTCGTTAATGTATTGCCAATCGTTAAATTCGATTCAACACTCAATAATGCTGATTGCGGTGCACAAATCGCAAACCCCGCTCTTACCGGTCATGCGATTGATCAATATTGGTTACGGACCACTCATTTGGCTGAGTTTTTTGCTCCGGCTATCGACACATCTAATATTTGCATGCCTACTGCCATAAGTGCTCAAGGTATGCAAAGCGACCTGATGGTTTATCCGAATCCATTGCAGCAAAGTGAACTGCAAATCCATTCATCAATGCGCGTGCAAAGTGTTACCCTGCGTGATTTGCAAGGGCATTCGCTTTACCAAAAGCACTTGCCCGGTGCTACGCTGATACTCCCCGATCTGGCCAGGGGAGTATATTTGCTGGAGATCAAATGTGAAAAGGGCGCACAGGTGATCAAGATCATTAAATAATCGCTTGAATGTGTACAAGCGCATCCTTGGCTTCCCTATTTGTTTGTCACGGTAATGATATTCGTTTCAAGATTGTACGAGAAATAGCGATGTCCGCAAAGCACCATCATTGAGCTTATGCCGCACAGCGCTCCATAAAGGCGAAATGTGCAAATATCAGTAGCTGTAATGTAGGGTGTTTATTCGAGATGGTTGTGCAGGGCGGAAAGTATTTTCATATCACCTGATGTTGTTTCAACCGGAAGCAAGCGCGAATGAAATTTTTTCCAACTTGTAATGTTACCGGTATAATCGGCTTGAAACAAGTAATCGTTACCCAGTGGAATGATGCCGGGTTTGGTCGTTCCCATGATCATATACATCCTGAATTCACGGCCATCCTTTAGCATAACAAAATTCGGGTTGAATCCCTCATAAAGTTGTAAACCGAATTTTTCGTCATCGAGTTGACCAAGCATTTTAATCTTGACATCATACAATTCTTTCTCCTGTGCACTCAACGCAGTGGACGAAACATCAACATGAATAGGTTTTCGGAGATTCAGTCGCTGAAAATAATATCGCGCGATACTACGTTCTCCGCTTTTTCCTACAAAGGTGACAATCACCGAATCGCCCGAATGATAGACTACATAATTGCCATAATCTGCATCATTGTGCTGCCCTGTAAAATGCAAGTCACTGGCCGACCAAATCGCTCGTTCGTATTGATACATCAGTTCTGCTTCGGCCTGTATCGAATCGAGTAGGGTACGCAATTGTTTGTCTTGTGCGATGACGGGACGAAAAGCCAGGCATAGTACGAATAGAACGAGTGCAGTTTTCAAATTAATGATTTTATTTTATGAAAGGGATAGAAAAAAATGCTTACTTTTTGTCAAATGATTCTTTTAATTGCAGGGCAAGTTTTGCAATGGCTGGTTGATCATGACTACATTCACTAAGTTTGGTATACCATACGTCAAAATTTTTACGATCATTGAGCTTGAAGTAATGACCCAAAATGTTGAAGCAATTTTCAGCACGATACGGGTCACTCTTTCCTGGCTTCAATGACGATTCATATTTCGCAATTGCTTTCTCAATATGTTTCGATTGAATACAAGTATAGATATATTCTTTGACGCAATAGGGTGTCGGATGCAACATGACCTCTTTTTCGAGTATTGCTTCAGCCTGATCATATTTTTTCAGGCAATTGTAGGTAAAAGCGAGTTCTGTATTCAGGTCTGTCAAATCAGGTTCGATATCTTTTGCCCGT
>CAZFKA010000145.1:2982-7970 GCA_964519155.1 uncultured Bifidobacterium sp. | reverse complement strand
CCGCCTGAGGAATCCAGCCATCGTACCCCCAATTTTTTGCAGCGAATGACCTTTTTTAAATACAATGTCCCAGGTGGTTTCATCAATAAAAGAATGGTATTCGTACGACAATCCGTGTTGATGAAAAAGGGGAAGAAAATGTTCAAAACGATACCGCTGCGATGGCGATTTGTAGGGCGGGTAGGGAGCGAGTATCAAAATTTTTTTCACAGTCAGTCAATTAATTGATGTATAGCTTCCGCCAAGATGGATGTTTGGGCATGTCGTGAATACTTATTGATGGCCTCCTCACGAAGCTCTTTCATGGGTATTGCTCCGTTTTCAAGAAACGATCCTTGAAGTTTCTTCAGCAAATGGTAGCATGCTTCTTCGTTTTCAGCAATAAAAGCTTGACCGGTATCCGCCAGGGTATCCGCGATGATTTCATGATCGGAAGGACAAAGTAAGACCGGTTTTTTTAATGCAATATATTCGTAGAGTTTGCTCCCGGGCGTTCCTTTCAATCCTTGATGCGCTACCACCAGTAAGAGGTGCGAGTTAAACTGAATTTCAATCGCTTTCGATTTAGAAACCCGTTCGGTAAATTCGAAATGTGATTCGTAACCCACAATTTCTTTTTTGACACGGTTAACGACTTGAGTATCGCTGGCAATACCAATAAAATTAACCTTTAGCTGAATATTCTCGCTCAGTAATCTTACTGCTGCACGCAAAAATATTTCCACGGGTTGCTGAGGGTAGATTGAACCGGCATAAGAAATCGTGAACTGTGGATTTTCTATTTTTGGAATATCCACATAGTTGTCGGCAATAAAGCCATTGAGCAAAGTATATCCTTTGGTTGAGGGCAATAAACTATGAATTTTTTCGACATAATAATCTGAAACGGAAATAAAAGCCCCGGCAGATCCCACCCATTTTTTTTCGGTTTGCGCAGTCAGTTTTTGAATGATGCGCTTAAATATATTAGAACTTAGATGGATTTCATTTGTGGTCCAGTCATCCCGGTAATCCGCGATCCAGGGTATGCCAAATTCACGATGCAACTTATATCCAAAATGAAATAATCCAAATGGATTCCCACTGATCACCAGGCTTTCGTATTGGCTTTGCTTCAGGAGTTGTTTGGCTTGTCGGTAGAGTGGCATCAAAGGTGAACCCCAGGTGGTAAACACTTCTTTCAAACTACTCAAAAAGGCCAGAATAAGGTAAAAAAAATAGAACGGGCTACCATAAAGATTCAGAAAAACATTGTCTTTAAAAGATTGCTTGTAGGGCACATAGTAAACTTCATAATGATCGTATTGCCGGTGAATGATTGTATCGCCCGCCGAACGCACCAGATCGGCACTGTTTTTTACGGTTACGTCCCAGTTTCGGGTAACGATGGTAGGGTAAATATTGTGCTCATGCAAATAGGCTGCCCAAGAGTAAATACGCTCAGACGCGGTCATATTGCCGGGGGGGAAATAATAAGAGAGAATGATGACTTTTTTCATGCGTTTGCTACGACAATAAATTGCCGGCCATCAGAATATTCCAATTTTTATTATTTACATTCATCGCACTGTCATTTTCATAATTCATCTTCAGTGTTTTTGGATTTAAAAAATGATGTTTCACCAATTGTTCTTTATTGCTGAAAATTTTGTCTCTCATTTCTGCACTATCCATCCAATTTTTCTGGGGAGGTTCGTAACCAATCTTGTCTACACGCCAGGCAATTTCGCGTGGCAAGAGATTTTCAAAAGTTGTCCGCATAATCCATTTGGTCCATCCTTCATTAATTTTAAAAGTCTCAGGCAACGTAAACAGGAAGTCGACCAGTTCATGCGACAAAAAGGGTAGACGGACTTCGCGGCTATGGGCCATGCTGTTACGGTCGGCATAGCGCAACAACTGTTGCAATCCAAATTGCATGGTATTGCTATGCAACATCTCGTTCAATGATGAAAAGTTGTTTCCTGAAGTTTCGAAAACACTGTTTTTATTTTGGTGATAAAAATCCCGATCCAGTACCGGTGAGAACGTTTGTTTGTAAATATTTTTTATCCGTAAACCCGGTTTCACCAAAGCGGGAGAAATGCTCCGCACAATATCTCCTAGACTTTTTTTGGCAATACCATTAATGGGATTTGTGCTGTGAAGCTGATTGTATTTTTCCAGTTGATATTTATAGGCTGGTGAATGCTTGATCCCATTAAAAAAAGGCTTGTAGTAAGAATGATAACCCGCTAGTATTTCATCGGCCCCCTGACCGTCAAGCAGCACGGTAGTGTGATTATCTTTTGCAAGCTTCATGACGCAATACTGAGCATAAATACTTGCGCTTCCAAAAGGTTCTTCCTGATGCCAGCTGAGTTTATCGATGTCGTTTTTCAACCCGTCGTCATTAGGAGTTACGAAATGCGGTTCAACCTTTGTTTTGGCCAACACATAATCCATATATTTCCGCTCGTCTTTTTTGAAACCGGGAAACACCGCACTGAAGGTATTTTGTTTTTGGTCTCCGCCCTTGCGCAGTTCATCAATCACGCAAACTACAAGGCTGCTGTCGAGACCACCACTCAAACTGCTGCCGACAGTTACATCACTACGTAACCGCCGCTGTACAGAGGTATAAAACAACTCGCGAAATTGGTGTTGCGCCTGTTCAACAGTTATAACCGGATTCACTTGTTGCCAACTAACATCATAGTACCGTTTGATATCAAGCCGCATACTCGGCACGTCAATTTTAATAAAATGCCCGTGTTCCAAACGGGTGCAGTTGCGGAAAAATGTTTCACTGAGGTCCTTCGGATTTTCAATATATCCGAATGATAAATAATTGAACATCATGGGGTCATTGATTTCTTTGTCAATTCCCCCTGCCCACAGACACTTCATTTCGCTGCCAAACAAAAAATGCTTGCCTGGCACATGGCTGTAAAAAAAAGGTTTTTCTCCAAATCGATCGCGTGCACAAAATGCAGCATTTTCTTGTTGGTCGTAAATCACAAAGGCAAACATTCCATCAAGTAATTGCAAACAATTTTCCTTATCACGATCATACAAGGCCATCAACACTTCCGTATCACTTTGCGTTTTGAATTGATATCCCTGCTTAAGCAGCATTTCTTTTAGCTCGATATAATTATAGATTTCTCCATTAAAAACGATGGTATACCGATTGAGGTAATGCATCGGTTGATCAGCTTCATGACTGAGGTCGATAATCGACAAGCGTCGATGCCCAAGTCCCACCTGCCCGCTTCCGGAAATCCAGTGACCTTCGCCGTCGGGTCCGCGGTGGCTGATGATATCGGTCATCTTTTTAAGCCGCTCATGCGTCACATCCGCACTGTTTGTCGATAGTATTCCAGCAATTCCGCACATAGTAGTTGTAGAAAAATTAGTTGGCAAATTTAAGGCAAACCTGCCTAATTTATAGCCCTAAATATTTTTTACAATCAATGCAGTGATTTCGGTGGCGGCATTTCCTTCCCCGTACAAGGGGCCCATGTATTCGCCCGGTAGCGACTGTAAACACAGTCCTATATCGCCTAACCGATCAAACAGCAGCGTATTCCAGCCATTTTGCAAGGTCTCCGTCCACTCGGTTTCGCTTCGCAGGGTGATACATTTCTTCTTCAGGATGTAAGCTTCCTTTTGAATACCGCCACTATCCGTGATCACGCAATCGCTATATTTCTGATACGAAATACTTTCCGCATAGCTTTGAGGGGGGATGAAACTGATATTTTGGAAATCGCTTGTTTGTAACCCAAATTGCTCAAGCCGCGAAACAGTTCGGGGGTGGATGGAAAAAATGACTTTTTTGTCAAGCGTGTCAAGGACAGATAAGATATCCCTTAAACGATTCATATCGTCGGTATTATACGGTCGATGTATGGTAACAAAATAATAGGAAAAATCGACGGGAGGCTTGGTCCGGGGTTCAATCAGCCTAACCATATCGCACATCACATCGCCACATTTAAAAATGCGCTCGTGGGAAATCCCCTCTTTTTTCAGATTTTCGATCGCCGTATCAGTCGGACAAAATAATAAATGGGCAAATTCATCCGCTACAATGCGGTTTATCTCTTCGGGCATATCGCGATTGAAGCTACGTAAACCGGCTTCGATATGAATCAGTCGAATATGCATCTTTGCCGCCACGAGGGCACCGGCCAGGGTTGAATTGGTGTCGCCGTATACCAGCAATGCATCAGGCTTCTCCAACATACATACTTTTTCAATCTCCGTCAACATGAATCCGGTTTGTTCGCCCTGAGGTTTCGCGCCACCCAAATCAAAGAGATAGTCAGGCTGGGGCATTTGCAATTCATTAAAAAATACCTGACTCATGTTATCATCGTAATGTTGTCCGGTATGGATGGTTTTAGCGTTAAAGTGCTTTTGTAACTGCAGTTGCATAGGTGCATGTTTGATAAACTGGGGACGTGCACCAACAATGGAGATGATTTTTTTCATGTATAAATAAACAGTGTATTGACGCCCTTGAATTGCGTCCGCAATAACAATTTTTTGCAAAGATATGTCCTTCATTCTTTTTTCTATCATAATTACACATTACCTTTGCACCCGAATTTTAACAGCAATGCGAATCAGTTACCAGAACTTAGTAAAATCAATACTTTTAGCCCTTTTTGCATTGTTTGTAAGCGCCGGTACTGTATTTGCAGAAGATGCACACGCTGAAAGCCATGAAAAAGAGGGTAAATTGGATATCAAAGGCGAAATATTCGGCCATATCCGTGACTCCTACGACTGGCATTTTTTCAGTTTCGGAGAAGGCCACGAGGCAACACATATTTCAATCCCTTTGCCGGTGATACTCATCAATACAGACAGAGGGAGTTTTGACGTTTTTCTTTCATCGAAATTTCATCATGGACAAGAAGCGCACAACGATTACCGTCTAAATACCGAAAGCGGTAAAATTGAATCGACCGACGGAACATCTTTTTATGATATCAGTA
>CAZFKA010000145.1:1474-2972 GCA_964519155.1 uncultured Bifidobacterium sp. | reverse complement strand
TCTCCTTGCTGATCCTCTGGTTTTTATTGACCGGGGTTGCTAAAAAATATAAAACAAACGGCATTCATAAAGCACCTACCGGATTCCAAAACGCGTTGGAGCCGGTGATCGGATTTATACAAGATACCGTGGCAAAACCCTATCTGGGCAGTAAAGCACCCAAATATATGCCTTTGCTGCTGACCCTTTTTTGTTTTATTTGGGTAAACAATCTGCTGGGTCTGATACCCGGGGGGGCCAACCTGACCGGCAATATTGCGGTGACACTTGTACTGGCATTGGTATTTTTCGTCGTGATGTTGTTTAACTCAAACCGCTATTTCTGGGGACACATTTTCAATCCCCCGGGAGTGCCATTGCTCGTGAAATTTATTCTGGTGCCAATTGAGATCATCAGTAATTTGCTTATCAAACCGGCAGCCCTGGCAATTCGTCTTTTTGCGAATATCTTCGCCGGTCATACCATTATCCTCAGTATCATTTTGCTGATCTTTATTTTCGCCAGTTTGAGCAAGGTTGCCGGTATCGCATTTATACCGGTTTCCATCGGCTTTACCATATTCATGTTTTTCCTCGAATTGCTGGTAGCGGCTATTCAGGCATTTATATTCACTAACTTAACGGCCGTATTTATCAGTCAGGCAATCGAAGAGCATCACCATGAAGATGCCCATGCTGCCCATTAAAATGTTTATTTAAAAACCCAATATATATTATGTCATTATTAACAGTTTTATTAGAAGGCGTAGCATCCGCAGGTGGTGCAGTTGGCGCAGGTATCGCGGCTTTAGGCGCGGGCGTTGGCGTAGGTCAAATCGGTAAAGGTGCTTTGGAATCCATCGCCCGTCAACCGGAAGTGGCCGGAGAAATCCGTTCCAACATGATCCTTGCCGCTGCGTTGGTAGAGGGTGTGGCGCTGTTTGGCGTTATCGCCGGTATTCTTGCGATCGTACTGTAATTGCATTGCAAAAAAATAAACTACACGCTGCGCAAAGGGCAAGGCGTGTAGTTTTACAAACAAAGAAATTAATGCCTGCCCAGGCAACCCTACAATATAAATTTAAACAACAATGGCTTTATTAACTCCTGCATTTGGACTTTTTTTCTGGACATTGCTCGCCTTCCTGACCGTATTTTTCCTGTTGAAAAAATATGCCTGGAAACCTATTCTTGGTGCACTCGACGAACGCGAAAAAAGTATCGCTGACAGTATTTCATCTGCCGAAAAGGTAAGAAACGAAATGAACAACATGAAAAGCGAACATGAGATTTTGCTGAACCAGGCCCGTGAAGAAAGAGCGCTTTTACTGAAAGATGCGAAAGACACCCGCGACCGTATGATTAATGAAGCCAAAGACGCGGCGAAAGAAGAAGCCAATAAAATTATGCAGGAAACCCGACAGCAAATCGAGTTTCAGAAAAATGCTGCTATGGTCGACGTGAAAAACCAAATCGGTACACTGGTGATTGAAGTGGCAGAAAAAGTATTGCGCAAACA
>CAZFKA010000145.1:0-1464 GCA_964519155.1 uncultured Bifidobacterium sp. | reverse complement strand
GAGCAATAAAGCCGAACAGGAAAGCTATATCAAAACATTGGCCAACGAAATAAAACTTAACTAATGCTGAATCCCCGTCTTGCGGTCCGATACGCTAAATCACTGATGGATATTGCCATCGAGCAAAACAAGCTCGATGCAATCTATAATGATATGTTGGGGCTGAAAGCCATTTTTGCCGAAAGCCGCGATTTTGTGATGCTCATGCGTAGCCCCATTATTAAAGCTGATAAAAAATCGGCTGTAGTGAAAGCCTTTACAGAGGGCAAAGTAGACAGCATAACCGATGCGTTTATCAACCTGATCGTCAATAAGGGACGCGAATTCTTTTTGGAAGAGATCGTCAATGCATTTATCTCGCAATACAAAGTACATAACCGCATCAACGAAGTAACCCTGACCACTGCAGCACCGATCGATGAAGAAATGAAACAAATGCTGCAAACAAAGATAGCTGCCCAGTTCAGCGATATGAAAATCGATCTCAGTACACGCATCGATGAAAGTATACTCGGCGGTTTCGTACTCGAAGCGAATAATAACGTATTTGATGCCAGTATTATTCGTGACCTCAATGATATTAAAAAACAATTTTTGAAAAATGAATACGTTCCGAATATCCGTTAGTCGGCTTTCGAACGTTTTGCTCAGATCATAAACACTAAACATTCAAAATATAAAATATGATAAGTATAAAACCAGATGAAATTTCAGCCATCTTACGTCAGCAGCTTGGCAATTTCAATTCAAGCGCCGAACTCGAAGAGTCAGGTACGGTATTGCAGGTAGGTGACGGTATTGCCCGTATTTACGGGTTAAATGGCGTTAGCTCGGGAGAACTGGTTGAGTTTGAAAGTGGCGTGCAAGCCATTGCGTTGAACCTTGAAGAAGATAATGTAGGGGTGGTATTGATGGGGGATTCCAAAGGGATCAAAGAAGGAAATAAAGTGCGTCGTACCGGTCGTATCGCCTCTATTAAAGTAGGGGAAGGCATGTTAGGCCGTGTTATCAATACCTTGGGTGAACCCATTGATGGTAAAGGACCATTGAAAGGTGAATTGTTGGAAATGCCATTGGAAAGAAAAGCTCCCGGGGTAATTTTCCGTCAGCCTGTTACTGAGCCATTACAAACTGGTATTAAAGCGATTGACGCAATGATCCCTATTGGTCGTGGACAAAGGGAGTTGATTATTGGTGACCGCCAAACTGGTAAAACTGCTGTGGCGATTGATACCATTATTAACCAAAAAGAATTTTACGATAGAGGAGAGCCTGTATTTTGTATTTATGTTGCGGTAGGACAAAAATCATCAACCGTTGCTGCCATTACAAATACGTTGGAAAAATACGGTGCGATGGCTTATACAGTAATTGTTTCAGCATCTGCAGCTGATCCTGCTCCAATGCAGTTTTACGCTCCATTTGCCGGTGCTGCTATTGGTGAATACTTTAGAGATACCGGTC
>CAZFKA010000144.1:0-7973 GCA_964519155.1 uncultured Bifidobacterium sp. | reverse complement strand
AAAGCCCGTTTATCGCTGTTGCATACGCAATTCTTATTTACACAAGAACAAAACGACGGGGCACTTACCCAATATGATATTGATAGTTCCATTACCAAAAACTTCCTGATGCCGGCTGGTAATATCTCTTTTTTCTCTAACTACGTTAACCACTCCTTTCCGCCTTGCCCCGTAATAGATAGCTTTCTGGGACGGTGCTTCAGTATGCCAAAAGTGACGTTTTCAACAGATAAGACGTTGTGTAAGAAAGACAGTCTGCAAGTAAAATTGCATTTCAATGGCACGCCTCCGTTTACGTTTCAATTGTACAAAAACGGTATTCCATTTTCCAATCATGTGGCCGCTGACACATTGCATTCCATCACTTTGTTTGATGAGGGAAATTACCTCGTAAAAAATCTCGTCGATGGGCTCTCCGTGCCGGGCTATGTTTCCGATACATTGACCTACGAGAAAGATCTGCAGCCTTTCGCCTCCGTATACAAAGAGGCGTTTAACTGTGATTCAAACAAAACAAAGGTGTTACTTGACTTTGGTGGTGAAAGCCCGTTTATGTTGCATTTCACCCGAAACAATATAGCCGATAGTCTGTTGTTGACACAATGGCATGATTCAGTATGGCTCTCCGGGGGCAATTATGTTTTTCAATCAGTAAAGGATTTTCGCAATTGTATCAACCCGGTGCAAGCCACTCTGGGTTTGTACAATAACGACTTACATACAAGCATCACCGGCGCGCAATACAATTGCCTGACAAATGACAATACAGTGACCCTGCAGAGTTCAGGCTTATTGCCACTGACGCTGACCTATTACGATTCAAATTTGGCTTCATTTCGCTATGAAATATTCAACACGCTGAATTCGACATTGTTACTCGATAGTGGTGCCTACAAATTGATCAGTGTCTCCGATTCAAATAACTGTGTGAAGCAAATCGACAGTAGTTTCCAGATCATTTCGCAACCCATTGCATTCGCGACAGATACCCTACAATATCATTGTGGAGATCAGTTCGCTGTGTTGCCTCTGCATTTGCAGGGAAAAAATAATTGGGTGATTCAAACCCGGCACAATGGCTTGCTGTCGAACCTTATCAAAAGTCAACAACACGACACAATACACTTGCTGCCGGGGCTAACGAGTATTGTAAAAATTACCGATGGCCATAATTGCGTATGGCAGACCAGCGACAGTATCCGGATCAATAATTATCAAAAGTTGCATAATGCGGTGCTTGCAGATTCATTCGACTGTTTGCAAAAGCACCTGCCAATTCAAATAAACGGAACCGGCAATTATCCCTTGCATGTTTTTGGGAAAAATGCAGGTATGCCTTACGATGAATGGATCTATGTGTCCCCCCATACGCAGTATGCCGGTGTGGGAATATTTACCATTGACAGCATTGTCGATCGCACACTTTGTAAACAGGAAAACGTGTATAGCCAATTGATCCAAAACGATACGATAGATTCCGATGGTATTGTACTCGACCATTTCCGGTTGAAAACAAGCAATACATCTTTCGAAAAATATTTTTGGTATCTGAACGGTCAACTGATCCAGGAAACGACATTGCCTTATCTCGATATCAACAAAATGGGATCGTATGCTGTTGGCTATTTCAACCAGCATCAATGTTTCCTCAAGTCGAAGGAGTTGATGGTCGACTTTGGCAAGATTTCAATTTACCCTAATCCATTCAGTGAACAAATCAGTATTTTTATCAAATTGGAAATAAACGAAACCGTGCAGTATACGCTTACCGATCCCGGCGGACGGAAGTTCGGTGAAGGAAAACTCAACGAGGGCTTAAACACGCTCCATTTTCCCCACTTACCCAAGGGGGTCTATTTGTTGTCGTTCCTATCCAATGTAACGGATCTGCAATATCCGACACAAAGGCTCATCAAAAACTAAAGCATGCTTTTTAGTTGCGCCAGGTAAAGAGCTGAATAATGCGCGGCATGCTCAAGGGTTGCTGCCACAGCAGCTTTTTCTTTATATTGTTGAATATCGTTTCGTGACAAAGATTTGATTTTGTTTGCCAGATTTTCCGGACTAAAATCATCCGCTACCACGCCGAGCTGGTATTGTTCAACCACCCGTTTCATTTCGATCGACGGACCAATAGCGATCGCCAGTTTTGCCTGTATAAATTCATACAGTTTATTGGGCAAGGCATGGGTATAATTGAAGTTATTGGGTCGAAGTAAAAATAAGCCGATATCATACGCGTTGATGGTTGAGATGATCTTATCGAAAGCGACAGGTTCGATAAACGATACATTACCGGTTTTTTGCGCATAGCGTTTCAACTGCTGCCCATAGGCTTCGTCTGCTTCGCTGACCACCCCCATCAGGTCGAGTTGATAATTTTCACCCAATAAAGTTGCCACGTCTATCATATCCTCAATATTCCGGGAGGGCATTATGGCACCGTGATAGATCATTCGTATAGGGCCTGTATTGTTGCTGGGGAGAATGTTTGATTGGGAAGCAACATTGGGAACGACCAGCGAAGATTTTTGAAAATGGCTTTCACATTGCTTGGCGATCCCCTCACAAACATTGACCAATAAGTCAATACCGCTCAAATATCGTTCGTATAATGCATATTGATAGCGTCCGATTGTTTCTGTCCAACCGGGTTTGTCTTCAAACTCTAGCGGATGATATTCGTGTGCATTGTAGACCGAAATAAATTTTAATTTCTTTTTTAAACGCCACAATAAGGGCAAATAAACCGGTTCGTGAATGATTATAACATCAAACGCATGATGCACAATAAATTGTTCCAGTTTTGGATAAAACTCTGCAACCGCAGTTGTGTGTTTACGATAATAGAGACGTCGGGCAGCGGCATTCAGCAATTTGAATGACCAGGGAAGAAAGTCGTTGACGTTTCTGTAGGTGATATCGGTTGCACGTGGAGGGGTGGTGCCTAACGCTGTAATCGCGAAATCATGTTGAAAGGTATCAAATTCTCTGATCATTCGCGGACCGTTATGCAAGCGGCGGTTGGTCAATACGAGCATGCGCTTTTTTGTCATCTGTCTGCCTGATTTAGCTCTCTGATGATTTTTGCCGGAACGCCTGCAATCACTACATTTGAAGGGAAAGACTTCGAAACAACACTATTGGCACCGATCGTAACATTATCGCCCAATTCTACCCCGGGTAAAATAGTGACATTGCCACCAATCCAGCAATTTCGGCCGATTTTTACCGATTTGGTTTCATACTTTTCGCGGTCATAAAAATCATGATTCGCAGTTTGAATATTAATATTCCATGCCCATATCGTATCGTCGCCAATTTCAAGTGTGGAGCCATTGGCAATGCCGAAATAACACCCGCCACTGACTGCGAAACTATTTAACAAGGCCGTATTTTTTGTATTGAAAATAATATTCTTATACCCGGAAATCAGGGAAGAAAAATGAACAGGATGTTTCACTTCACGGTGGTTGCCCATGATTTTTTGAAAAAACCAGTTGGTATAAAAAACCTGACACGGGATATTGAGATAATATGATGAGCCGCTAAGTTTGTACAGCCTTTGCAACAATTTTCCAAACAAGATCATTTACTGAGCAAATTGTATATTTTGTGCCCAAATATAGGGATTTTATCAAATATACTTTTGTACAATTCCAGTTCAATATACCGTTTTCGCACAAAATAGATCAGTAATGCCGGTAAAGTGGTGATTCCGGCGATCACAAATGTATAAATATTGGGTAGAGCTAAAAAGTAAAAGAGTACCCAGCTACTCCCGATGACTAAGGTTGAAATACCCAATATGATGAATAATTTCGGGAAGTCGATATAGTCAATATAGCGGACACCCAACTGCTTGATAACGATATGCAACTGCATGAAAGCTAACACATATACGCTGAAGATCGTGGCAATAGCACAGCCATATATTCCGAAATAATGCGACAAAACCAGGTTCAAAACAATATTGATGACAATAAATACCGTGAAACTGATCAGGACGAATTTTGACTTCCGTAATAATATCAGTACATCCGTGTAATTTTGAAATCGGATAAACAAAGCGAAAGAAAAAATGATAAATACGATGTAGCTTTCAACATATTTTGCAGACAAATAGATCAGGATAAATTGTTTGCTGTAAAATATAAAAAAAACCGTCACAGGGAAAAGCACGATTGCTGTGGTGGTAATGATTTTCTTTTTCATAGCCGCAATCATCGCATAATTCTGGTTTTGAATATTGACCGTCATATCCGACATAAAAATGGTGGAAATGGTAATGTATAATACCCCTATGATCGGCAACTCAATACTGCCGCTCTTATATACTGCATATTGCTCGGCGTTTAGGTTGATACTGATGATGAAGCCGGCAATATAGGTATAAGAATTACCCAACAGCTCCACCACATATAATGGCAATCCTATTTTGAAGATTTCTTTCAGTGTAGACGGTTCAAATTTACCGTTCAGCAAATGCATGCGGTACAACACCAAAAGCTGAATAGCACAACTGACCAGAATCTCGACGGTGTACACAAGCAAAAACATATTGAGCGAATGATAAACCTTAATCGCCACCAGCGCCAAACAGAGTTTTAAAAAATTGGTGACTATGGATAAAACCATTAAAAATTTTGTCTGACCTACTTTAATCATCGCCTGGTTGAGCACCTGATTCAGTTTGCTACCCACGATACTCACCGCAAAAATTTTCAACAAGGTTCCCAGGAGTTGATTCTCAAAAAGGGTACCCGCGAAGTAAGAAAATAAAAAACACAATCCGGCCCCGATCATCCCACCGGCCAAGGTAAACATGATCACGGTTTTCAGACTGTTTTCAAAGTTCTTTTTGATATCCGAAAACATCATCATGGCCAGTTGCACAATGGCTATGGAGGTGAGTATGCTGATTACGTCGGCTATCAAAACGGTTTGCTGATACGACCCAAAAGCACTTTTTTCAAGCGCCCTGACCAAATAAGGGGTGAATAAAAAAAGCAGTACCGTATTGACCCCTTGCGAAACGGTCAATAAAATAACATTTACGGCTTTCTTGCTCATGTAAACAGCTTAACGCAATAAATATGCTTTTATTGCTTATACATTCTTTCGATGATATCCACCACTTTCAGTCCTTCCAGCGCATTGGTTGTAATTGTTGAGCGGTTTTTCAATACATCAACCACGTTTTCGATCACGTAATGATGATTGGCAGCACTTCCCTTATAAGCCCCATAATCATTTCCGGGATTAGTAGGCGCCAATTCCGGCATTTCATAGTCTTTGATATGGCAAACTTCAACTTTGTCCATATACTGTCCGCCAATTTTCACACTGCCATTTTCAGCGATGATGGTCATTGAGCTTTCCAGATTTTTATCCCATATGGAGGTGGAGAAATTCATACATCCTAAACCGCCGTTGACAAAATCGAAGCTAATCACTCCGCTATCTTCCACAAATTCCGTCAGGTGACTGTGATTGAAATTGGTGAAACGGGCATTAATATTTTCAATATCTCCAAACAACCAATACATGAGATCAATGAAATGGGAAAACTGTGTAAACAAAGTGCCTCCATCCAGATCTTTTTTGCCATGCCAGTTGCCGGGCTTGTAATATCGATCATCCCGATTCCAATAACAATTGAGCTGCACCATAAAAATTTTGCCCAGTTTGCCGCTATCTACCAGTTCTTTGATCCATTCGCTGGGTGGGCTGTAACGGTTTTGCATCACCGCAAATATTTGCTTATGTACATTCAACGCTTTATAGATCACTTTTTCAGCATCTTGTTTGCTGAGTGCCATCGGTTTTTCGATCACAATATGTTTTTTCGCCTCCAGACATTTCAGGGCAATTTCCGCATGAAAGCCATTTGGGGTCGCAATATTGACCACATCAACTTCTTTCGCGATATCGCTTTGTAAAAACTCATCGACATTGCTAAAAAAAGGCACATCGTACTTTTCAATGCCGAGTGATGCCTTATCCCGAATATCAACCAGCGCCACGAGCGCAGATTCTTCATTTCTGCTCACCATTTCTGCATGACGCTTACCGATATGACCGCATCCGATTACTGCAAATTTAATTGTTGACATAAGCTGAATTACTTGATTGAAAGTGCGCGAATTTAGAGAAAATACTTCAAATCACTATGGAATTTCTTGGTATTTAAAACTTTCCTACTTTTGGGTGATGAATCTATCAGCCATCGTCGTAGCTGCCGGAAGGGGAAGCCGGATGCAGTCTGACATACCCAAGCAATTTTTGCTATTGGGAAGTAAACCTCTTTATTTTTATGCTGTTGAGGCGTTTATAAAATGCTTCCCCCATATAGAGGTCGTGTTGGTTATTCCGGCCGATCATGCCACGTCGGGCGTAGAATTGTTGAATGCTTTTAACGATCCGTCCCCTATCCGCGTCGTTACAGGAGGAGAGACCCGTTTTGAATCAGTGCAAAAGGGACTTGCCGCTTGCCGGGAAAGCGATTTTGTTTTTATACATGACGCGGTTCGCCCTTTCATTACCGATGATTTTCTGCATCAATTGTTGACCCTGGCGCAACAATATGGTTCCGCAATCCCCGCTACACCAATCATTGACAGTTTACGGCTGTTGGAAGGTGAAACCCATAAGCCGGTTGATCGTAACGCATTTCGAGCCATTCAAACCCCTCAGGTTTTTCCCACATCTATTATCAAAAGGGCCTATCAACAAAGTTATCATGACTCGTTTACTGACGATGCCACAGTGATGGAAGCCGCAGGATTGCCGGTTTTTCTCGCTCCCGGGCTGGTCGAGAATATTAAGATAACTACGCCGACAGATTGGAAATATGCCCAATGGTATTTTGATCAACAGCTTAACCAACATTGAGGTTGATGCATTTTCTGCCGCAAATTAAAAAAGCGACTAACGCCTGAGCAGTTGGTCGCTTTTAGAGAACAAGCCATGAAGTTGATCTTACTAGTTGACGATGATCATTTTTTGTGTCATGGTTTGATGTTCGGCAAGCATCTGATAATAGTATATACCGGCAGGTAAAGCATCCCGATCGACTCCAAATTCAAAGGTTCCTGCAGGTACTTCATTTTCATACAATACCTTCAGCATTTTGCCCATTTGGTCGTACAGAATAATTTGTACCATACCGCCGCTAGTGGTAAACCGTATGGTGGTATGGGTCCTGAACGGATTCGGATAATTTTGTTCGAGCGACAATTGCGTCGAGCGCACCGGAGACTCCTGTGTTCCAACGGCATATTTGAAGATTGGCAGCATGGTAAAGGGATTGCCATTGAGAATCATCTCTGCATCAGGTTTCGACACGCCAAACCAATCGACGAGTATAGTGCCAAATACCTGACGGAAGTCGTGCTGCATGGGCACATTGTCACTCGCGGTTGCATTGGCCGGCAGGTTAGGACTGCTACCGATGACGGTTGGATTTACTTTTGTGCCAAAAACCATCATTGGCGCGCCTGCACCATGATCGGTACCAACACTCGCATTCGATTTTACTCTTCGTCCAAACTCTGTTACTGTACAACCGGTTACTTTATCTTGTTTGCCCATGGCAGTAATATCGGCCTGGAATGCAGCAATGGCTTCCGACAATTTTGTTAACCGGTCTGCATGTTCGCCTATTTTATGATCGACGGCATCCACTTGATTGTCGTGCGTATCAAAACCGCCAATATTTACCATATAGACAGGGGTTTTCAGTCCACCACCTATCAAACGGGCTACAATTTTTAACTGATCGGCCAAACTGTTGTTTGCCGGATAGGGTACCATATTGGCTGGTTGCAAAGCTGCTGCGTTTTGCAATACCTGTGTATACGATTGTGTTTGCTGCGCGATAAACCGAATATAGGTCAATTCATGTCCGGCGGGTGTTGCTGGTGCGGGATCTACCGTTCCACTTACGATTTGGTAAAAGCTGTCAATACTCG
>CAZFKA010000143.1:0-8006 GCA_964519155.1 uncultured Bifidobacterium sp. | reverse complement strand
GTGTATACCCTTCCGATTACCAGCCTGAAAATCAAACCCAATGGTGCGGGTTCTACAATCAAGATGTTGAGCAAGCCACGTCGCATTGATATCGGCGGACCCTATCTCTTGATGGGCTTTGTTACTTTCGCCATTATTGCAGCCGTATTGTTGTATTTTTTTGGCGATGGAACGTACAACAACACAGCCTACATTCTGGCAGGGATTGCCATTACTGTTTTCATTTTACTCTGGCTACGGATGGAGCAGGGATATTTCGACTATATCCGTAAGATTAAGCGCTGGGTAAGCGAACATCTGTAAACCTATTTGATCACTTCAAATACCGACAATCGATCATTGCCGGCGATCTTTTGCATACCCGGCAACGAGCTGACACCTGCATGTGTCTGGTTTTCTACAAAATAATACCGAACATCATAACGTTTCATTTCCTGAAGTAATTCCGCTTCAGTATATTCGCTTCGTTCGATCGTGTAAAAATTACTTTTGGTCAGCCAGGCAATCACCCACATACGCCCGGCATCAGGCGCATGAGCTGTAAATTTCCCTTTGATCTGCTGTTGGTTGAGCCATGCAGCCGTTTCAAACAAGTCTTTGTTTTTGTCTTTCAAATTCTCAAATTGGTATACCGGAAATAAAGTAAACGACGCAGCAAAAATAAATAAGGAAACAGGCAGCCATATTCTTCGCGAAAAAACATCCGAAAATTTCGATACACACCAGGCCCCGAGGCACATCAGTAAAATGGTATTCAACCAGATATAACGTGTTTCAATATGCATCATGAGATAGCCCAAAGGCAAAATACTTATGGTGAGTACAAGCATCACCCCCAACAAATCTTCTTCGGTTTGTCCTGCTTGACTACGTCGGTAAAAAAAATAAACAATAGCCCATAGCAGCAAAGCAAGTCCGACAAAACTGATCTCGCCAAAACAAAAAACACAAACAATGGTTGTGTGTACCACTCTAAAAATCCATTTCACAAAATGGTGTGCAGAACTTAAAGGTGTGCTCAATGCCGATTGGCTGAGATAAGGGTCTTCCCAGAATGTGGGCGAATCATCGTACGTGGGCGGAATCAATAATGCGATATCCGGCCTGAACGATTTACCGCTGTTGATATACCAACTCATATTGAGTTTACCCGCATGCCCATTGAGCGACCATTCGTGATATTTTTTTTCCAAGGCGAAACTCCAGGGCAATATCACAATCACTGCCGACAGTATGCCCACAGCATATACTTTAAGTGCATGAAAACGCGTGATTTTTTGCTGCCGGTAATACAAAACCAATATGGCAAAAAAATGAATGACAAAAAAGAAAAAGGTGTATGCTTTGGCGTAGTAGCCCAAGGCCATGATGATACCACTCAATACCGCTACGCCAAAACCAGGCGTCTGCAAGGGTTTCCGCCACAACAACAAAAGATAGCTCATTACAAAGATCATTTGCAGAACATCTCCGAACATTTGAAAATAGACAAAATAAACCATGGCCACCCCCAAAGCGGGCATGAGCAAATGCCGAACCATCTTTTGGGTATTGAATTTACCCAACAGGAAATGGGACTGAATGAGGATGATCGCTCCAAAAATAAAATTCAATAATTTGGCACTCCACCAGGCCTCCTGACCACTGCGAATCAATGCAGCGCATAACCATATATTTAGTGGACTCCAGAGCCCGTTAATACTTTTGAAATAATCGCCCGCAGCAACACGCTCAGCCAGGGTGAGATAGGCCACGCAGTCGCTGTCGAGATTGTAACCTAAAAACGGCCCAAGCATCCACCACAGCAAGAAGTACAGCGCGAGTGCAACCAATAAACCGATGTATTTACTGAAGCTGTTCATGCAGGGCACTAAAGTACTTAAATGATTGTAACATTCGGCTTCCGTACCAGCTAAATAATTCACCATCAACCAAAATCACTTTCGCGCGCGGAAAAATAGTTTGTAGTTCTAGGATATGTTTCTGCTGAAATGGGTAGGGTTCGCTCGACAATAAAACATAAGCCGGATCGTAATGCTGCAACGCAACCGCTGTCAGTATCGGATAACGTGGTGCATGGATAAGATTTCGAAAGCCGGCCAAACGCATCATTTCGTCAATAAAAGTGTCGCAGCCGGCCAGCATATACGGGTCGCGCCAAATGAAGTATAACGCATCTTTCCACAACGACTCAGCAACATGATGAGTTGCCTTTTCGTTTCGCAACGCCATCAGCATTTGATTAGCCTCCGTCCTTTTACCACAAAGCGCCCCTACGCTTTCAATCATGTTCAACGCCTGTTCGAAAGTTTGGATATCGCTGACCCATACCGGAAATTTTTCAGCAAGGTACTCAATGTCCGCCCGGGTATTTTCTTCTTTGTTTGCCAATATTAAATCAGGTTGCAAAGCAATGACCTTTTCCAAATTGACCTTTTTTGTTCCGCCAATCCGGGTTTTGCTGTTGAACCAATGCCGCGGATGTACGCAGAACTTGGTGATGCCAACCACTTCTTCATCAAGACCAAGATCGTATAACAATTCTGTTTGCGAAGGCACAAGCGAAATGATACGGTTGGGTATACATTTAAGCGGAACGGTTCTCTGCAACTGATCTTTCACCGAAAATTTGTTTATATAAAAACAGGATCACAAAAACGAACAAGATGTCGGCCGGAAAAAATACCGAACCGAAAATATCACCATATAGAAATTTCCCAAACAGCAAGCGCATTACCAATTCCGTCATCACGAGGGAAAAATACAACAAACCGAAAATTCTCTTTTTTAGCAATAAGCCGAGCCAACATAAGGTAAACAACAACATGGCAAAGGGTTGAGCATGCGCAATAGTCATACCCTCAAAGTCGCTGAACATGACGAAAAAAGCGTGCAGGGTCAGTATCACATGAAAAAGTAAAATACTACCCAGGATTATTTTTGCTGTACTGATATTTTTCATAAAGGAGAAAAGGTTGTTCGGCAACCCCTGTTTATTGTTTTTATTTTTTGGCGGAAAGCAAATCGGAAAAACTATTAAAAACTTTTTTATAAGAAAGCCCTACTCCGCCCCTTGTATAGGGAGAACCCCCGATATCTACATTATTTGTTCGGTAGGCATTGGCGCGCAGACGACCATCGTTCGTGATCAAAAATTGGGCTTTGAAATCTCCATTAAAATTACTGGTCGTATTGCCTGTAGCATCTTTACCCACATCGACACTATTGCCAAAGTCAACGACTACCCTATCTTTCAGCAAATTAGCCGACACATTCAACGAAAATTGATTTCGGTTAGGATTGGACAAATCGGCCTGATTCGATAAACTTTGGTAGCCCAGATTCAGCGAAATATTTTTCAGTCCTGTCAGGTTTTGAAATTGATTGGTGATTTCCGACGACACGGCAGTACCCACCAGATCGGATACGGTAGACACGGCCCCTTGACTATACGTGGCTTGTGACACCCCTTCAGAGGCTTTGAAATCGCCCAGCAAGAGCAGCACACCTGCCTGGTTAAACAATTCTTTCTCATCTGTTTTAATCTGCTGCAGTTTGGTATACCCGGCACTCCCTACCGATTTATTGTCGGGTTGCAGGATATCAAATTTAATATCAGGCTGTGATAGTGAACCCCGCAATGTCAGGGGAACCAGTGTTTTGTAGGTCCGTTTGGCTTCCAGTTTATCGGCATCATCTAATTGCACATTGCTAACCAGCGGATACAAGGCCAGTTGCTTCGGCACTTCGTAGGTTGCATTTACATTTAAATTAGCCCCCAGGGCATCACCACTCCAACTGATCTCGCTTCCCTCATCTATTTTGAATTCACGATTAACCACTCCCCTGAATTTAAACAAATATTTCCCTTCCGTGATCACATAGTTACCATACATCTCCATCGCATTGCCCAGGTCAACAATCAGTTTCAGGTCGCCATTCCCCCGTGCCCTGATCTCCTCCCCGGTATTTTTATCCATCACGATAATGGTTTCAATATCGGGAGTGGCTTCGATATTCATTGTCAGTTTGAGGTAATTATTTTTTTTCAGTTCTTCATCATTTTGTTTATGCCCGATCTCAATAAACTTCACAAATTCAAATTTTGATGCATCTCCCGTGCCCCCTAAGGGTAGATAAAAGGCAGATCCGGGTAAAGGACGTGCATTGATATCCATCGACAGATCATCGAGTTCGCCCTTGATCTGCATATTCACTTTTGCCCGCACATAACCATAAAACAAATCACTGTTCCATTCGTTGGTATTCAGGCATAAAAGGTCTTCAGATTGCAACCGCAGGTTTAGGTTAAAATCGGTAAAACTTTTGTGTGTAATAAATCCTTTAACGGTACCCGCATAATTGCCTTGTCTTTCATCAAAAACTTCCATGTCGTCCATTTCAATTTTTTGATTGTTGAAACGCAATTTGGCATCGTTGATTCTATAGGTTGTACCCAACAAAACGACCTTCAAGGAAGCGTCTTTTAAATTGGCATTGCCATTGATAAACGGATCACTCAGTTTACCCTGCACCAAAACATTCCCGGTAATTTTACCGTGTAAATTTTCAACATAATCGTCGATGAACTGGTTGACAAAACTGATCTCGGTATTGTTCATACTGGCCTTCACGTTGATGGAACTGTCTTTCAAATTGATGGTTCCGCTTACAAAGGCACGATCACCATTTCTGTTTATAGAGGTTGACTTGTCGATGTTCAACAATTTCTTTTCCAAATCATAGCTGACATCCAGACTCACCATACCCACGGTATCCTTGTTGATCCGTACATCGTTTACGGATGTGGCTTTCGCCTTTACAAACGGATGATGCATAAAGTCGCTGACCACCAGATCGCCGCTTATCCTGCCAAAGTAATTTTGTTCGGTTAAACCTGCATACAAGGACACACTTTCCAGATCGATATTGACAAATTTGGCGATCAGATCATTGGTGGTATTCTTCTCGGTATTGAGTGTGATCTTTTGTGCGCCACTCTCAACAATAAAATCTTTCACCACAATTTCATCCCCGATAATCATTTCATGGTTGCTGTACAAATGCCATTTGTCTTGTTTGATACTGATGCTCGATGGCAAGATATCGATAAACAACTGATTGTTCATGGCCGTACCTTTTACTTTGATCGACGCGTTGCCCAACAGATCGTTGATACTTTGCGTATTGATCTCCAGCACAGCCGTATCGCGGGCCATGGTGGTATTGATTTGAAACGACGGTATGATCGATTCATCATTATAGAAAAAATCTTTACTGTTTACATTCATGTCGAAACTTGAAAAGTCGCCGGCGCTCACCACATACATTTCGCTCACCCGCATATTGTCGTAAGTTACCCCGGGGAAGTATGCATCCATGGAGAATTTTTTCTCATAGGTATTCAAAGCACCTGAAAATTGGGTTCCATCAATATTCTTCAATTTGGGCATAAAGACATCCAGCAAAGCTGATGCTTCTTTGATATTAACCGTGTATACAAATTGTTCATTGATCTGCTTGTCGGGTCGTTTGATATAATGCGGCAGATAATGGCAGAGGTAGAGTTGTAAGGCATTGCTCAACTCCGAAATATTGAAGCGCCCTTTGATTTCTGCATCGGCAACGGAACTTTTCAACTGAATCAGTTTCTCTTTAGCATCATCGGTTGAGCTTAAGTACACACTATCGATGTGGATCTGTCGGTCGCGGGTTTGCAAGGTGACATTGCGTAAACTGGCTTGTCCCAAAAAATTATCAATATTATTTCCGGTAAAATGCAATGATGCCAGACAGGATACCACGGTGCTTTCTTCGGTAAGTCCGAACTTCTTTAAATCAAAACGAAGAATTCGGGTATTGAAATTCAAGGATGGAATTTTTCCGGAGATATCCAATACGCCGTTGAAATTAAAGGCAAGATTGGAATCAAGCGAAACAAAGATGCCGTCAAATTTTCGATTCGACACAATGCCATTGATGGTGAGATTGTGGTAAACATTTTTATCGATTTCTATCCGATCAACGGTTGCATTCAGTTTTGTATTCAGACTATTCAGATCAAACCCGCTGCCATTGATTTTCCCGTTCATACTCAGGTGGCCGATACCCGCTTGTTTGATGAGTTTGCCCAGATAAAAATTGCTTGTATTGATTTCTCCGGCATATACCGGTATTTTAGGTTGCAGATTGAGGTCAAGATCAACATAGGCATCTCCCAGTGTTGTGCGCAAATTTCCCTTCGTATGAAAATCATCAACTTTGCCTTGATACGTGCCGCTAAACGAAATGTGCCGGAGTTCGTTCCAGGCAATAGCGTTAACGCTGGTCTGCGGAATCAGGGCGTTTAAATCTGTTCCCGAACTGACAAAATTCTTTACCGCTGCGGTGAAAATCGTTTGTCGGATATCCGGCAACCCATCGATCAACACATCGCCGGCAAATACAGTGTTGCGTGTTGCGATATTCAGTTGTTGCAATTGCAAATGATCTACTGTGCCCTTGGCTTCGCCACTCAGGTCGATCGCTATCGGATATTGTTTAAGTGCTTTAGCAAAATAAGCAATATCTATTGAAGATACTTTCGACTGTTGCAGGCGCGCAATCATGGTGACATGTGTAATGTATCGGCTGAAATCGTGAAAATTACGGTAACGCATTTCATAGTGATCTTGTATAAGCGAATGATCGGTCTGCAATTGCATCTGAGAAAGTTGCGCCTGTACTTGCGATAGCTTTAATTTTCCATGCAGATCTTTTATATTCAGCCCACAGCGTTCGGCGACCTGAAATTTGCGAATATCGGCGAACAGCGTATCTGCGACGACTTTGGCATCTGACACCTCCAAATTGATATTATTGCATTGCAGATTTCGATGGTCAAATTCACCGGCCTGCGTTTCGGGCATACCCCGCTGATATACAAAGGCGCTGTTGGCAATCTTTAATTGTTTCAGGCTCAGCGCAAGATTCGCCGGATTAAAAGGTGTCCCCCATTGGGTGGTATCTGTTGCCGTAGTATCATCGGGTTCAGCTCCGGTATATTCTTTTACCAGGATATTCGCGCCCTGCAGATCGAGTTTATTGATCGCTACGTTCCAATGGGCGAGGTCAAACTGATCGACATCGAGCAAAAGTTCACCAACGGCAAAACGCATATCGCGCCCCACCCAACCATCGTCCATATAAAACTTGATATTTTTTAAGCGAAGCAGTTTCAAGTCGAGCAAATTACGATCACTGCTTTGTCCTTTTTTCTCAGCAAGGTCTTTTTGAATAGTGTCTTTATCGGAAGAACCAAAAGCTGCCTGCAGAAAATCATAGTTCCAAACAGAATCTTTACGGTTCATGTATACAAATCCTTGTTCAAGCGCCAGGTCTTTGATCACCGGTGTTTTATCGTTCCAATAGGCGCTGAGTAAATCGGTTGAACGAATCTGCAAACGACCGATATAAGCCAGTGTATCCTGATGGGTATCTTCAATATAAACGCCATCCAGATTAAAGTGATTGAAAAATGAAAACTTTACATGCGCGATCTCCACTTTGGTATGCAATTTTTCACTCATGAACCTGGCAACCCGCTTGATCAGCATATTCTGATAGCGCTCCATCGACAATAGCCAGATCGCCAGCACCACCAGCAGCACAATGGAGAGTAAAAAATAACCACATATCTTAAAAAATCTTTTCAAAGGAATCGAAAATTCAATTGTTTAGGCGAATCGGACAAAAATAGCGATTCAAACGCAGTTTCTTAAGCCAAATTCATGCAAATAACAATCATTTTTTAGCAAAAAAAATCATAGCTTTACGATATGAAACGCATAGGCTCTTTAATTTTTGTTTTGATACTGCTTGTCAGTGTAGCATGTAAAAAGAAACCCAGCGCCGGTCTTGGCGGATCGGCGAGGCTGATTGTGAATGCTTATCATCATACACAACCGATTGACAGTTGTACCATTTACATTAAATTCAATTCGTCAGAAGCTCCCGCTGACAATCAG
>CAZFKA010000142.1:0-8045 GCA_964519155.1 uncultured Bifidobacterium sp. | reverse complement strand
GTACATGTCAACATACTCGACGTTCCGTATGAACAAAGCTATTCGGTAGATACCATTATCAAAAATGATGTCTACTTTATCGAGTTTAACCTGGGCTTTAGAGAAGAACCCAGAATCGGATATTATTTCCGACAAGTTGTCAATGAAATGCTCAAACAACAGGAAGTCGATTTTTTGGGAAGCAGTGAGCAACATTATCAGCAAAACAGCATTGGCGACTTCCGGTTTGTGGTAATGGACAGCTTTTTGTCGTACGACAATCAAATGCCCTTTTGGAAAAACTTTATCATGAAGTCGTACTACAATTTACGCCACATGAGTGTGAAAGAACACGTGAATTTCGAACTGGACAGAAGTCATGTAGAAATCGAAAAGTATCCTTTGGTGGTGGTGCCGTATTCGAACAATACTTTAATCAGGAGGGCTTAAGCGATGGATCAGCAAAAAAAATCGGCACAGGAATTTCTTGATCTGATCAAAAAATCGAGACGGGGAAAATGTAAAATATATATCGGTATGAGTGCTGGTGTCGGTAAAACATACCGCATGTTGCAGGAAGCTCATGCTCTGCTGAAAAATGGGATTGATGTACAAATTGGCTATATTGAAACCCACAATCGTGCGGAAACCATGCAATTGCTATCGGGCCTTCCGGTGATTCCCCGCAGAAAACTATTTTATAAGGGAAAAGAACTTGAGGAGTTGGATGCCCGGGCAATCATCAATAGACGACCCGAAGTTGTCATTATCGATGAACTTGCCCATACCAATATTGAAGGCAGTACTAATGAAAAACGATGGCAGGATGTGCTTGATATTCTGGAGGCCGGTATCAATGTAATATCCGCTGTTAATATCCAGCATATTGAGAGTCTCCATCAGGAGGTCAGAACGATCACCGGTATTGATGTAAAAGAAAGAATACCGGATAGCGTATTGTCGATGGCGGATGAAGTAGTGAATATAGATCTCACCGCCGATGAACTGATTTCCAGGTTAAAAGAGGGAAAAATTTATGGCCCGGAAAAAATAGAACCCGCGCTCAAAAATTTTTTCAAAAATGATCACATTCTGCAACTGCGCGAGTTGGCACTTAAAGAAGTAGCTTCGCAGGTTGAACGTAAAGTGGAGACCGAAGTCACCAATAATCCTACACTCAAACACGAGCGATTTTTAGCCTGTATCAGCAGCAATGAGCATACGGCAAAAACCGTTATCAGAAAAACAGCCCGCCTTGCCAATTACTATCACAGCAAATGGTATGTAATGTATGTGCAGACGCCGGCCGAAAGTGGCGATAAGATTCCCTTGGATAAACAACGGCATTTGATCAATCATTTCAAAATGGCAACAGAATTGGGCGCTGAGATTATTAAAGTAGAAAATAAAAATATTTCAAAAGCCATCATTGAACAATGCGAAGCCAGAAAAATAAGTACCATCTGCATTGGCAAGCCGCATTTGACCCGTTGGCGTATCATAATTTCAACCTACGTGTTTAAAGAATTATTGAATAAACTATCCAGTAGTAACATCGACCTTGTTATACTGAGTTGAAAAAAAATATACGGTGAAAATAAAACAAAAACTCATCTCCGGTATCGGGCTGCTGTTTGCCATGATCGTATTGCTCACAATCATCAGTATTGTGTGTATTCATAAGCTTTCGAAAGAAACCGGAAACATCCTGGTAGCAAACTACAACACATTAGAATATGCACGAAATATGTCTATTGCCCTCAACAACGACATCACTGACATAAAACAGCAAGCAAACTTTTTAGCCAATTTAGCCAAGCAACAAAAAAATATTACCGAAATCGGCGAAAAAGAACTGACAGACAAACTAGCCTTTGATTTTAACCAACTGAAAAACAACACGGCCGATCATCAGTTGATTGCCACACTGCGGAACGATATCTCCGACATTATGCTGCTGAATATGCTGGCCATCGAACGCAAAAGCAAGATAGCGGGCAACACAGCCGATGCTGCAATCTTGTGGGTGAGCCTGATTGGCACGCTCTGCTTTTTAATTGCATTCACTCTGCTCATCAACCTGCCCAATAATATTGCCAACCCGATTAGGGAGTTGTCAGACAGTATCAAAGAAATTGCTGCAGAAAATTATTCACAACGCGTGCACTTCGAAAGCCACAACGAATTTGGCGATTTAGCCACTTCGTTCAATACGATGGCGGAAAAACTGGAGGAATACAAGACGGGCAATATCGACAAGCTGTTGATTGAGAAAAAAAGAATCGAAACATTAATCAACAACATGAATGAACCCGTAATCGGTTTAGATGATACCGACCATGTGGTGTTCATGAACAACAATGCACTGGCCATCACCGGTTTGAAAAATGAAAACCTCATTGGTCAGGCGGTGCATACCCTGGCTGCACACAATGATTTGCTCAGGCTCCTGGTGCAGGATATGAACGGCAACCCGACGATAAACGATAAACGCAATAAAACTCCGGTGAAGATCTTTGCCAATGGAAAAGAAAGTTATTTCGAAAAAGAACTGATTCCGATCAAGATCATTCCCACCGGTGAACGAGACGAAAAACTGATCGGCAACGTGATAATGCTCAAAAATATCACTGAATACAAAGAACTCGATTTTGCAAAAACTCATTTTATTGCAACAATTTCACATGAATTAAAAACACCGATTGCAGCGATCCAATTCAGTGTTCAGTTATTGAAAAATAATCAAATCGGTGATTTAAACGACGAGCAAATCCATCTATTAAAAAATATAGAGGGCGACGCCGGCCGCTTGCTGAAAATCACTGGTGAATTGTTGAACATGACCCAGGTAGAAAGTGGTGTCATTCAACTGAATGTTGTACCTAGCAGTGCAGAGGAAATACTGGCATATGCCATCCATGCCAATCATGTGGCCGCGGAACATAAAGGAATCAAAATCGAAAATCATGCAACGTCCCCCTTACCGAAGGTACTGGCAGATAGCGAAAAAACAGCCTGGGTGCTAACCAATATCCTCTCCAATGCCATCCGTTTTTCGTACGAAAATGCAACGGTCGATTTGGATGTGCGCGTCGAAAATGGCTTGGTGACATTCATGATTACCGATAGTGGTCAAGGCATTTCGCCGCAATTTTTACCCAAAATATTCGATCGCTATTTCAGAATACCGGGTACCAAAAAAGAAGGTACCGGATTGGGACTTAGTATCAGCAAAGAGTTTATTGAAGCCCAAGGCGGAAAGATCGAAGTACAAAGCGATTTTGCCAAGGGAAGCCAATTTTCAGTCAGCCTACCAGTTTTTTCAGAATAACGATAACAATTAGCGTACAAAATCTATTTTTGCAGATCAAAAATACGCTATGGGTTCACATTCAAATCTCAATAAAGCAACTGCAGCAGGGTTATTGATCGCGCTGGGCATTATTTATGGAGATATCGGAACTTCTCCGCTCTATGTATTCAACGAAATTCTGAAGGACAGGTCGCTGAACGAGCTACTGGTTATTGGTGGATTATCATGTATCATCTGGACACTCACGTTACAAACTACGGTAAAGTATGTATTGCTGACCCTTAAAGCGGATAATAAAGGAGAAGGTGGAATATTTTCGTTGTTTGCGTTGGTGAGACGTCGAAAAAAATGGCTGGTATATCCTGCCATGTTGGGTGGAGCTGCATTACTCGCTGACGGCATGATCACACCACCCATTTCAGTTACCTCATCCATTGAGGGACTACGACAATTGCCCTTGTTTCACGGTATCACCGAACATTCTATTGTGATTATTGTGATCACCATCATCTCCCTGTTGTTTTTTATGCAACAATTCGGTACCGCATCCATCGGAAAAATGTTTGGTCCGATCATGCTGATTTGGTTTTTAATGCTAGCTGTATTGGGACTCATGCATATCGGCGACGATTTTTCGATCTTTAGAGCCTTCAACCCGGTATATGCCGTAAAATTACTCAGTGTTTATCCAAAGGGTTTTTGGATATTGGGTGCTGTCTTTTTGTGTACGACAGGTGCTGAGGCGCTGTATTCTGATTTAGGACACTGCGGCCGTGGCAATATCCGGTTAAGCTGGATATTTGTAAAATCCAGTTTAATCGTGAATTATTTAGGGCAGGGAGCCTGGCTATTAGCGCATCATAAAGGAGCCATTATCACCAAAGAAATTATTGATGGGGGCTTTAATCCGTTTTATGGCATCATGCCGCAGGAATTTAAAATTGTCGGTGTCATTATTGCTACAGTCGCAGCCATCATCGCGAGTCAGGCCCTGATCAGCGGTTCATTTACGCTCATCAGTGAAAGTATGCGGCTGAATCTTTGGCCGAAACTAAAAATCAATTATCCCACGGATGCCCGGGGGCAATTGTATATTCCGAGTATCAATTTTTTATTGTTTGGTGGCTGTATTGCCATCACCTTATATTTCAGGTCATCAACCAATATGGCTGCTGCTTACGGACTGGCCATTACTTTGTGTATGTTGGCCACCTCAATTTTGTTTGCCAACTTTTTGGTGTCGAGAAGGGTGAAGCCTGCTTTCATCTGGTTTTATCTGGCCCTATATATCGGTATTGAAATCTGCTTTTTGATAGCAAATCTTGAAAAGTTTCCGTTTGGTGGTTATGTCACCCTCATTGTAGGCGGCTTACTCTTTGCAGTGATGTTTGTCTGGTTTAAATCGCGTAAAATTAAAAACAGGTATGTAGAGTTTGTTCGTATGGATGACTATATTCATCAGTTACAGGAATTGAGTAATGATTTAAGTATCCCGAAATATTCAACGCATCTGGTGTATTTGACCAGTGCCAATAATCCTAAAGAGATCGAGCACAAAATCATGTATTCCATATTAAAGAAAAAACCGAAAAGAGCCGATATCTATTGGTTTGTGCATGTTGATGTAGTAGATGAACCGTATAAATGCGAATATGTGGTAGATACCATTATTCCCAATGAAATTATCCGTATCGAATTCAGGTTAGGGTTTCGCGTGGAGCAACGTATCAATTTGATGTTTCGAAAAGTAGTCGACGATATGGTAGCCAACAAGGAGGTCAATATCACGAGCCGGTATACCTCCCTGCAGAAACATAAAATTGCGGGCGACTGGCAATTTATTGTGATGGAAAAATTTCTCTCACATGATAATGATCTCCCCTTGACCGAAAGGTTGATCATGCGTTTTTATTTCATGCTGAAAAAAATCAGTCTGAGTGAAGAAAAAGGATTCGGACTCGATTCGTCTTATGTAACCATCGAAAAGTATCCGCTGATTGTTACACCTGTGAGCAATTTGCGGCTAAAACGTGTTGAACATGGCGAGTAAGGATAGCCGTTTGGCAAGCAACAGTCAATTCCGTTAATACCTTGCTGTTATATTGAGCGATAGCCTATATTTGGACGAGGACATTAGGTAAACGAACACAAGCAATTGATCACCTAACCCGCCCGTAAAGTGTTGCTGCGTCCTTGCAACGCGGTTAAGATTACCAATATGGGATGTTATGGGCTAATGAACAAGCAGAACAGCGCCCGTATGCACTGTTGTCAATATCCCACCACATCCTTCGGAGCATGCTTTCTTTTGAGTATCAGTGCACTGATCACCGTAATGAGTAAGCCCAAAGGCAAGATCTCCGTATAAGTATACAAAGCAAAAAATAGCGGGTTCTTGTAATTTTCCTTCGCCTCTTGGACCCCTTTGATCTTTTTGGCCAGTTCATCGGGTTTCAAATGACTGGCATTCAGTTCCTTGATCTGCAAAGCAGCGTATTTTTCCATAAAGTCGGGAAAAAAATAATGATACTCTACTGCCCAGGTGATGACGTATAAGGTAGACGCCAACAGACTAATCAGAAAGCCCATCAAAAATCCTTGTCCGAATGTCAACACGCCTCCATTTTGCTTATCGCGGAAATTTTTGATACCGACAAAAACAAAGGAAAACGCAACCGCCATCGATGCAAAACCGATGATCATGGCACCACTGCCACCTTCCATTTCACTCCCCGACGATAACATAATCGCCATTGATGTTCCCATAAACGCAGAAACGAGTAGCCCCGCTATCGTTCCAAAAACCAAAATGTTTCTTTTCATGATGATATTTTTTTTCTGCAAAACTAGCCCCAACAGCGCGCGAATCACTCATCCTTTCGGGTGATTTTCTGTTTCGGCACCCTATTTCATACTTTCGTACCGTTGTATCAAGTGATGATCTGCAAGCGCTTAGCTTTTTCCACTGCCTGGGTCCTGCGTTTTACATCCAGTTTTAAAAAAATGTTTGATGTATGCGTTTTGATGGTGTTCATGCTGACAAACAGGCGCGTAGCAATTTCTTCATTACTCAAGCCCTCAGCCATGGCATTCAGTACTTCCAGTTCGCGTCTGCTTAAACCAGAACGTATAATGGCCTGCTCGTCGGGGTGGCTGAAAGCTGGACGGGTCACAATGACTTCCTTCTCAATAATTCGTGTTTCCACTTTTGGCTTCACCAATTTGAGGGACAGCCAGATACCCAGTAGGGTAAACAAAATAGCAATGCAGGAAATAAACAATTCGAGACGCAGATCAACAATCAGCAAGCGAACCTCTAGCCATTTGAGCAATAATAATACTGCAGCCAATGAGAGGCCGTAGAGCATAATCTCTCGGTGCTTTCCGGTAGTGAATAATGGAAATTTCATAGTGATATCAGACATCAGGTTTGAGGTCATTTTCATGATGCGCAGCCGTGTTCGTGTTTGGGCGGTCTTTCCAAATGGTATAATCGCTTGCTACTTTTCGCAGCGTGTCCGGTATGGTTCTCAAGGGTTCACAAGCAACCAGTTCAAGATGACAATCGCGCGCCAGTTGTTGATAGATCGCCGTCCCTTCCGTCTTCCATTGGATCATTTCGTCACTCACTTCACGAAGGATACGTGCCGGGTTGCCGGCCACCAGGCTACGGGCTGGGATATTTTCTTTCGCCTTGATAAAACTCAGTGCCCCTACGATACATTCATCTCCTACAATCACATCATCCATGAGCACCGCGTTCATCCCAACCAGACAATTGCGACCGATTTGCGCACCGTGTATAATAGCCCCGTGACCAATATGGGCATTTTCTTTGAGCAATACGGTCACCCCCGGAAACATATGAATGGTGCAGTTTTCCTGCACGTTGCAGCCATCTTCGATAATGATCCGACCAAAGTCGCCCCGTATCGCGGCTCCGGGACCGATATACACATCACGCCCAATAATGACATCGCCGGTCACCACCGCCTGGGGATGAATAAAGGCCGATGCATGTATCACCGGTATGATGGATTTATATGCGTAAATCATGTTAGTGAAAATTTTTTTTCAGGGGTTTAAATCGCAAACACAGTGTAAAAATAAAGGTCAAAATCGTGTTGTCTTTCGCAACAAAGGTGAACAACGATAACGGTCTTCGTGATAATATTCGTATAGGGAATCAAGTTGCGCCACTACCATTTCGATACCCATATCATTGGCCCATTGCAACAGCCCTTTTGGATAATTGACCCCTTTTGTCATAGCGGTTTCTATATCCTCTTTCGACGCCACATTCAGGTAGAGTGCATGAGCCGCTTCGTGAATCAACATCGCCAATACCCGTTCGCAGATCTGCCGGCCAAGTTTTTCATCTGTATCCGGTTCATCACGCATTGCATTTTCACGATAATCGTAAAAACCCCTACCCGATTTTCGTCCATACCAACGTGCTTCCACCAGCCGCTTTTGCGAAAAGGAAGGGGTATATTTCTGATCGAAGTAAAACGATCTCCAAACAGTTTCGGTCACGGTATAATTCACATCATGACCAATCAGATCCATCAGTTCGAATGGCCCCATCCTGAAACCGCCATAGGTTTTCAGGGCATGGTCAATGGTGGCGATACCGGCGATGCCCTCTTCGTATATCCTGATCGCTTCGCTATAAAACGGACGGGCGATACGGTTGACGATAAAGCCGGGTGTATCTTTGGCCACGACAGTCTTTTTCCCCCATCCGTCAATA
>CAZFKA010000141.1:0-8052 GCA_964519155.1 uncultured Bifidobacterium sp. | reverse complement strand
ATGCCGATATTACCTCTAAAAATCAAGATAAGGTGCAGCGTTACCGCGAAAATTACGAATTGGTGCAGGAACGCTTGAAAGCGGTGGAAGAAAGCGACCAGATCCGCAATTGGCAACCCCCTATTTCGGGTGAAGTGATCATGCAAACCTTTAATCTTGGTCCCTCACGCACAGTAGGGCAAATAAAGGATGCTGTGCGCGAAGCTATTCTTGACGGCATTATTAAAAACGATTATGATGAGGCTTTTACTTTTATGCTGAAGTACGCAAAAGAACAAAATATTAATCCAATTTAGTATGTTTGTAGCTCACAGAATACGCTACCATGTCATTAATCAAATTTAAGGTAAGCTGGGAAGAAGATGACGCTACCTTTCGCAATATCGAGATCGTGTCGAGTCAGTCGTTTTACGATTTTCATAATTGCATCAAGTTTTCATTACAGTTTCCTGAAAAAATGGAAGCATTTTTTTACATGATTGATGGGCGTAAGAAAGTGGAGAAAACCCTTTCTTCGGTGGTGGAAAAAAATCTCCGCGATGCCCCGGCGCTAAGTATGAAAAAGACCCCCGTGGGTGCCCTGATCACAGATCCGGAACAAAAATTTATTTATGAATGTGTTCATCCCAAAGCGTGGACTTTTCTTGTCGAGATTATCAGTATTTCTCCTTTCAATTCCAGCCTGATCAACTATCCCAAATGCATCAAAAGCGAAGGGATTTCACCGGTTAATTTTGGTATCACCAGCAGCGAAAAGGATAGTGTGGTTGAGATCGTTGAAAAATATGATCTCGACAATGCCGAGGGGTTTGGCGATGAAGGTGAAGACGAAAGCAGTGGCGGTGAAGCCTTTGATGACGCAGGCGAAATGGCTGAAGAACTATAAATAGTGAAAACGCTCATTGTCATAGGAGGGCCGACAGCCAGTGGAAAAACTGATGTGGCCATTGAAATCGCAAAATATTTCCATACAAAAATTCTATCTGCCGACAGCAGGCAATGTTATCGCGAACTGAATATTGGTGTTGCAAAGCCCGATAATGAGCAATTGAATGCGGTAGAACATTTTTTTATCAATTCCCATTCCATTCAGCAGGAAGTCAGTGCGGGCGAATATGAACAGTACGGGTTGAGCAAGCTGAACGAAATTTTTACAGGAAGTGATTTTGCCGTATGCACCGGTGGTACAGGTTTATACATCAAGGCATTATGCGAAGGCCTTGACGATATGCCACCGGTTGAACCCGCAATCGATCAACAAATCAATAATGCTTACAAGCAACATGGAATCGACTGGCTACGCGCCGAACTCGCGAAATATGATCCTGCTTTTCTTACAAAGGGAGAAATGCAGAATCCGAATCGAATGATCAGGGCATTGGTTTTTGCCATGTCTAACGGATCGTCGATACTCACCTATAGAACCCATACGACAAAGAAGCGTGATTTTGCGATCCGGTATTTTGCTTTGCATCCCGAACGATCGCTGCTGTATAAGCGAATCAACGAAAGGGTTGAACAGATGATACAAGCGGGATTGACTGATGAAGCTAGGGACTTGTTGCCTTATCGCCATCTCAAACCCTTGCAAACTGTTGGATACAATGAAATGTTTGCTTATTTCGACGGTCATTACTCGTTGCAGGAAGCCATTGAGAAAATTCAACAACATACCCGCCATTATGCTAAAAGACAGATAACCTGGTGCAGGCATCAGGGGACCTATCGTTTTGTGCCCCCCGATTATGAAAACATTATAGCCGCATTGCGTACACAAAGCCCTGAAAATGATTAGGTTTGCAAGTTGTCATGTTGAATAAGATCGACAAATACATTTTAAAAAATTTCCTCGGCACCTTTGTTTTCTTATTGGGCGCTTTTTCTGTGATCGCTATCGTGATCGACTTTACAGAAAAGATCAATGACTTTGTCGATCGCAAAGTGCCTTTTGTAAAGATACTGGCTTATTTCCGCGATTTTATTCCTTATATATTGGCCTTACTTTTTCCGATCTTCATTTTTGTGGCGGTTATTTTTTTTACATCAAAAATGGCCAATCGTTCTGAACTGATTGCTATTTTGAGCAGTGGCATGTCGTTTAAGAGAATGCTGCGGCCTTACGTGATCGGCGCCGGTATTATTTCCATGGTATTGTTGTTTGCCAATCATTATATTATCCCGCAGGCGAATAAAAGTCGTTTGAAGTTCGAAGAGCAATTTCTGTGGGAAAAGCACTTCAGCGCAGAGGATAATTTTCATGTCAGAATCAGTCCAAATGAGTATATCTACATGCAGAGCTACAATCCTGAATCCAAAACAGGATATCGCTTCAGTTATGAAAAACTTAAGGGAATTGATATTGTGGAGAAAATCACGGCCGACCGCTGTTCGTACGACAGTATTAAACATGAATGGAAACTGCAGGAGGTGGTGAGTCGTAAGTTGGATGGAATTCACGAAAGCCTGCAATCACAATTATTCATGTTCAGGAAGTTTGCCCTTAAGCCTGCGGATCTGGTAGAGAAGCGGGAGGGTAAACAAATCATGACCACGCCGCAGCTCAATGCCTATATTACTACCGAGCAACAGAAGGGGAGTCAATCGCTGAGCGAATACCAGATCGAATATCATCGCCGAACCTCGTCTCCTTTTTGCGCATTTGTACTATCGATCATGGGCGCCTGCATTGCGTCGCGCAAAGTGAGAGGAGGCAGTGGTGTGCATCTGGCGATCGGCCTTATGATCAGTGCCATTTATGTTTTTGTGATGCAATTTTCAACCACCTTTGCAGTCAAAGGCAATCTGCATCCCCTTATTGCGGTATGGATTCCCAATGTGGTGTTTGGTTTGCTGGCCGTGGTCATTTACAAGAAGTATTCAAAATAAAAAGGTATCGCGCACTGGCCGTAACGGACCGAGGTTGCGATGCGGCAGGCGGTAAACTATTGTTGATCGTATTTGCCTGAACTACTTTCTTGGTTTTTTCTTTTCTTTATTGAAGCGAATCACGTATTTAGCTGCAGAAATGGCGGCTGCATCATAACATTGAGCAATACGGTTAGCAACATCGGTGTTGGCGGTGTTGGCGATCACCCGCATGATTTGCCCTTGTCGGCCAAGGTTGGTTTGCGCCTTAACCATTCCCTTGGCATTCAGTATTCGTCCGGAGGCTAACACTTTACCGCTACTGGTTTCTACAAAATCGATCTGAAATTCAGCAATCGCCGGTTTGGTTTTGACAAATATACCTTCACCTGTTTTTGCCTTTATCAGTTTTACAATCATTTTGTATGGCAGATCGTTGCCACGGCTCAATTTCATTTTTTTCTTAGCCGTTTTTTTAAACGATTTTTCAAAATGATCAGGATATCGTTTGGTTTTCACGTCTTGCCAATGTCCAACAAAATTATCACCCCGCCCTTCCTTTTTATCATTAAATTCTTCCTGTCTTTGGCTTAGAAATTCATTTTCTGTTTTTCCATTGACCATTACACCCTCGAATACATATTCTACATTCATTTTATTGACGCCCTGTAAAAAGGTGAGGCGTTTGTCGCCGACAGAATCCCAGAGGATAACTTGGGCAGTGGAGGCAAGGGCTGACACAATCAGCAATGTGCATACAAGGAGTTGTTTTTTCATTTGGCTTTAATTGTTGGGCAACGAATGTAAAACAAGTTTAGTTCGTATGGGAACCCTTTTGTCTTTTTTTGTGGAAATGATTTGGTGGTTAAACAACATTCCTTCATTATGATTGCCTGAATATTGCCTGCAACACTGTAACAAGATCTTCGAATATTTCGAATACGGAACGTTCTTCGATTAACTGAAGGCCTCCCTTATCTTATCGAAGAAACTCTTGTCTGATTTATTGACATCGGGTTTGAAATTGGGCGATTCACGCAAACGTTCGAGTACCTTTTTTTCCTCGCTGCTCAAATGTTGTGGTGTCCATACATTCACATTAATAAGTTGGTCGCCTTTTTCGTAACTGTTGATGCTTGGAAAACCTTTGCCTTTCAAACGCAGTATTTTACCGGCTTGAGTACCCGCCGGTATTTTTATTTTAGCCTTACCGGTGATAGTTGGTACTTCGGCTTCAAGACCCATCACAACATCCGGGAAAGATAAATTCAATTCGTAAAGTACGTTTAATCCTTCACGCATCAATTCAGCATGCTTTTCTTCTTCGATCACCACGAGTAAATCACCGGCCTGCCCGTTTCTTTCGCCCGCATTGCCTTTGCCGTTGACACTGAGTTGCATACCTTCCTGCACACCAGCCGGTATATCAATATTAATCGTGTCTTCGCCATATACTCGACCCTCTCCTTTACAGGGTGTACATTTATTCAGAATCTGCGTACCGTCGCCATTGCAGGTCGGGCAGGTGGTAACGGTTTGCATTTGTCCCAAAAATGTTTGTTGCACCCGGCGAACCTGACCGCTTCCTCCGCAGGTACCACAATTTTGCACCGATGATTTGTCTTTTGCGCCTACACCTGCGCAGGTTTCGCAACGTACATATTTTTTTACTTTAATGGTTTTGTGGGCCCCTTTGAGGATCTCTTCAAAATTCAATTTCACTTTTACCCGTAAATTCGATCCACGGTTGCCACCTCTGCGACCACCACTTCGGCCACCACCGCCAAAAAATCCTTCTCCGAAAACGTCTCCGAAATTTTCGAAAATATCTTCCATACGCATCCCGCCAAATCCACCGCCACCACCGGCTGCACCGCTCACACCGGCATGGCCATATTGGTCGTAACGCATTTTTTTGTCGGGGTTGCTCAAAATTTCATAGGCTTCTGCGGCAGCTTTGAATTTTTCTTCTGCTGCCTTATCACCCGGATTTTTATCGGGATGATACTGCATAGCCACCTTACGGTATGCCTTCTTGATTTCATCGGCCGATGCATTTTTGGAGATACCCAGGATCTCGTAAAAATCTTGTTTCATGTTTTGTGTACGTTACGCAACAGCGTATTTTTTCAGTCTTCTTGAATGGTGCCTATCACTACTTTGGCGTGTCGGATCAGTTTGTCATTGAGCATGTAGCCTTTTTGAATTTCATCGATCACTTTGCCTTCCATATTTTTATCCGCAGCCGGAATTTCTGTCACGGCCTCATGTTTTTCAACATCAAATGTTTCTCCGATACTGTCAAACGATTTCAGCCCTTTCTGTTGCAATGTGTTTTTTAGTTTATTAAATACCAGTTGCATGCCTTCCCGAATGGCTTCAATATCGGTGGCTTTGGCCATTTGTTTTTCCGCCCTTTCGCTGTCATCAATTACATCAAGCAAGCTTGCCATCACGTCCTTCCCGGCGGTTTGTATGGTTTCCATTTTTTCTTTGAACGACCGTTTTCTGAAATTGTCAAATTCAGCCGCCAGTCGTACGTATTTATCCTTCCATTCAGCCGCTTCCTGTCTCATTTTCGACAATTCATCGTTGTCGGTCAAATTTTCACCCATAGGTGTATCTTCTGACATATTTGCATCGGCTTGCATTTCGGTCGGGCGCTCATCTATGGGCTCTCCTGCACTATTTTCAAGGTTTTCAATCGTATGTTCAGCCATAATATTCCTTTTTTTAGTTTTGCAAAAGTACTGTAGTCAATTATTTTGCCAAGGATAAAGATTGAGACATATTGACGGAAGCCTCGCATTTTTGAAGAGAAAGCTATCAGTACCCCAAAAGCCCTATCAACTCAAAACGGGCAGCAGTATGCGAAAAGATAGCTCATACAGAGGGCTTTTGGCACCGGCACAAACATCCAACCACCGATCACTACCCATAAGCGCCATCGGAAAGAACCAAATTTATTATCCAGTTTATTGACGCTGCGCTCAATCAGCACAGCGGTGCAAAAAGCAATCAGGAAGGCAATCAACAATACCCAACCGATTCCTAAGAGGCTCTGTGGCCAACTCAGGGGGTGGTCGCCTGCATGGTTGATTAAATAATATCCGGGAACGAACAAGGGACTCTCAAAATGGAATTGAAATGCCTTAAAATGGGAGAGTTGCAATTTGTCGTACATTTTGTCGTTGCGATAATTTAAAAAATTGACAATGATGTCGTTTAATAACAACAGAAAGAATAGAAGGGGGATCAGGAGAAAATTTCGTTTTTGTTTGCTAATTTCAGCCGAAAGAGAGGATATTGCCATCGGAATAAGTTTCGTTATATGTCGTTGTCAGGTTGTTTTTCAAAACGTAAAAGTACACCACCATTCCGCCAGATCGTCTCGCCTAGGCTACAGAGTTTATCGTGATCTTCCGCACATACAATTCCAAATATATTGGCACAGTCAATACCCTTGCCCTCCCCATAATAGATGCCTAAGCATCCTGCTGTTTGTGTCCGTTGTGGCATTAGTGGGCCAAGTACAATTTCGCCGGGTTGTGTGTGTACCGAAGCATTTTCCTGTGGCAAGGCATATTGAATATTGTCGTTAGTCCAGAATTCCGCCCCTGAAAAACGGGCATGATAAAATGTACGGCTGAAGGGTAAAGAAGCCAGAAACGCTTCGCAGGTTTGTGCTGCATCATCGGTATACAACTGAAATCGAATCCGTATTTGATCAGGCGTGATGATGATAAAGCTATTCATGAGAAAGATACTGTTGTAAAAAGTCAAATGCTTTTTTTCTTGAATAGAAGACGTATTCGAGCCATGCTTTGAGGCAGACCAGAAAATTTGCCCAACCTTCCGTCTTCTCTCCTTAATACGTGATTTGCCATAGCGGCAAAATACGATATTTTACGGAATCACAATCGATTTTTTGCTTGAACTATAGGCCGCAAAATAACCCAATGCTCCATTATTAAAATTGCTGTTCGGATTGGCCGGTGCGGCTCCGGTATTGGCGTCCCCCGACAACACATCACGCAGCGTAGTAAAATAATCGTATACGCCTGCATCCATTCCCAAGAGTTCGACGTCAACCGAATCGCCTTTGAAAAACAAAGAAGTGAACAGCGGCGCTTCAATAGGCAATCCATCCCGGATTTGATCATCGAAAATGTAATAAAATTCCGGTTTACTGAGCAACTGATTATTTTGAGTGATCACCACGCGATAATAATTTTTAATGCCGGCAGTGTCTTTGAAGTGAACCAGCAATAATTGTTCGCCCTGATCGGGATCGGGTGGGCCAAATCCACCAAATGGTTTGGTACTGAATGTATCGATCTGGGTATGAAGGGGTAGGTCGGCACTTGCCGTAAACGATTTGCCGTTCGCCTGTACATTCAATTCGTAACGGGTATTCGGAAAGGCAGTCAAAGCGGGCACTTCGTACCATCCATTGCCGTTGTTGTTTAGTGTAATTACCCCGCTGTTTGGATCGTTCAGGGTTACTACAGCATCGGTGATGGCTGCGGGAACGTCGTCGCCGAAATAGCTTGCTGTCTGCGTCACATGCACTTTAAAATCATGCTGTCCCTCGTACAAAGCCGCTTCAATCACTACCTGGGGGTTGGCATCATTCAGGTTGATATTGATCACTTTCTGGCACGACGCCATGAGCAACACGAGCAAAGCGAGTAAGATATTTGTTTTTGTCATTTGGTAAAACAATTAAAATTTAAAATTATAAGTGATCGAAGGAACCCATCGGAACAATGATGTTTTTACAGCTTCTTTTTTTGTCGGGTCGGTCTTGCTGTCTTCGAAGCTTATCGAATAAGCATTTTGACGACCATAGGCGTTGTACACAGAAAAGTTCCAGCTTGATTCTCGTTTCTCTGTTTTTTTACGGTACCAGGTAACGCCAATATCAAGTCGATGATAGGAGGGCATCCGGTATCCGTTTCGTTCGGTATAGTAGGGTACTTTCTGGTTGTCGACAATATAGGAACCTGAAGGGAAAGTAACCGCCGAACCCGTGTTATAAACCCAATTAGCCGATGCTTTGATTTTTTTTGTAATGTCATACATCCCAACGATCGCAATATCATGTATTCTGTCCTGTTTGGCGGGATACTCGCTGCCATTATTGATATTTTTGAATGTGCGCAACGAACGGGATAAGGTATAGCT
>CAZFKA010000140.1:1287-8069 GCA_964519155.1 uncultured Bifidobacterium sp. | reverse complement strand
GGCAGCAAAAGCAGGGGGAACAAATATTATAGATACATTGGCGCCGGCTTCTTTTACTGCGTCGGCTACGGTGTTAAAAACCGGTCGGTCGAGGTGGGTGCTGCCCCCTTTACCGGGTGTCACTCCACCCACAACTTGCGTACCGTATTCTATCATTTGTGTGGCATGAAAAGTACCTTCGGTTCCGGTGAAACCCTGTACAACCACTTTACTGTCTTTATTGACCAAAACGCCCATAGTGTATTTTTTTTTTGCGGTGCAAATGTAGGACAGAAACTTTTAAAATTGCAACATGTGCCTTGAGACTTCCGCAATATTGCTGATGACCTCCGTTTCAGATCAATTTTCAACCCTTAAGCTACCGATTTTTTTTTGCGTGAGCAATTTGATATGGGCAAATTCGATGTCGAATGTTTGAACAACCGAATCAAATCGCCATTGATCATAGGCTTGTTCACCATCGAGATAGAAGATGTAGTGGTAATCAGGCTTGATATCCCAGCCTTTTATCAATGCAAAATGCTGATCAGTATAGCCATTCCGCTTTTCTTCCATCGCTTGTTCCAGCGGGAAATCAGCTTTTACCTTGCCCACAAGCGGATGACTCTCCGACCAGGATATACATTGTTGTACACAGTGTATGGTAGTGAGATAGGTCATGCTATACGTATCATGATAACGATGATTATTCATATGGCTATACCCCAGCCATGCAACACCGCACAAAAAAGGAAGATAAATCAGTGGCCATTTGTTGCTGTCAATCCTATCAATAATTACTTCAAGTGCTACAATTGACATCAGTATAAATGCAGGATATGCGTACAATTGGTATCGGTGAACAAAATAGTTGACTGAACAAAAAAGTGTAGATAGCAACACAAAAACGAGTACGACAAATACGATTCGTTTGCCCTTGTGTTTAAAAATTTGCTTGTAAAAAATCAGGAGTGCCGCAAGCATAACCAGCGATAGCCACCAACGTCCCTGATCGAAAAATAATTGAAACAGAATTTCCCGTGATTTTTCCATTAAGGAAGAAAAGCTAAAATGCATCAGGCCGATATGCTCCGGGAAAAAAAACCATCCGTATTGCCGGTGCTGAATGATAAGAAAAGTAGCAAAGGTCAGACAGGGAAAGGCTACATACAGCGACAGTTTCCAACGTTTGCGGTTGAAAAGATCTTTCGATCGTATGGCATCAGCAAAAAAAATCACCACACCCAATGCGAGAAACACAATGCCGGTTTCTTTGGTCAGTATGCCGAGTGTGCCGCCAATCGCAAATAAGTTCCATCGTTTCGACAAGATGCCCCATAGGGATAATATGCCACCCAAAGTGAGCAACATTTCAGGTAATAAAATACCCGACATGGCGAAATAAAGGGGTTGACACACTAATGCAATTGACGCTGCAAGCCCTGCCCGTTCGCCACCGATTGACACACACATTTTATAGAAAGCGATCAGGGTGCAAACCGCCAGCCCGATGGCCAGTAAATGTCCTGTGATGATATTGTCGCCAAAAAATCGAAAGCACGTTGCCCCAATAAAATAAAAAAGCATGGGATGACCTCTTGAGTATAAAGGGTCGAGATCGCCGGGTAAAATACCAAGCGTTTGCTTATGCACAATTTCACGCATCCCCGGTACATAAACGCCTATTTCATCCCAGTAATAGGGTATGTGCAACACCGGTAATTTTGCAATGATAAACATAACGACAGTGAAACAAAACGCTAGAGCATATGCGTTGGATGGCGCAAATTTTTTTAATACAAACATGAAAGCAGATTGTGGTGATGACGGTGCAATTGTATGACCATATCCCAAAGGCACTTGTGAGTGGCGGCTCATAAAAGATCGCCAATTGCTTTAATTTGGCGGTAAAAATGTATTGTTGATCAAAACGCGATCACTTAACCCAATCGCTGAATACTGGCCGACAGTAATTGATATACTTGTTTCCACTTTTCATCGTTAAGCATTTGCACATGCTTCATCATGGTTTGATGATCGTGCCTGATGGCCGGCCCCGTCTGATTCATAGCCGGCGGAGTATCGTTTAGCTTTTCGGCTGTGTCAATAATAAGCGGAAGCAAGATATCGAAAGGAATAGCCTTTTCGGAAAGCAAGGAATATGCGATATGGTAAAGATGGTTGGTAAAATTGTTGGCAAATACCGCCGCAAGATGCAATTGAGATTTTTGTTCATCATCTAGCTGAAAGATGCTTACACTGATCGCTTTCGCCAACGTTTGCGCAATGTCACGCGAAACCTTGTTCGATGCGTTGAGTAACAAAGGTATATCTGCCGGTAGTGCGCGATTGGAATGATGAATCGAAAACACAGGCCAGATACAGGCGATGTTTGCCGAAATAGCTTGCAGTTCGGTGAGATGTACCGAACCCGCTGTATATAACACTGTCATATCCGGCAAACGCAATGTAGGGGCGAACGACAAGAGCACATCGTCTTTTACCGCGAGCAAACAAACATCTGCTTTCAGGTCGATGGCATCAATATCTGTGTTGTATGCAGCACCGAATTTTTGCGCCAGGGTTTGGGCGTGAATCATGTTGGGCGAAATCACCTGTACGATTTCATGACCTGCCCGGTGAAATTTCTCCGAAAAAAATCCAGCGATATTCCCCGACCCGATTACCACAATTTTCATATCAGGAAATTAAATAGTAAAACAGCGCGATGAATGCGAAGCAGAAGATACCGGTATACAGATCTTCTTTAATTTTTTTTGTTCCTTCCTTTTTGATATAATATCGATAAAGAATCCAAAGGACAAATACGGGCAGTGCCGATCCGAAAAACCAAACAATTCTCATGAAGCAAATATAAACCGAAATTCAAAGTACTTTGCCATTTTTCCTCAGCCCAGAGAAGACTTCACCTTACTTGCTTTCCATTTTCACCAATGGCACCAACATTTCTTCGAGTGAAACGCCGCCGTGTTGAAAGGTATTGCGGAAGTAATTGACAAAATGATTATAATTGTTGGGGTAACAGAGATAGCCCTGGTGTTTGGCAAAAATAAAGGTAGAGTTGAAATTAGGTTTCGGCAAACCTATATCGTTCGGCTCTCGGTACGCCAACACCTCTCTCGCTTCGTATTGCAGGTTACGGCCATGTTTGTATCGAATATTCGTAGTAGTTTGCTTGTCGCCTATCACTTTGCTTGGCGATTTGACCTGCACACTACCATGGTCGGTAGCCACCATCATTTTTACATTTTTATCCGCAATCTTTTTCAGGGCAGCAAACAAGGGCGAATGTTCAAACCAACTTTGCGTAATGGAACGATAGGAGATTTCGTCGTTAGCCAATTCCTTTAATACTTCCATTTCGGTGCGTGCATGCGAAAGCATATCCACAAAATTGTAGACGATAATATTCAGATCATTGTGCAGCATATTCTGGATATTGCTTTCCAGCAATTCACCATTGTGATGGTTGGTAACCTTGGTATACGAAAACTTGATATGCCCCAAATTGTTGCGTTTAAGCTGATCGGTAAAAAATTGTTCCTCGTAGAGATTTTTTCCCCCATCTTCATCATCATTTTTCCATTCAACCGGATATTTCTTTTCAATATCCACCGGCAACAATCCTGCAAAAATTGCATTGCGGCTGTATTGTGTGGTAGTAGGCAGGGTCGCCAAAACAAACTCTTCGTCGGTTATTCTAAAATACTCCGCAAACTTTGGTTGTATGGTTTTCCATTGATCGTACCGCAAATTGTCGATCAAAACGAAAAAAACCGACTTGCCTTTTTCGAGAAACGGAAAGAGATGCCTTTTCATCAACGTATGGCTCATCACCGGTGCTTCAGATTCCTTCGCTTTGATCCATTTCGCATAATTTTTATCGACAAACTTGCAAAATTCATTGTTGGCCTCCTCCTTTTGCGACTGATGTATTTCCTGCATTTCAGGGCTGTCGGATTTTTGCATCTCCAGTTCCCAGTAAACAATTTTTTTGTATAGCTCGCACCATTCGGCATAGTCGGGATTTGAGTTCAGGGCTAAAAACAATTTCCTGAATTCCTGCTGGTAGGTCTGTGTCGTTTTTTCACTCACCAGACTTTTGGCGTCTATGATCTTTTTGAGTGTGTGTAATATCTGATTGGGATTGACGGGTTTGATCAGGTAATCGGTAATTTGTGCACCGATCGCCTCTTCCATGATATTTTCTGCTTCGTTTTTTGTGACCATAACCACCGGTATACTTGCAGAAAGTTCTTTGATCTGCGCGAGGGTTTCAAGGCCAGACATGCCGGGCATACTTTCATCGAGCAATATCACATCTACCGGATTCGATTTCAAATATTCAAGGCCGTCGTATCCATTCGACAAACATTCAACTTCATAGCCTTTATTTTCGAGAAACATAATTTGCGATTTCAGCGAATCCATTTCATCATCGATCCATAAGATTTTGGTGGTCATGCACTTTTTTATTTAGGGTTGTAAAAATAGTTGCTTTGCACTACTAACGAAGCATTTGTGAAAATATTATGAAGAAAGCGGCTTCCCATCTTTTTTAGCCGCACACATTTTACTAAACCGGCATCATGGAGTGAAAGGAACTCATGTTGAAAAAAAACGTATTATTGTGTAAAGTTTATCAGGCATGAGAAATATTGTTTTCATCTTTGTAATGTTCCTGTCTCTGGAACCAGCCTTTGGGCAAACCGATACCAAAACCAACATGCGGGTGTTGCAGGAATGTCTGAATCTGAATGCACACAGCCAACAGGATGTGATAAAACTATACGATCAGGTCGGTATGATTGAACATACAATTATGAATTTGCAACAAAGAATAAAATTATCAGATCTGGAGATAGCGGAAGTAAAAAAAAGCAATAACGGATTTGCGGTAGAGCTGTCGTGCAGCAATGATAATAAATGTATCAGTTTGGTCAAAAATGATACAGCAAATACACCCATTACCCATACCCATTTTCAATTCAGCGATGCTGCCCTTGCCAATACCTTTGCTGAAAATCTTTCGTCACTCGTTTTGCTGTACAAAACGAATGAACCACCGCTCAAGAAAATATTGTATCAAAACGAACAAGGAAAAACACCTATATTAAGCGTGAAACGAGCACCGGAACAAGCCGCCGCAGCCCCAAAAACAGATCAAACAAAATCAAACGATCCGGATACTGACGACGACGCTGAAGCGAAAAAAACCGCGCAAGCGCAAACGGCTCCAAAAATGAATGCAGAAGAAAGGGAAGAAGCAAGGATAGAAAAAAAGGAAGAACTGCAGCGAAAAGCCAATGAACGCAAAGAAGCCAGAGAAGAACAAATGACTGCTCGAAAAGAAGCACGTGACGAACAACTGGCTGCGAAAAAAGAAGCGCGTGACGAACAAACCACAAAAAGGGAAAAACGAAAAACAAAAAAAGAAGAAACAGCATCGGAAAGTGAAGAAGATGCCGATGAGCAAAACTCCAAACCCAAGCGGAGAACAGCACGGCAAAGCAAGCAGGATGAAAAGGACGCTGAAGAGCCGCAGGCGGATGAAAATAGCCCGGGCAAATCGAACAGTCGCAAAACAAAAGGAAGTGGCAATAGTTTGATCGAAGACATTGGTGATGCGGGTGATGGACCTGAAAAAAATAAAGCGACCAAAGATTTTTGCGTGCAATTGCTCAATATTCTGCAAAGTGGAAAAGACTCACAATTTAAATCGATCGAAGGCAAACTGACTCAGGCGGAGACGAAGATCAACGATAGTAAAGTTAAATTGAAAGGAGCACGCAAAAACTACCTATCCTGGTTTAAAAAAGAAAGGGCTTTTATTGCAGAACTTAAATCGGGAAACGATTATGAATCGATGCTCAAGGAATTTGAGTCGCTCCAAACCCAACTGGATGAGTGTCTTGGGTCGAACTGGGATATGGAGGACCGCTCGGCCAGTGAGGAATATGCGAAACTAAAAACGGAAGTTAAAGATGTTGAATTCAGACATGACAGTGATGAAAAGATGCCGGCTGTAAGGGTTATTTTTATTGAAGATCAAGATAAATTTACTTTATTCATGCGTATTCAATGAAATATAAAAATGTAATGAAAAACTTAGCAGATGGAATTTATTGACTATTATAAGATTCTAGGGGTCGAAAAAAACGCATCAGAGGAGGATATTAAAAAAGCATATCGCAAACTTGCCCGTAAATATCATCCTGATGTAAATCCACAAGATCAGGAAGCGGAAAAAAAATTCAAACAAATTAATGAAGCGAATGAAGTATTGGGCAATAGTGAAAACCGTAAAAAATATGACCGGTACGGACAAGATTGGCGACATGCTGAAGAGATAGATCGGGCGAGACAACAACAAGGACGGCAAAGCAACCGGCCAAATCAAACAGAAGATTTTAATGGTCGGGAATATTCCGATTTTTTTGAATCTTTTTTCAGCAATGGACAACGGGGCAGAGGTCAACAGCCGTTTCGCGGACAAGATTTGCAGGCACAATTGACACTCGATATCCGTGATGTGTATCATAGCCGTAAACATACATTAACCCTGGATGGCCGTAAGATCGCACTGACCATACCGGCGGGTGTTCGCAATGAGCAGGTATTGCGGATCAAAGGCCAGGGAAGCAAAGGCGCAAATGGTGGCCCGGATGGCGATTTGTTGCTCAGCATACACCTGATAAATAATACCCCGTTTCGTCGCGATGAAGACGATTTGTTTCTCAACTTCCCCCTCGACTTGTATACAGCCGTTTTAGGCGGTGTAA
>CAZFKA010000140.1:0-1277 GCA_964519155.1 uncultured Bifidobacterium sp. | reverse complement strand
GTAATTACCGTTCCTTTGTTTGAGGGGGACATCAAACTGAAAGTGGCACCGGAAACCACAAATGGGAAAAAAGTCAAGTTGAAGGGAAAGGGATTTCCGGTTTATAAACAAGAAGGAAAAATGGGTGATTTGTTTATTACATACGAAATTAAGATACCCCAAAATCTGACTGAGCGGGAAAAGGAACTATTTACTGAACTATCAAAATTGCGCGCAAAATGATAACGGAAAAATTTATACCCTTGCACCATTTAACCACCCACTATGCCGTTGATCTCTCCTTTTTTGATCAATTGCATGAATTGGGTTTGCTCAACCTGATCGTTGAAGAAGAAATAACCTGTATAGATGCCGATCAATTGCAAGAAGTTGAAAAAATTATCAGGCTTTATCTTGATCTTGATTTGAATGTAGAGGGCATTGATGTGGTTTGCCGTTTACTAAAAAAAATGGCAGATTTACAGCAGGAGTTGCAAAAAACACGGAGCCGACTTCGTTTGTATGAATCGTAAACAATACTTCTCGTCGTTGACTGTAAATCCCTTAAAAATTTCCATTGTTTTCGGTCACGCCAGATTTGTTTAATCTGACGGCACTTACTTTATAAAGGAAAAACTACCATCCCAGGCACCGAAATCATTGCTGACCACTCCATTACGTTTGATACCGGTAAAACTCTTCTGGGCACCCAATATGCGAACCTTGATGATGGCCTCTTCGCCCGGTTTCAATACACCGGCATGAACTGCCGCGGCTGCGAGTTTTGAATCGTCGGTATAAATGCCGTTTGCGCCTCCCCAAACGGTTCCTGTTATACTGCCCGTAACCCGAAAAGAAAATACTTTCCCAATGTTCTCCCGAAGATGCTTCACATTTTCCGGACCGGCTTCCTCCTAATCGCTTTCCTTTGCGAGAAACATATAACTACCGGCCCAGGCACCGTACGCGTTACTGCTTATTCCATGTTTTGTGTTTCCTTTATAGGATGGCATACCCTTCATCACTTTTACTTTAACGATAGCGGTTTGGCCTGAACGAACAACACCGGCATGTACTGCCGCAGCGGACAATTGGGAATCGTCAGAATAAATTCCATTATCGCCACCCCATACCGAACCATTCGAATTGCCGGTGATGCTGAAGGTAAATACCTTTCCCACTTTATCGCGAAACGCAATCATATCACGAGGCGCGTCAGCAATTGTAAACTGAAAACTGCCGCCATAGCTGCCATAATCGAGGCTATTTACGCCATGGCTATTGCTACCGCTATACGC
>CAZFKA010000139.1:0-8186 GCA_964519155.1 uncultured Bifidobacterium sp. | reverse complement strand
CATGTCGCCGGGAGACGAAGTAGAATTCAATTGCGACGTTCCACCCACGCAAATGTTTGCAGGCGTTGCCGTAACTGGATTGGGTACTGCTGGTGTCGGTGTTACGGTTACGGTAACAACTGTCGTTCCCGTACAACCACCGGCTACGGTACCTGTCACTGTATACGTTGTAGTAACCGCAGGAGTAACCACCACAGGATTACCGGGCAAAGCACCTGGATCCCATTGATAGGTTTGTGCCCCATTAGCGTTTAATGTAGAAGTTGCCCCTACACAAATATTTGAAGGCGTTGCTGTTGCCGTGATTGCTGGATATGGGCTCACAGTCACCGTTACCGTTGAGGTCGCTGAGCAACCATTGGCATCAGTACCGGTCATGGTATAGGTTGTTGTGACCGCCGGTGCAACAGGTACCGGATTTCCGGCCAGTGCCCCCGGATTCCATTGATATAAAGTAGCTCCACTACCTGTCAATACAGAAGCCCCACCGGCGCAAATTGCCGCAGGAGTTGCTGTAGCTGTAACTGCAGGCGCAGGGGTAACCGTAACGGTAACCGGAATTCTTGGCGCAGAAGGACAAGAGCCTGCTCCCGCCCAAGTGATAATAATTTGACCATCGCCAGCCTGACTGCCTTGGGTATGGATTCCGCCCGGTAAGTAGCTGCTTCCGCCGCCGCCACTACCCCAGGCACCGCCACCGCCGCCATAATAACCGGCACCACCGCCGCCGCCGCCATTCGTACAAGGTCCGCCATTTCCGCCTATTCCCAACGCACCATCGGTACCAATACACCAACCCGGATAATTTACAGCAAGACCTCCGCCGAGCTGAGTACCTCCCAGCCCTGTTCCGGTTCCTGCCAATCCAATACCACCACAACGTTGACCATCTCCACCAATTAAATCACCGCCTGCGCCGCCAACTTCGTTGGCACAATCGAATCCGGCACCGCCGCCACCGCCGGCAATAGCAATACGATCAGCAAGGCCATAAGGTGCAACCCGGATATCGGATGCTCCGCCGCCGCCGCCGCCGGCATAACTGCCGATGAATGCGCCGCTTGTTCCACCACCATTATATCCTCCAGCGCCAGCGGCATTTATTGTACCATTACCTCCCATACCGCCGACATAAATATTTAAAACTTGTCCGGGTACTACTGCAATGGTCCCGGTTACTTTACCCCCATTTCCTCCAAGCGAACTTACCGGATAGCAGTCGCCACCCTTCGCACCGCGGATATCTACATCAAGAGAGGTGACACCTGCCGGGACGGTAAAAGTTTGAACGTTTCCCGTATAATTGAAGGTTTGCGTGCCTCCGGGTCCAACAGGCCCACCGTTTTCCACATAATAAGTTGTGGTTACCGCAGGACTTACCGGAAAATTAGCCCCACTCAGACTCGTACCAATTGACACCCCCCCATTTGGAACGGTATACCAATATTGAATATCATTAGGTGATGAAGTTGAATTGAGTTGCGACGTTGCTCCCTGACAAATTGTTTGAGGCGTTGCCGTAACAAGTGTGGGTTGCGCTGCAATTGGATTTACGGTAACCGTTACAACTGATGTACCGGTACAACCGCCTCCTACCGTACCGGTTACGGTATAGGTTGTGGTCACAGCAGGCGTTACCGTCGGACTTCCCGGCAATGCACCGGGTTGCCACAGATAGGTAGCGCCGCCGGTTGCGGAAAGTACGGCCGAACCACCTGCGCAAACAATAGCTGGTGTGGCTGTCGCAACAATGGCAGGTGCACCTGTTACAGTTACGGTGACAGTAGATGTACCCGTACAACCATTAGCATCCGTACCGGTTAATGTATATGTCGTTGTTACAGCAGGCGTTACCACCGGATTTCCCGGAAGAGCACCCGGGTTCCAAACATTTGTGGCAGCTCCTGTACCATTTAACTGCACAGTACCCCCCGGGCAGATTACTGCCGGCGTCGCGGTAGCCGCAACAGTTGGCGCGGGATTTACAGTAACGGTAACCGGTACCCGGGTTGAGACACAACCCGGACCAGCAGCCCACGAAATAGTGATCATGCCGTTACCGGTATGGACACCTGCTGTGGTAGAGCCCCCGGCGACACCGCCGACATAACTTGAACCACCACCACCGCCGATCGCATACGCTGAGCCACCACCATAGTATCCGCCACCACCACCGGCTTCATGATAATTGCCGCCACCACCGCCAGCGCCTAAAACACCGGCAGCACTGGGTGGAGATCCTGCAGCGCCGCCACCCAATTGGGTTCCTCCTCCTGGAGGTGGGCTAAATCCACCCAAACTAATTCCGTCGGCACCCACCAAACCGCCTCCATCTCCTCCGGTACCGTGGTTAGGACAACCCGTATTGCCACCTCCGCCACCGGCTGCGACAATTACACGGTTCGCCAGCGCTGCACCACCGACGCGAACATCAGAGGCCCCGCCGCCGCCGCCGCCATATTGACCGGCGGTACCGCCACCATTATAGCCACCAATCGACATACCGCCAATGGTTGTTGAAGGCATTCCTCCTACATAAATATCTAGTACTTGTCCGGGAGTTACCGTAAGTGTTCCGGTAGCACTGCCACCAAGCCCGCCGTCCACTTCCAGTGTACCGCCACATATTTCGGAAGAGCCCCCTTGTGCACCTAATGCAGTTATGGTAATACTGGTTACGCCAGCCGGTACCGTAAATGTTTGCGGGCCACCGGTATAGTTGAATATTTGCGATGCGCCTGCTCCTCCACCAATATTGACAATATGATAGGAAACCCAGGCACTTCCGTTGTGAATCCATAGATCACCGTTGCCGTCGTATCCGATAGAATAACTACCGGGCTGCGGAGCCGAAGGTGCGAGTTGAACTGTAGCAGTATAAGCAAAAGTATTACGGTCGATAAAACGAACTGCTTGATTCGTGTAATCGTAGATCATGATTTCTGATCCGGGAACTCCTGAATAAGCAGCCCAATAGGTATTGATATTACCGGCAGGTAAACCGGTGATCGCACCCGTGGCAATAATCGCTCCGGTTGTGCGGTCGCGTCGCTGAATGGTACCGGCATTATAAAAGACGGTCTCATTATTTACCGGATCATAACCGCCCATACTTTGGTCGATGAGTTGATTTTGGCCTACAGGAGCAACGACTCCTGAACCCAATGCCCAACCACTCGGGTCAAGATCGTTTGCCCGGTAACCGGCTGCTCCATAGGAGTTTGTTTCAAATTTGTTCGTGTTGGCATTCCACCATGAACCTCTGAAATCGAAATTACCTACGACATTGCTCAGTAAAGTACCCGTAGCATCATAGGTCAGTAAGGGCACACCGGGAGAACCACCAGTTGTACCATAATATAAGTTATACTGCGGATTCCATACAACACCCATCGGCGTGTTACCGGGTACATAAGGCAACACAATCGGACCTTGTGCAACCGGTCCTACGGCCAAGACATTCCCCCCTCCGCCTCCGGTTTGGGCTTCTGCGTAATAGGTGGTTGTCACCAGGGGCGAAACAGAGAAATTCACCCCACTGGGCGTTGTGCCGATGGGAACGCCACCCGATGGAACAGTATACCAACCGATAGTATTGCCGGCAGATATTGCATTTAAATCAGATGTTGCGCCCGCACATATAGTTGCGGGAGTTGCTGTTACCGGATTAGGGGGAGCTGGTGGTACGTTCACGGTAAAAACGGCCACGCTTGTTCCGGTGCCTAATGGAGCCGTAACAGATATAGGTCCTGTATTTCCCAATGCAGGTGTAGCCGTAATCTGTGTCGGTGAATTGACCAAAAATGATTGGGCATTTATGCCCCCAAAGGTTACTACAGTAGCACCGGTAAAATTCGTACCGGTTATTACTACCGGTGTTATGCCCCCACAACCGGATGCTGGTGTAAAATTGGTAACGGTTACCTGTGCGCCGGCTTGAAAACCCAAGAAGATCAAGGTTGCAAGGAGGACTTTAACAAGCGCAGGATTTTTAAAAATGATTGAACGTTTATTTCTTTTCATAGTTGATTTTTTAGTCGTGAATAACAACACCATAGGGATGCCTACTTAGGCGAAAGATCACTCCTTCAGCGAAAGTGGAAACAAATATAACAAAAGTTGAATATATTTAATTTATTTTAACAAGGGAGTGGGAACGAACAATTTGCCTTTCCATATTAACGGCTAATCAATTCAATTCAACAGTTCTAAGCATTACAAAAACTCTACAATAGAAGACCGGACGGTCAGGTGGCTTTGTTTAACATTCATTTACCCTTCAACATTCTTTATGACCCATTTGAAGCCAATAAATTCGAGCAACGATACTTCTCGATTTTGCAATACTTTGGTTTTGAATTCCTTCTTTTCAATGGTAACGATCAACTTACGATAAAGTTCGATAAGATTCTCAAATGCTTTGTCGCCGATGATTTCATAAGGCTTTTTTGTTTTAAGATTCAACATTGATATTTCGCTATATTTATCCACCCAATTCTCATTATGACGTGGGGGTATCAAGTATTGGTCGAGGTAATACAGAAACAGCAATCTGATGTCTCTTTTCATCGTTACCTCCGTATTCCGATAGGCTGAAAAACGAGGATTGGGTAATTTGCGGTATCCGGGTTCGTAACACATAAAGATATCGTTGAACGTAGAAGTATTATCGTAATTGACAAATGAGTAAAGTCCCTGCTTGAGAAAATTGAATGTATCCGTGATTTCAATTGGTGTATTGAAATCAAACCCGTCTTGAATGACCATTCTAAATGAATCTACATTGTGGGTAAATGTCTGGGCACCCATCCGGACAGGTTTCAGGAAAATGAAGAGTAAAATAAGGGAATAGGGCCAAAATCGCATTTGATTTTTCATGGGTACAAAATTACACTTTTTGTCACTTTTAAAAAATGAACACATCACTACATTTCGTTGTATTTATCGCAGTAGTCATCCATTGTGCTTTACGGTTATTCAAAAATGCAGTATACTTTAGTTTTGAGAATCGTTCATAAGGGTGATTTTGGCAAACGTAAAAAAGGGACCCGATTGAAGGTCCCTTTTTTTATCATACACCCTATGGTGTTGGAAAATTATTGTTTTTCGAAAATTCTCAATGCTTTACCAAAGCTTGCATTTTCAACCTTCCATTGGTAAGAGGTGTCACCACCACCTACGTTAAGTGCTTCTTCGAGACAATCGAGAATACCTGCGTCGGTCGGTTGACTCGGAAAACTAATGGTAGAGTCGTCGAGGTGAATAAAATAGCCTTTGATTTGAAAAGTGGGTGCACCTCCAACATCATCTACTTCATACAATCCGTTGGCAACCTGGGTCAAATTTACGGGAGCGCCATTCGATGTTCTTTTGTAGAGGCCTGACAAATTCCATGAAGGATCGATATCGGTTACCGCTATTGCAACATTGGTTGAATTGATATATCCCCATTTATTTTTTGCTTTAATGGGTACAACATATAAACCAGGTGTATTGACATCAATACTGCTGGCATCAAGTGATACCGGGTAGCTTTCCATCAATACAGAATCGTATGCGGTTGCTGCAACTGACGGCAAAGACCCCCCCACAGGGATGCTGTAAAATTGACTTCCCAAAATGGTAATGGTTGGCCATGATGCTTTTTCTACTTGTGAAACATTGTCGGGAAGTCTTCTACAAGCTGCAACAGACAACAACATAAGACCGGCTACAGCTATTGATAATTTCATATTTTTCATTGTGTAATTTTTTAAGTTATTTAGATTAATTCGCGTCCCACCACATTTTCTGTGTAACTTGTTTCACCCCGGGGAAGTTAGCATTGAGATTAATTTCTTCTGTTGGATAGATAAAGCGTACAGGCTTATTTGTACCGATGAGTGAATTCACTGATGTTACAAAGAAGTCAGGATACCCAGTTCTCTTCCATTCGTTCCAGGCTTCGAAACCCTGGTTGCCGCACATTGAAAACCATTTCTGTGTGATGATATGGCGAACTTTATCTTCGACTGTACCGCCGGTAGGATAAGCCCCCCAGTTAGCTGCAGGCAGATTGTACAGATCGACAGAATCACCGCCCAAGTATCCGGTAACTGTGTCACCGTGAATATAGCGATAGATCGCATAATCGAGATTCACTTCAAATTCATTGTACTCGCCCGGCAAAGAATCTCTGATAATTTCATGTACATCAGCGTCGGTCAGGTAAGCGCGGAAGCTTTCAGCAATCCCTGCCTCAAATAGATCCTGATCGGAACCTGAACCGGTGAGCCATCCACGGGCAGTGGCTTCGGCTTGAAGGAATAAACTTTCGTAAGAAGATAGGAATCGCACTGGTGCTGCACCTGACGCATCATTCAATGCTTCGGCCCCCACATAGTGGCTGGCAATTGATTTACCGGCTGCATTCGCGGCATTGTTGAAATCGCCTTGCGTAATACCTACAACGTTTCCGCCTGAAGGAACATAGAAAATGCCCACCCGTGGGTCGAAGTTTGATTTCATACTATCGATGCAGGTTGCACTACCATAAATATTTTGTGTATTGCCTACACCCACGATTTCAGAATAAACCGGATTTTGACTGCCTCCGGCTTCTGAAAATCTAATTTTTGCTTCTTCGCCTTCTGTTGTGATGAAATAAAGGAAATTCGGATCGGCCGTAATTGACGCGATAGTAGCTTGGGCTTTCGCAGGATTTACTTCTGAAAGACGCATAGCTACTTTTAATTTCAGGGTATAACCAAATGTTCTCCACATACTCATATCGCCACCATACATCAGATCGTCTCCGCCGGGATGTACGGGAGCGCTTTCGTCGATCAACGCAATAGACTCATCGATTTTAGCGATGATACCGTCGTAAATAACAGATTGCAAATCATAGGCAGGAGACACATTTCCCCCATCAGCATCCAATGCCTTCAAGGCTTCGGTGAAAGGTGCGTCGCCCCATGCATCGGTAATCACCTGATAGGTGTAAGCGGTGAGCAATCCGGCAACAGCCATGTATTGCTTATTGTTTTTACCGGAAGCTGTATTATATACATAATTCAAATCGGTCAATGCAGATGCATATAATAATCTCCACGATGTATTGTAGTTATCGGATGAAGGTTGATTTTGGTCGTATTGCTTGTATTGATTTGCCAAAGGAGACTGAGTCCAGTATTGCGCCCAAAATGAGCCATTGATCTGGAATTGTCCGCCCACCACATGAGCAATCGCTACCTGGGCAGAAGGCAGTACGACTTCTACACCGGGGTTATTAGCAATATTCGGATTTTTATTTACGTCAAGATATTTCTTACAACCACCGGCAAACAGTGACCCGAGTGCCAGTACAGTGATCAGTTTTATTCTATTATATTTCATTTCGTATATTTTATTAAGTTATTTATTAGAAAGTGAATCCAACTTTAAAGCCATAGTTTTTCACTGAAGGGCGGGCACTGAAATCGAAACCTTGTTCGTTACTTGCGCCACCTGAATTCACTTCAGGATCAACATAATCGTTTCCGCGGTTTGTCCAGATAGCCAGGTTATTGCCGTATACCGATAAAGTACCGGAACCGATCCAGGTGCGTTTAAACCATTTTTGAGGCATATTGTAACCCAAGGCAAATTCACGCAATTTGATATAACCGGCTTTTACCAGATCTTGTGAAGCAGGTTTTACATTCGCTGAAGTATAATAATAATATGGATCTGTTTTGTAGTCGGTATTGGTTACATATTCACCGGCTGCATTTTTCACAACTGAATTTTCCCAAATGTATGGTTCTCTGTTATTAACAGTTGTTGAAGCGGCAACGCCTACAAACTCCAAGATATCTTTTGTTCTTGAATAGAAGTAACCACCTTGTTTAGTATCAAACAAAAGGTTCATAAAGAAACCTTTAAATCGTACGGTAGTTCCCCATGAAGCCATGAATTTAGGCTGGAATGAACCGAGATAATTTGGTGTAGTTGTTGACAGGGGATTTCCTGTTACCGTATCGATAATCTGACGGCCTTGCGGGTCTTTAGCCAGATCCACTGCGTAGAATGTTCCCATTGGCTTGCCAACAGCAGCTACGATATTCATACCACTGAATCCACCGATAACCACTTGATCAACACCACCCGGTAATGAAACCACTTCGTTTTTATTGCGGGTATAGGTACCGAATATATCCCAACGC
>CAZFKA010000138.1:0-8222 GCA_964519155.1 uncultured Bifidobacterium sp. | reverse complement strand
AGCGAGGACAGTAAAAGCAGCGAAAAAAAGAAGAAATTGCCCAAATTGGAGGGAACTTATTTGTTTAAACATCATTAGTGGCCTTTGACGATTATATTGGAAATAAAGTTAGGGGAATATTTTTATTTTTTTGTCTGACAGACCGAATTAAAGTCAACTATATGTTAATGGTTAAAAAAGGGTCCATATCGGCAGGTATATATCCCCGATTAGGGTGTCAGAAAAGGACAAATAGAAAAAGCCATCGTTTAATCCGATGGCTTTTCCCTGTTATTTTTAGCGTACAAGAGATAGATCTCCTTTGTAAGTTTCAATCGACTGATCGCGAAACCGAACTTTAATCACATATTGGTAGGTTCCGATATCTGATTCTTTGCCTTTGAAATTTCCATCCCATCCTTCTGCGATACGGTTTGTTTCAAAAACCATTTTACCCCATCGATCAAAGATGGTCATATCCATACCAATGGCATCTTTTCCGACTTTTATTTTAAAGACGTCGTTGATATGATCACCATTAGGTGTGAATGCATTAGGAATAAATACCGTTTTAACCACGTCGGTCAGCAGTGGGTGGGGTGGTGGTGGCGGAGGAGGTGGAGGTGGTGGGTCATAAACAAATTCGGCCACAACCGTCTCCGCATTTACATATTTAAAGGTCACATTTTTATCGGTCAATGCCGGAGAAATCACTGTATTGCCATTATTTTTCTGCCAGGTCACAAAAGAGTAATCTACGATAGGCGTGGCAGTAAGATTGTACACAAACCGTCGATCAAGCTTAATGGTTGCCGGATAAGTTGGTATGGTATTTCCATTCAAGGTAATACTTCCGGTTCCTGCAGGCGTTACGTCAAATGTAACATCAATAGAATCGGGGTTAAAGTACTTAAAGTAGGCAATTACACTGTCTTTCTTTTTAAAATCAAACTGCACAAGGTCAGTGGTCATATTAGGTGCCATGGAATTGAGCGGTTCCTGTTTTTCCCAATAATCGAAAATATAATAAGGATCGGTTGATGTGGCTTTCAGCGTATAAATGCTGTCCCCTTCGATAACCCTGCTCCACACATACGGCGATTTTACACTGCCATCGAGGGCGATATTACCTACTCCCGCTGGTACGACATTCAATTTCAGGTTTTGCGGATTAAGGTCGAGGCAGGTATCCAGTTTACCTTCGATTACCGCACATCGATTTGCGATATAAGTGCGCATTTGGGTACAGTTGGCCTGCCATTGAGCCATTGTGCCGCCCCATTTAATCGCTTGTCGATTCATTTCAGGGGTCAGAATATTCACAATTGAATCAAAATGAGCCAACATATTGGTACAATTCAACGGACCATTGAACATATCAATCCAGTTGTTCTTGTAGGTTTGTTCAAACTCAGCATTGTTCAACAACTTGGCAAGCATATCAGTGTGTTTGATATTGGGATCATTTTGAAACATAGTTGCCGGTTCGCAAGGGTCCGCATCAAAATTCGTAGTAGCAAGTCCGGTGTAATTTGGATTCTGCAAACCACAAATAGCATCCATATCCCAAAGGGCATATCGCCATTTTACAGGGTTATTGTTTCCACGACCGCGCCACCACATGGTATTCCAGTTGAGCCAATCGTGATTGACCAGATAGGTATTGATAATAAAATACTGGCAAAAGCTGTTGACATCCAAAAACTTTTTCACATGATCGTAATTCGCTTGTACGGCCATATTATTCGATTGGATATAATTATATAAATTTACCCAGCCGGTATCGCTGCCTAAACGAACATTTAAACCTCCCCAATAGGAGAGATGATCAACTTTTTCTTTTTTCTTACCATAATAATATTCGAAATAATCGCCATCTACACGTTCGCGCATATCATAAACACCCCAGTAAGCCCCATTGATAAACAGTAAAACAGGTCTCCAGCGACGAAAATCGACATCCATATTGTATTTCTCCATCAGGGTTTGGGCGAATACATCTCTGAGATGAGCACTGTTGTTTGGACCACCGGCATAATTATCTGATCCACCAGCCTTTAGCATAATGCGGTCGAAGGTGTCGCGCAAAGAGGTACCAAAAAGTCGGTTGAAAAATGAAGCTTTATCTCCACTTTCGTCCATCGCCTCGATCCCTTTTTGCGGATAAGCCCAGGAATCGTTGCCGTGTCTACTTCCTCGTCCACCCTCCAGTTCAAGAATCTGAACGCCCGCCGGTGTAAAATACTCGAAAGAACTGAATGTAGGCTGAGAGTTCTGAAACAAGGCGCCGGCCCCTACATAGTTGCCGCAGATCGAAACGACGTTATAGCTCGAACTTTCATTGATAAAGTAGGTATTGGTTTCTATTTGACTCGGCAAAACAGTTGCCGCGCTGCTGATACCAATGGCACGAATGGCGGTGGTGGTATTTACAGCAATCGGTCCCGCATAGGTGGGTGACGCCGCAGTTGGGGCTGATCCATTGGTGGTATAATGGATGGTAACCAATGGGTCAGGATTACTTAAGGTTACGTTTTGCGCTCCGGCATAAAACCCGGCTGCCAAACTGAATACCACTTTTGGGGCATAGGCAGTATAGGTAATCTGTGCATTATTTGACGCATTGGGTGTGGGGGTGGAATAGATTCCCCATGTCGGACCACCGTCGATTGTGCGGCCATTGGAATGGTTCCGTTGCGTGATGCGGGTTTTCATTGAATCGACCACATTTCCCATAGCGTCAGACAAAATGACCCAATCGCCTAATGTTTGCTTTAACTTAAAACTCGGATGTAATTGTCCGCTCGGATGTGCCAGATTTCGACCGCTGAAAAATACCATCTTTCTGCCTCCGGCGTTGATCGCAGCGGTAGCCGGTATTTGCCATTTCATCAGATTATTAGGATCGTCAGACAAATAATACCCGGTCACATTTACCGCTACGGCACCGGTATTATATAATTCGAGCCAGTCATGACGTTGGTTATACGCATCAACCACAGTTGCCGTATTCGAACATGAATACTCGTTGATGACAACCTGCGCCTGACTATAAAAAAACAATAAAGGGAGGGAAAACAGTAAAATTAGTTTTTTCATAATACAAAAATAGCTGAATAGTTTACTTAGTCAATTAAAAGACTAATATATCTGCCATAAAGTTAGATTTTGTAGACGAATTTTCCTATTTAATCAGTATTCATTTTTTTTTTGCGATTAATACATGTAATTTGCATGAAATACATCATATTATGAAATTGTTAAGATATTTATTTTTTCTCTTGTTGTTCAGTGCGGTAAGCGTTTGTCGAGCGCAAATCACGAGTAATTTACCGATTGTGATCATTACGACCCCCGCCGCAGTAAATAATACCCAACAGCAAGGTACTATGAATATCATTGACAATATTTCGGGGGTCAATCATCATACCGACCCGCCGACATTTACCGGGATGATTGGCATTAAATTAAGAGGAAATGCACTTTATGCCAAGCAATCATATTCCATAGAGACCTGGAGTGCACCATCGATCAGTTTGGACACCGCTTTAATGGGAATGCCCAGCGAAAACGATTGGGTGTTACTCGCGAATTATCCTGACCGAACGCTGATGCGGGGTGATTTGGCATTTTACCTGCACGACAAAATGGGACGTTATGCTCCGCGTATGAAACATTGTGAGGTTATTTTAAACAATCAGTATATTGGGGTGTATAACTTCGGTGAACAGATTAAAAAAAGTACCGGACGGCTGGATATTGCCAAGTTGACTGTAAACGATAATTTCGGTTTAAACATGACCGGCGGATATATCTGGAAAATTGATGGAAGTGGTGCCGGTTGGTTAAGTGCGTTCAATCCGCCTTATGGTTTGGCACAAACGATCAATTTTGAGTACGATTATCCTGATAACAGTGATATCACTGCCGCTCAAAAAGCATATATCAAATCGTATGTAGATAGTTTTGAAACAGAAATGAATGCCGCAAATTTTCAGGATACATTGAACGGCTGGCGCAAACATGGTGCAGTAAATTCATTTGTTGATTTTATGATCATGCAGGAACTGAGCAGAAATTACGAAGCCTACCGACAAAATACTTACTTCTATAAAGATAAAGGAACCAAAATGCGTCCCGGCCCTTTGTGGGGATTTGATCTGGCATGGAAGAATACAACAGATTGCAACAGCAGCAAAGACACCGGTTGGTGTTTTAATCTCGGTGGAATCTGTCCTTCAGAAACCAAACTGGCTCCATTTTGGTGGTCGAAACTTAGAACGGATACCTTATTTATGAAAGATCTGCGATGTCGTTACCGTTATTTCCGCCAACCCGGTAGTGCACTTGATACAGTAGAGATTTTTAAATACATCGACTCGGTGAGTACTCGTTTGAATGCTGATAGTGCCCTGATCAGAAACTTTACCAAATGGCCGATATTTGGCGTACCCCTCGTTAACGAACCCACCCCGATGGCTACCGACTACGCCACAGAGGTTGCCAACCTGAAACAGTTTATCAAAGCAAGGCTCACTTGGCTCGATAACCAATGGCCACAACCCACAAATTGTGCACCAACAGGTTTGAACGAGGTTTTAAACAACGAAATCGTAACGATCTATCCCATTCCGGCTCATCAGGAATTATTTGTTGAACTGGCCGATAGCAGACCTGATTCCTATACCATAGCGTTGTATAATATTCAGGGACAAATGTTGTGGCAAAAAGCGGCAACACAGCGCACTAACCGTTTTGACATCAGTCATTTGCACAAAGGATTTTATTTCGTGCAAATCAAATCGCATCAGGGAACGCTGGTGAGAAAAGTTACTGTCGAATAGGCTGTTCGATGAAGTGCATCAAAAATCTACAGATAAGCGGTGCCAATGGCCGGCCCATGTTGTATGATCTTACCTATCAGTGTGATGGAATAAAAAAATCAGTGATCATTTACATTCATGGTTTCAATGGATTTAAAGATTGGGGCAACTTTGACCTGATCGCTGAAAAATTTGCACTGGCTGGATATTTTTTCATCAAAATGAATTTGTCGCACAATGGTACCACAGTAGACGAACCGGAACAGTTTGTTGACCTCAACGCGTATAGCGAGAATAATTACTCAAAAGAACTTTTTGATGTTGGGCAAATGATCAATTGGGTGGGGGATTTTGATAATCCTTATCGCCATGAATTTAATTCGGAAAAGATCATATTACTTGGACACAGTCGGGGTGGTGGAATTGCCATTTTGAAAGCCTATCATGACGCGCGGGTGAGTGGTTTAATTACCTGGGCTTCGGTAGTGGCGTGCAAAACGCCTTGGGGAAGTTGGGACGAAAATAAAATGGAAAAGTGGAAGTTGGAAGGAGTGGCCTATATCGAAAACAAAAGGACACAACAACAAATGCCATTGCGTTACCAACTGTTCGAAGATTATGTCGCTCACCATGAGGAATTCGATATAGAACAAGCGCTGAAATCTATGCCCATTCCGGCACAGTTTTGTCATGGAACGCTCGACCAATCTGTCCCTTTTGAGCAGTTCAACTTAATCGTTCGGTGGAAACCGGATGCCGATTTTGTGCAGGTTGAATCCGATCATGTGTTTGGGAGGACCCACCCCTACAATGAATCCGTTTTGCCGGAAAAATGTCTTGCGGTGATTGAACAGAATATCAATTTCCTCAACAAAAATGGCTTCCGAAAAAAATAGCCGGTATACTCGCTATCCTTCTGTATTGACAATTCGTTCAATAGGTAATCGATTGGTCAACGAACGCGACAAGGTCAGTTCATCGGCATATTCGAGTTCACCACCAAAAGCTACACCTCTCGATAATGCGGTTATTTTCAATTGATCGCGATCTAATTTTTTTGCAATATAATAAGTGGTGGTATCTCCCTCTATCGTTGCACTTAAGGCCATGATGAGTTCATCTACCTGATCACTTTCCACGCGTTCAATAAGCGATGCAATATTCAATTTGTCGGGGCCAATTCCATCAAGGGGAGAAATAATACCCCCCAGTACATGATAGGTGCCGTTAAATTGTTGGGTTGCTTCTATCGCCATCACATCGCGGATATTTTCCACCACACACAACTGACTTTTTTTACGCAGTGGATTGGTACAGATTTTACACAGATCATCATCGGCAACATTGTGACATTTGCGACAGAATCTAATTTCCGTTCGCATTTTCAGAATAGCTTCACTAAAGGTGGCCACTTTAGATTGATCTTGTTTTAATAAATGAAGGATGAGCCGTAACGCAGTCTTTTTGCCTATCCCGGGCAATTTCGAAAACTCACTAACCGCATTTTCAAGCAGGGAGGAAGAAAAAATCATTTCACAAAAATAAGCAATCGCATGAAACTTGTGTCCGGCGTATGCTGCTTTTTAAAAATGTTGGCTAGCCCGTCGCTGATCAATTGAGACAATACACAAATACAAAGGCTGTCTTTTTTTTGCTCATCAGTTCTTTGCGTATCCTCACTTCGTTGCGTTTCACTTGGTAACGATGCAAATCAATCAGTTCGCTGCAATGACTCTGGGCACATTTCAGCTTTAAATTTTCAAACAACAGTGATATGGTATAAAAATCCTGCTCGGTGAAAAATCCACCATTAAAACTATGCAGAATATCCCGATTCTTCCGAGGCATATTACTTTTTGAATTTCCGTGGTTTATAATAATTCAGATTATTGCCGCACCCACATCCTTTTCGTGTTTTACAACTGCTGAGTACCAAAGTAAAAACAAATAAACAAGATAAAAAAATAAGTAGTTTTTTTGCCATATATTCAGCACTTCGAATGGTAAAGATAAGTAAAAAAATACATTCTTGAACAAGCGCAAGAAAATACTGTTTTGTCCGCTCGATTGGGGACTGGGTCATGCCACGCGCTGCATACCCCTCATTCGTTTTTGTATTGAACAACATTGTCAGGTAATCGTTGCCGGCACTGAAAAAACCAATGCGTTGATTGGTGCAGAATTTCCCTCGCTTCAGTATATTTCCTTATCCGGTTATCAAATCCGCTATGCAAAAAAAGGGGGTTGGCTTCCCCTGATCTTAAGTTTGCAAATTCCCCGCTTGCTCAAGGCCATCCGTAATGAAAGAGCTTGGTTGAAAGATATCGTGCGAACCCATCAGATCGATCTGGTCGTAAGCGATAACCGTTATGGACTGGCAATACCAGAATTGCCCTGTATTTTTATGACTCATCAGTTACAAATCAAAGTACCGCAATCAGGTTTATTGCAAATTTTGGTAAACCGGGTGAATCATTATTTTCTTGAGCAGTTTTCGGCAATTTGGATTCCCGATTATGCTGATCACGGCATGTCTGGTGAACTTTCGCTCGAAGGTAAAAATCTTCCGCCCATAGCCTATTTGGGCAATTTATCGCGATTCGAAAAAGCAGAACCGGGCCCCTTTTTGTACGATAAAATTTTTCTGCTTTCAGGACCTGAGCCGCAAAGAAGTATTTTGGAGGAGAAAATTTTATCACAAATAAAAGACAGTAGCGAACGTATACTGATCGTACAAGGTAGACCTGAGGCCGGGGCGATCACCCAGACGAACAAACAGCTCCGAATTGTTTCCCATTTACCGACAGTTGAATTACAAACCGCCTTGCGGCAATCGGCGATGATCATTTGCCGCAGTGGTTATTCTACCATTATGGACCTCATCAAAATAAACCGGCATGCCCTGTTGATTGCTACACCCGGACAAACCGAACAGGAATATCTGGCCAACTATTTGAGCGAGAAAAAGTGGTTTCTGTCAGCCAGGCAAAAAGACCTTGATCTCGCCGTTGAAACGCTTCGTATGAAGGATTTTCAATTTACTGCATTTCCCGATTATGATGCACAATATCAAAAAGTGCTGCTACCGATTTTGACCGGAACGGAAAAAGCGAAATAATAACGGTTGACTAAAAAAAAGAACAATAAATTGTACCTTGTGCCGTTTTGCAGACGGTATGAAAAAAATCCTCACGTTGCTATGCCTGGTTTTTGTTAGGGATAAATTGCCAGCACAGGTTTTTCCTTATTGTAAAGCGGGTCTGTTTGCCGAATACACCTATTACAGTGCCATCAGTATCGAACATGATCTAGATCTTGTTTATGGCCAAAACTTAGATTACCTCGGCAATCCGACAAATCTATTGCTCGATATTCACTATCCTAATTTGCTCATCGATCCTTTGCCGGCGCGTCCCATGG
>CAZFKA010000137.1:0-8255 GCA_964519155.1 uncultured Bifidobacterium sp. | reverse complement strand
CTGGGTACTCCGTTGACAAAATTATGGTTTAGTTTGCCTATCATATAGCCTCCATTATTGGCATCAATGTCAGCAGTGTTGCAACTGATGAACAGATCGCTGGTAGCCTGATACGGAAGCGAATTGGTTTTGATAAAACGAATATCTTCAACAGCGCCTTTCGGAAAATGAACGACCTCAAGTATACTTTGTAGGTCTTTGGATATATGCAGCAAAAATCCAAATCGGTTAGTTCCCAACGCATTCGGAATAATACCCGTATAGGTCAATTCAATTTTGGGTACAGCGGCATCGACCCAGTTTAAATCTTCGGCATAACCGCAAACTAAAAAGGTACCATCCGTTAATTCGCTTACATCATAAAAGCCATCACGACCTGCGTTTCCGGCATAGGTAACTATATTTTGTTGCCCGACGGCAAGCAAATGGCTTAAACAAAACAGGGCAAATACCAAAGATAATTTTCGCATTTTTGTATACACTTATACATGTGATTTTTTTGGGTGCTCGAACAAGTTTTGTGTCTTGGACGCTTGTTGTTCATGGCGAAAATAATTTCTTTTCAATAGATTACGCTTTGTAGACGAAATATTTTTTGTACCTTCTTTAATCAATACCGGCGCAGAGGAATGTTCCCTTATTTTTTAGGAGATTTGTTGGGAAGCGTATTTTCATCGGGAAAGCAATCGGGAACATTTTGTTGAAGCAACCGATGAGTTAACCAATCATTTTTAGTGTTAATCGCCACCGCCACAGCCACCACAACTACTGCATGCACTGCCGCAACTGCTGCCTCCGCTACTGCACGAAGCCCCCCCAAATCCGTCGCTGGATGTCTGTTGATGATATTTGACCAAGGGAGCAAATGACGATGTGATAACCGCGGTGCCCAAAAGAAAATACATCCAGTCAGGATGATTTTCAATGTTTCGTTCGGGCAATACTTTATGGCGGTATAGCGAAGGAATGATTTGCGTTCCCGGCATTTTTGTCAATCGATAAAGAAAGTGAACGGCTGCAAGGGTGAATATTATAGTAAGTAATATAATGAAGGTGACGGGTTTATCGCGGTGCAAACCGGTTATAATTCGAGTGAAAGCAAACAATGAAAGCATACCCAATACAAAAAAATTGATTGAGAAGAGTGTTCGAAATATTTTCGAATCAATGATATGTTTTTCCAGGGCATACATACTTTGCCTGATATTGGTAAACAAAGGTTTGCTCGAAACATTTTGCAATAAATTTGGATAATAGGCCTGTCGCATGCCCGTCAGCGTGGTCAATACCTGTATCTCATATTGACTAAGATCTGTTGGTATAGAGCCCGGTTTTAGGGTATTGTTATCATGAACCGTGATGGCTCCTTTGCCGATCAGTTGATTAACGATTCCATGAATGAGATAGAATATCTTTTGCTTTTGTAAATAGATCAGTTCTGATGGATCGAGTTGAAAAATGAACGAAGAATCATCTGCACGGGAAATGACAATATTCAACACATATCGATTAATGAAGAAAAGAACGATCATCGCCGTAACAGCGATGGGAATAAAGCCCGCAATAAAATACGGATTGTCAATTGTCGCATAGCTGTCTTCTAGCCAAAAAAAGGCCGGTACCGTAAGGCATGCGAACAACAGTAATCCGATGAGAATAAGGGTCCGAAGTTTCAACCTCGATTTTTCCAGATTCAGGCTGCTCATCATATCGGTTTGTTCCCAGAGATATCTCGGTTGTTTCCCAAAATGTTTTTCGTATGCGGTTTTTGTTTGTTGTTGGGCTCGGATAAATTTTTCTGATTCTCCCACCTGATGCGTTGAAGGGATGTGTTGTACTTGTTTACCGATCAGGTTACAAAACGATTGATACGATTGGGAAAATAACAAGTGCTGATGCCATACGATGTCGACTATTGCGGAAGGCGCAACCATGAAATCGACACTTGCCGCGAGATACATAAATTTTTTATATTCAAGTATGGCCTGCTCTGTAAAAAATATGGTCCATTCGTTTTCATCTGCTAACCTTGTACGGAAGCTATAATCGCCCTCCGATGAATCGAAAGTAAAGTTTTGAATGTTATCCCAAAGTTCTTGATGCATGGATACCGACATATACAATTAAGCATGTCTTGGTAAATATAATAATTATTTTCAAGACGCATCATGCCTGGGGGCTGCATTAAATCTGCCAAGCAATAACGGACTCGATTGCACGGAAGAAAGATTCAAGCACTAATTTTTCGAGTTGGAAAGCCTCCAAATGGTGTGACCTACTGTTTAACAAATCTGATTTGTGCGACGCCATGCGAAGGTCGTTCGCATAATAGAAAGTAAACACCGGTATTCAACTGTTGAATATTGATTCGATGACTCTTATCAAAAATGCCACTTTGTACAAATTTTCCTTCGCTACTCATGATACTGTATTTGCTTCCCGCCACATTTTCTTGGATATGTAGTATATCTTCTACAGGATTTGGGTAGATCGTCAAACGATTATCTTTTTTCACGTCGCTTACTTTATTCGGAAGCATATCATAGTAAAAATAGCGAATGGCATTATACGGATCAGGCTGCCATTGCAGGGTATTCGGATTTTTGTTGTATCCGTAAGTACGCATCAACATCCCGCCCTGATAGGCATAAGCATATTTCACCGTTGTGTCAAACACCCCCGGATTCGCCAGCCACAACTGGGAATATAAAGTGTCGCGCGTATTGTCGGGAAGCCTGTTAATTTGATCGCGGCCTGAATTGACATACATATTTAAATTATTATCGTAGAACCAATTTTGTTTGACGATAACTGAATTTGCTGCATTGTATGCATAACCTACTTTCGCCACCTTGTACCAGTTGCCGGCCTGCCAAGCATAGGCAATACTGCTATCTACAGCATTATTACCATTATAAAAGTAAATTGTTTTGCTGGTAACATTATAGATGATTGAATCTGTACTTGCATACGACCATACTTCTGTCAAATTGTTGCCGGTGTAAATTTTGGCGTATTTATTTGAATTGCTGTAGGCACCGACATTATTCAGATAGATATTCCAGGAGGTATCGATTTGGTTTTGCCCATTGATATGATAATAATCTCGTTCAGCCACATGCGATTGGTTATTGATCACATCGGTTTGCGTGTAAATAGTGGAGTCTGGTGCGACACCGGTATAATAATACTGAACAGCATATTGCGACGTAAGGACCCCGGCTGAATAAAAATCGCCGTGATAAGCCAGTACTTTGCTGTAGGAGGCATCATACTGGTAATTGTTTATGACTCCCAGATCAAGTTGAACCCCATTGTATTGGCGACTCGAATCGGCATGAAAACCTACATCGCCTTGGTCAAATTGTTGTTGTGCTGTGGTATTGTTCCCGGCATGATAGTAATGTGCAATAGAATCTGCAATGTAATATCCGAGACTGTCGTGGTTGTATGTACTTTGCGCAATGAGCTTTTGCGCGTTTGATTCACCAAACAGGAAGACCAGAATGAAAAGGAATACATATTTCATAAGCGATATTTTAATACAAAAATATAGTACGGTGAAAAGAGGAAAAATACCCTGCATACGGTATTTTATGCCCCATTATTTTTTAGGCGATGGAAGTCGGAAAGTCATTTGAAAAAGCAGGTTGTTTTCAAACAGTTTTGAATCACTTTTCGACGGTAATCGAACAACATACAGATACCCCAAATCCATACGTACACTGGGCGAAATGGCATATTCGATCGAAAAGCCGCTGCGGGTATGATCGAAATAATGTTGTACGGTTGTGCCGAAAATATTCATCAGGTATTCGTAAGATAAACCTATTCCGAGCCGATCATTCATTTTCAACTTAAGCTGGATTCGATCACGCAAACGGATCAAATGCATCGCAGGTTTGCCCAATATTCGATATTCGACGGCAGCACGATTTGAAAGGGTAAACTGTCGGAAAATAACGTTTCCGATTTCAGCTGCTGCGGTGAAGCGTGTTTCCTTTGTCGGACGTACAAGCTCATCAGTCGGTTTTTGTATAATGGTATAATGGGCAAATAAGGCCAGGGGGGAAACGGAAAGTCGCAAGGAGGGATTTGCCTGAAAGTGAATCCAACTGCGATATGCCCACATCAGTGGCTTGTTGAGGGAATTGTAATTGCCATAACCATTTTGCCGACGATGCTGCCATTCGTTATCAAAACTTAATTTAGCACGAAGGGGGATACTCAGCGTTGTGCGAAACCATGCATTCTCATGCGGTGTACTATAGCACTTGTTTACCAAGAGCATTGCCAAAATTACTAGGCTCAGTTTGCTTACGCGCATGGTCTGTTTAGTGTTGAAGTTTCTCCCTGAAATAGCCATATACCCAAGTACCTGCAATGGCACTGAGTAAAGTCACTACAATTATAGAAGCCCCGGTTCCGATCTGCGCAAACAATGGACCCGGACATGCACCGGTCAAAGCCCAGCCAAATCCAAAGATGAGTCCGCCATAAATCTGTCCTCTGTTGAATGTTTTTGGTGAAATTTTTATGGTTTCCCCATAAATGGTTCTTATGTTGAATTTTTTAATCAACCATATGGAGAACATTGCCACGGCTATAGCACTTCCAATAACACCGAACATGAAAAACGATTGTAAACGAAACATTTCCTGTATGCGAAACCAACTCACCAGTTCAGCTTTCACAAATACAATTCCAAACATTATTCCGACAAGCAAATATTTGAGATGATGATACCAACGATGTTGTAGTTCGCTTTCGTTGACACACATCGCATCCAGTTCGCGCAGTTGCAGATCTTGTGCAGCAGTATTTTTCTTCGTCATTTTTTTAGAGAGATAAAATAAAAGGTAAAATAAAATTGGCCATGATAAATCCACCGAACATAAAGCTTAATGTAGCGACGAGCGAGGGCCATTGCAAATTCGACAATCCCATGATGGCATGACCACTGGTGCATCCTCCGGCATAACGCGTGCCAAAGCCTACCATGAAGCCACCGGCAACCATAATCACAAATCCTCTTATAGTCAGCAGCGAATGCCAATTGATAAGTTCGGCGGGTATCAGCTGGTCATATTGGGTTATTCCATACCCGGTCAGTTCAGTCTTCAAGGTTTCATTTATGACTATCGGATTCGGATTAGCCAGCAATTGCATCGCAATAAGTGAACCGACAACAATACCGGTGACAAAAAATAGATTCCAAATTTCTTTTTGCCAGTTGTATTGAAAAAAAGGAATATTGGCCGGTATACAGGCCGCACACAGATGCCGCAGCGATGAACTGATACCAAATGATTTGTTACCGATTATGAGTAGAAGAGGAACAGTAAGGCCTATCAATGGACCGGCCACATACCAAGGCCAGGGCTGATGCAAAACATTATGCATATTTTTTTTATTGATGGTCGTTGATGATTTTTTCCAGTTGATTGGCTTGTACAACACCGGACTGTCGCCACACGGGTTGCGCATTTTTAAATAGGATCAGTGTTGGAACACCCTGAACCTGATAACGGGCTGCAATGCCCTGATTTTTGTCTACATCGATTTTTACCAATGTTGCCGTATTCCCGATTTTCTTTTTTACTTGTTCCAAAATGGGTGTCATCGCCCGGCAAGGGCCACACCAAGTGGCAAAAAAGTCGATCAATACAAGCTTATCACGTCTGATGATTTCTTCGAATGTCATTATTGATTAATTTTTGATGGATGGCGAACGAAATAACGATACGAACAGAGCACCCAACAAGCCGCCATAGAGTATACTGAAAGTCGGACTTGATGTGATCAAACATCCTGTTGTACATGCATTTTGTTGTTGATAAAAATAACCCGCCACTGCTCCGGAGAACATGCCAATAAGCAACAAGGCGCTGCGTTTACTGAATTTCTTCATATCCACTTATTTCGTGTTGTTCAACATGGGTTTTCGACTGCGATATATCACAAGCGGATACGCTGCAACAACCTACATTGAATAGCGGCATCAGCGAAAATAATACACCTGCGAATGCCAGTAGCCATTCCTGTCGGTACAATCCTTCCGAAATGATCCAAATCGCCAAGGCAAAACGAATGATCCGCATTACATTCCATTGTGCAAAATAATTTTTCATGGGTTTCTTTTTTTAAGCCTCTTTTGGGTTATGCTTTACTTTTTTTATCAAGGGTATTGATACCGAAAGGCCAATAAAGCGGGCAAAATCCCATGAAAGAAGTTAGTGTAAACACGAATGCGAGGATGCCCAATACGATGGCAGTTGTGCCTGAAATGATATTGCTGAAATACAATGCGGCAATTAAGGCGGCAACTATCCATCGAATCAGTTTATCGGTGGTGCCCATATTTTTTTTCATATATTATTTTTTTAAAAAGTTGATAAACAATTCTGATTTTGCCCGCGGAGAAATACTGTTATAGCACTCTTCCATGATCGTCAGGTGAAAAAAGGGTGCGAATAGGGGTTTATATTCACAGGGGCAACCACCAAAGGGAGGAAAAGCCTGATCAAATTGTTTGTCGAAAAGTACCCCAACGAGTTTGCCGCCGGGTTTGAGCAACGCTGATGTTTTTACGGCATAGTCTTTTCGCCGTGTTGGTGGAATGGCACAAAAAAATGTCTGTTCGATGATCAAGTCATAACTGCCTTCATGGAGAAAAAAATCTTCACACAAAACCTTCACTTGTGGATATCCGGCAAATTTTTCCTCCAATTTCTTCGCTGCGAGCGGCGCAATGTCAATCAAGGTAATATTGGTAAATCCCTGAGTTAACATATAATCTGCTTCATGCGCATTGCCGCTACCCGGTATCAATATCGCGGCGCCCTTATGATCAACCTGCGCGAGGTAGTTGGTCAGTGGAGGAGTGGCCTCGCCGGTATCCCAACCGGTCTCATTTTTTTGCCAGCGCTCGTTCCAATAGTGTTGGTCAAAGTCGCCTGCACAATGGGTTACACAACATTGTATATCGTCAGATTGTTTAAGCATTTGTCGCTTGTTTTACATTTTGCCAGGTACCTCCATTGATCACCTGAGAGATTCCATTTTGCTGCAGAATAGATTTTGCCTGCGCACTGCGGTTTCCACTGCGACAAAATACAACAATATTCTTTTTCCCTTTAAACTTCGACAGATGTTTTGCGATTTGGTCGACAGGTATATTCACCGCACCATGGACACTCCCCCCGGAATATTCGGATGGTGTACGAACATCCACTAAATAGGCGCCTTGTTTGATCGCTTCGATAAGCGCACTGTTGTCGGCACCGGCAAACAGATTTTTTAATATTCCAAACATATTTTTTCTTTTATGGGTTCATTAATGTTGTTTGACACGTGAAATTTGTTTTTGGAACGGCTGTCCCTGCCATTGCGGAGAAGCCACCTTCAACTTCTGAAAAATTTCGATATCCTCTGGCTTGCAAAATACTGGCCGCCACCATACTTCTGTATCCTCCGGCACAATGCAGATAAAAGTGATGCTGTGGTTGAATATCTTTGATCCAATCATTGATATAGGCGAGTGGATGGGAAATTGCACCCTCAACATGCTCTGCGGCGAATTCGCTTTCTTTTCGTACATCAATCACCAGGGTGTCACCATTGTTTTTTAATGCTGAAGCGAAGGTGTCAGCGCTAACACGGTTCACTACATCTATTTCTTTACCGGCTTTCGTCCAAGCGGCAAAGCCGCCGGCCAAATGGCCCAACACATGATCGAATCCTACACGACTGAGCCGGGTTACCGCCTCTTGTTCCTTCCCGGGGTCGGTCACCAATAGCAGGGGTTGCTTTACATCTACAATCAACGCACCCACCCATGGCGCAAAATCACCGTTCAATCCGATATTGATCGATTGTGGAATAAAACCTTTAGCAAATTCACTGTCACTGCGGGTGTCTAAAATCAACGTTGCACCAGCTTCTGCTATAGTTTCAAACTCATCAGCCTCCAATGCATTTAAGCCGTGTTGCAACACCGTTTCGAAACTTTCGTAACCCATTTTATTCATGGCCACATTCATTCCAAAATAGGCGGGTGGTGGTAATAATCCTTCAGTCACGGCCACGATAAACGCCTCTTTATTGGGTTGATTTAAGGCGTAGTTGAGCCGTTTTTGGTTGCCAAGTGTATCGACCGTTTCTTTCATCATATTTTTTCCGCAAGCTGAGCCGGCGCCATGAGCAGGGTATACGATCACGTCGTCAGCAAGGGGTAATATTGTATGATACAAACT
>CAZFKA010000136.1:1261-8277 GCA_964519155.1 uncultured Bifidobacterium sp. | reverse complement strand
CGGTATCATGAGTGTATTGGCACAATGTTATTATGATATCGAATATTTATTTGACGTACCGGCATCCTGTTTTACACCACCACCCAAAGTGATTTCGGGCGTTATCAGGCTGATCCGGAATCGAAATCCTTATGCGATCAGCGATGAGAAGAAGTTCAAGAATTTTGTAAAAGCTGCCTTTAACCAACGTCGGAAGACCTTGCGCAATGGCCTGAAATCGATGTTTCCGGCAAATATGTTGCAAGATGATATTTTCAATAAGCGAGCGGAACAACTCAGTGTTGCGCAATTCGTAACCCTATTTGAAACACTGCAAAATAAACAATGATTCTTGTACGCGCCACAGAATAGCAAGTCATTTAGAATTATCTTTGCGTCGTGAAAAAAGTTTTAATCGCCGCTCCGATCTCCGATTCCTTCAAGTCTTTTTTGCTGGCGAAACATTTTGATCTATTGCCTTTCGAGCCATATTTCGCTGACGACGGTGCGATAAAAATCATTGACCGACAACATATTCACGGTATTGTAACATCAAACAAATTAATATTGAATCGAACGGAGATTGAAAAGTACCCAACGTTACAATGGATCGCTCGTCTCGGTTCCGGTATGGAGATCATTGATACGGATTTTTGCGATCAGCACGGAATCCGTTATGTGAGTTCGCCTGCCGGTATCGCCAATTCAGTGGCAGAGCATGTCACCGGGATGTTGCTTTCCCTATTGCACCATATCGACCGCTCATCTCGTGAGATCAGATCACAACTATGGCTTCGTGAAAGCAACCGGGGCACTGAATTGCAGGATATGTGTGTTGGTATTATTGGATATGGCCATACCGGACAAGCAGTGGTGCAAAAGCTCAGTGCATTTACTTCCTCAATTTTGGTGTACGACAAATACAAAAGCAATTTTTCACAGGGCATTATTCAGGAAGTTAGCCTCAGCGAACTGCAGGAAAAGGCTGATATCGTTTCGTTTCATGTACCGCTAAACGAAGAAACCAAACATTTTTACAAGCCTTCATTTGCTGCTGCAATGAAGAAAGATCATATCCTGATCAATGCATCAAGAGGGGCTGTCGCTGATACTCAGGCCATTCGGTCTGCGCTTGAATCAGGAAAGTTAAAAGGAGCCTGTCTGGATGTGCTGGAAGAGGAAAAGGGTATGCCCGGTCTCTTGCAGGCAGAAGGCAATATCGTGGCAAATCTCCTGACTTATCCTGTAATAATTACACCCCATATCGCAGGTTATTCTCATAATGCGGTCCGCAAAATGTGCGATGAGTTGATGGTAAAATTGATGACCATTCTGTAAAAGAGGGGAGAAATCGCCTATTTTACCGAAAATCTCGGTATACTGAAGTGTAATTTTGCATTTTTAATAATTATTTAATATCTTAGCTTGTCAAATTATTTTTTTATTTTATATATCACAATCAACATAGATCGTCTTTTGCGATCAACAAAAAAATTAACGCAACCATGAAGTCAACATTACCCGGCTTTTTTTTACTTGTTTTTCTCGCTTGTTTTACCGTACAACAGGCTCAGGCACAATGTTCAAATGGCGTAAACCATTGGGAGTCATGTGTAAAGGATAATCAAACCTGGAAATATATTGTTCCAACCGGGGCCATTGCGAACTGGAATACGGTGGCCTTCAATGATGCAGCCTGGGCGAGTGGTACCGGGGGTATGGGGTATGGCGATGGCGATGATGGTACTACCGTGCCAACCAATACGGTTTCAGTTTATATGCGTAAAACATTTACAATCGTTGATACCGCTGCGATAGCAGAAGCCATATTTTGTATGGATTTTGATGATGGTTTCATTGCGTATTTGAATGGAGTGGAAATTGCCCGGTCAAATATGCCGGCAGTGACACAATACAATACTTTAGCAACCGCTAGCCATGAAGCATTGTTGTATCAAAATCAGCAACCCAGCTATTTTACTTTATCACAAGCCAATATCAACGCCTTGTTTGTACCCGGAAACAATGTTTTGTGTATCGAAACCCATAATGCTACTGCAAACAATTCTGATCTGACCTCACGTCCTTTTCTCCAACTGGGGCTCGCCAACGCGGCTGTCAATTATTTGCCGGTTCCGGCCTGGTTTTCACCGCCCTATTCTTTATACACCAATTTGCCTATCATTGTGATCAATACGAATGGAGGGACTATAGTTGATGATCCTCGTATTGTGGTAGATATGGGAATTATCGACAATGGCCCGGGCAATATGAATTGTGTTAACGATCCCTTCAATAATTATAGCGGTAAAGTCGGCATCGAATATCGCGGTGCGTCTTCACAATCTGTCCCTAAAAAAGGCTATGGTTTTTCAACCCTCGATGCCGGAGGCGTAAATACCGTCAATGTATCGCTCTTGGGTATGCCAGCAGAAAACGACTGGGTATTGAATGCATCGTATACCGACAAAACTTTTATGCGTGATGTGATCTGCTACGATCTCGCCCGATACATGGGATGGTACACTACCCGTGTTCGATTTGTAGAACTTGTGCTGAATGGTGAATACCGCGGAATTTATATTTTGCAGGAAAAAGTAAAACAAGATAAAAACAGATGTGATATCGAAAAACTGACCAATACCATGAATGCCGGTGACTCACTTACAGGTGGCTATGTCTATAAAGTTGACTGGAGTAATGGCGCACCGGGCGGTAATTGGAGTTCGAACAATGGTGTGAGCATGCAATTTCATGATCCCAGCTATGCCGATTTGACGGTAACCCAGGAAAATTATCTGAAGAGTTATGTAAATTCATTTGAAACCGATCTTTTTAGTGCCAACTTTACCAATCCCGGCACCGGTTACCGACGCAAATCAAATCCTTATTCTTTCGCTGATGATTTTATCCTGCAGGAATTTTCTAATAATATAGATGGGTACCGCGCGAGCAATTACATACACAAAGACCGTGACAGTAAATGCGGTAAGTTCACGATGGGGCCTTTCTGGGATTTTAATTTTACGTTCGGGTCGCCCGACTGGTGTTTCGGTGAAAATACACAAGGTTGGCAACATGTGGGAGGCTGTGGAAATGAAACCAATACCTGGATAGAAAAGATGCTGCAGGATAATTGGTTTAAAAATATGCTTTATTGCCGTTGGTCTTCACTCAGACAAAGTTATTTGAGCACCCCACAAGTATTTGCCCGTATCGATTCGATGCGTACATTGCTGAATGCCGCAGCCGTGAGAGATTCGGCTAAATGGGGACTTGTATACTGGCCAACCAACTGGCTTCCAAACAATCTGCAACATGCTGTTGACTCAATGAAGACCTGGATGAATCTTCGTCTTACCTGGATGGATGCCAATATGTATAATGGCGGCGGACAATGTAATTTAAACGCCAATATGAGTCTCGTGATCGATGAAATAAACTTCCATAGCGATAGTACGACTGATGCCGGCGACTGGATTGAATTGTATAATTACGGTAATTCAACAATTGACCTTTCCTATGCGGCGATATTTGATGGTGATGGATATGAAAAATACTGCATGCTACCGGCCAATACAACACTGGCGGCCGGAGCCAGACTCGTAGTTTACTCCGATAGCATGGCATTCGTCAATCAGTTTCCATCGGTTGTCAATAAAAAAGGGCCACTCTGTTTCAAACTAAGCAATAGTGGTCAGAAAATAATTATTCGCGATAAGGATAATAAATTGATCTATTCGGTCGATTACAAAGATTTATGGCAATGCGCTACCGATGGCAATGGCCGCACATTACAGTTGACTACGCCAACGGCCAATCCTAATTTGTCGGCTTCGTGGTATGCGGGTTGCATGGGCGGATCTCCGGGAGTGCCTTATACCGCTTGCAGCGAAAATCTCATTTACTCAGAAATCAATTATAATTCATCGGCTGCTGATGATGCCGGTGATTGGATAGAATTGCACAACAAAAACGCAGTAGCCTATCCACTGGCTGGCTGGACAATCAGAGATGGTAGCAGCAATAATGTATACACCTTCCCGGCCAATACCACTATTGCGCCCAACGGTTATATTGTTGCTTACAGCGATGCTACTAAATTCAATGCACAACATCCCGGTATTGCCAATAAAGTTGGCCCTATTGGATTCGGCTTTGCAGCGGTGGGCGACGTTATTCGCGTCTTCGACAACACAGGCAAACTTCGGTTCAGCGTTTGTTATGGAAGTTCTGCACCTTGGCCAACTTCTCCAAATGCCGGAGGATACACGCTTGAAAATGGTGCGTATAACGGAAACCATAATGCTTCCACTACCTGGTTTGCGGGTTGTCTTGAGGGTTCACCTGGTGTAGCCTATACGCCTTGCTGGCCTTTGGCTACCAATGATGTGAATAAAGAGAACTATATCACACTTTATCCTAATCCGGCTAAGACTGAGCTAAATATCGAATCGTCGATGGTTTTAGGAGATATCCAAATCTATGATAACCTCGGCCGTATGGTAAGCAAAACAAAGATAGCCGACCATACAAAAGGCAGAATTGATATATCGGGTATGCCAAACGGGGTGTATTATCTTCAATGCAATAGCGAAGGTCGTGTGTATAATGTGAAGTTTGTAAAAGCGGATTAATGGTAAATAGTCGATAAACGACGAACCTATATTTAACGGAATAATTGATTATGAAAAAAATGATCTCATGCGTGTGCTTATTGGCAACGATGCTGATAGGTACTGCCAATAAGATAAATGCACAATGCAGCGGAAATGCCATAAATCACTGGGAATCTGTGGTACTCGACAACCAAACCTGGAAATACCATGTGCCTGTAGCGGCAGTGGCCAATTGGACAAGCCCCTTGTTCAACGATGCTGCCTGGAGTAGCGGTACCGGCGGTATTGGGTTTGGAGATGGTGATGATGCAACTGTCATTCCGACAAATTCGGTTTCAGTATATATGCGTCGGACATTTAATATTGTCGACACAGGGCTCATCTATTCCGCCATTTTTTGTATGGATTTCGATGATGGTTTTGTTGCCTATCTGAATGGGGTAGAAATAGCCCGAACGAATGTTAGTGGTGTGAATCCGGTTTACAATTCACTGGCAACCGGCGATCATGAAGCGCAGTTATATCAGGGTTTTCAGCCGACCTATTTTACCCTATCCACACAAGCCATAGATACCCTGTTGAAAAATGGAACCAATGTGCTGTGTATTGAGACCCATAACTTTACAGCCAATTCGTCTGACCTCACCGCAAGACCATTTCTGCAATTGGGACTCACAAATGCAAATGTCAACTATTCGCCGGTGCCAGCTTGGTTTAGCCCACCCTATTTTTTGCAAACCAATTTGCCTATCATTTCAATAAATACCTTGGGACAAACGATTGCAGACGATCCACGTATCACCTGTGATATGGGTATTATTTACAATGGTCCCGGCAATACCAATTGCATTTTAGATCCATTCAACAATTACAATGGAAAAATTTCGATCGAATATAGAGGATCCACATCTCAGAGTTTTCCGAAAAAGCCTTATGGATTCTCCACAATCGATGCCTTGGGAAATAACCTGAACGTTTCCTTACTCGGGCACCCTAAAGAACACGACTGGACCTTGCTCAATCCGTATACGGATAAAACGTTTATGCGTGATGTGATCACCCACGATTTGGGTCGGGCATTCAACTGGTATACAAGCCGTTGCCAGTTTGTTGAATTGGTTATCAACGGCCAGTTGCAAGGCGTTTATGTTTTAATGGAAAAAGTAAAAGTGGACAAGAACCGTGTTGATATCGAAAAGATCACACCGGCTGACAACAGTGGAGACCCGCTGACGGGGGGCTATATTTTCAAAATTGATAAGACAACCGGAAATGCCGGTGGTGGGTGGTATTCGAGTCAGGGGGTGTCGTTGCAGAATCATGACCCGAACTGGCAACAGATCACCGCAACGCAAAAAAATTATCTGGTGAACTACATCAATAACTTTGAGTCGATTTTATGGGGTGCGAATTATGCGAACCCTAACACCGGTTATCGTAAATATGCCAATGTATATTCGTTTGCTGATTTCTTTATTTTAAATGAAGTGACAAACAATATCGACGGATACCGATTAAGTACTTTTGTTCATAAAGATCGTGACAGTAAATGTGGTCGTTTTACGATGGGGCCTTACTGGGATTTTAATTTGAGTTTTGGTAATGGTAACTATTGCAACGGCTATCCGTACACAGGCTGGCAAATGTACCAGGGTTGCGGAGATGGCAGCAGTAAATGGATCGATAGGATGCTGCAGGATCAATGGTTCAGAAATTTACTGAATTGCCGTTGGAATGAACTCAGGCAAAATATACTGAGCACGCCGAACGTGTTGGCCCGTATAGATACTTATGCGAATTATGTGCGCCAGGCTTCAGTACGCGATTCTGCTATTTGGCAAACAATCGGCAACTATATCTGGCCAAATGCCTGGATCGCTTCTACGTGGCAAGGTGAAATTGATTCCATGAAACAATGGACGAGCAACCGGCTGGCTTGGATCGATGCCAATATGTATCCTGCCAACCAAGCCTGCAACGCCAATGCCGGATTGAGTTTGGTGATAGATGAAATAAATTTTCATAGTGATAGTACAACAGATGCCGGGGACTGGCTCGAGCTCCACAATTTTGGGAATACTTCGATAGATCTCTCGAACGCCGTCATTCTCGATGGCGATGCCTACGAACATTATTGTGTAATACCCAATAACACCACATTGGCAGCAGGTGCTCGATTGGTGATTTATGCCGACAGTGCCGGCTTTGCGACACAATTTCCATCGGTTACAAACAAAATTGGTCCTTTGTGTTTTAAACTGAGTAATGCAGGCCAAAAGATCGTCATCCGCGACAAAGACAATAAGCTGATTTATTCAGTCAATTATCTCGACACCTGGCAATGTGCTACTGATGGGAATGGCCGGACACTTCAGTTGACCAACTCAGCGGCAAATCCAAACCTTTCCTCTTCATGGT
>CAZFKA010000136.1:0-1251 GCA_964519155.1 uncultured Bifidobacterium sp. | reverse complement strand
GTTGCTTATGCAGGCTGTACTGAAAATATGATTTATTCGGAGATCAATTATAATTCATCGGCTGCTGATGATGCAGGTGATTGGATAGAACTGCACAATAAAAATGCGGTACCAATGCCATTAGCCGGATGGACCATCCGCGATGGGAGTGACAATAATGTATTTACTTTTCCGGCAAATACAACACTGGCTGCCAACGGATATCTGGTGGTGTACAGCGACGCTGCAAAATTTAATGCCCAACATCCTGGTATTGTCAACAAAATTGGTCCGATCGGATTCGGCTTCGCTTCGGTTGGCGATGTCGTACGGGTTTTTGATAATACCGGAAAATTGCGTTTTAGTGTTTGCTACGGCAGTTCAGCGCCCTGGCCAACGTCGCCGAATGCCGGTGGGTATACGCTTGAAAACGCTGCGTATACCGGCAACCAAAATGCATCCACAACCTGGTTTGCTGGCTGTTTAGAAGGTTCGCCCGGAGTTGCCTATACACCGTGTTGGCCTGTAGCAACTAACGACTTGTCAAAAGAGGATTACATTTCTCTTTATCCAAATCCGGCCCAAAACACAATTAATATATCCTCATCTTTGTACATCGACGAGATACGCTTGTTTGATAATACCGGCAGACTATTGCGACAAAATAGTAATGGCACAACGCAGCAAATCGACCTCACCAATTTGCCTGACGGACTATATCATTTGCAATGCAAAAGCAATGGACGGGTATACAACCTTCGCTTTGTAAAAGGAAATTAGTGCTCAAGGTTGCGTTTGTTTTTTGTGCTGAATCAAAAAGGTTTAATGTAAGTCCGTATTTTTCATTTTCTTTAACAATCCTTCTTGTGGATTGGGAATAACCAAATTGTCTGGGGGCGTTTTTAAAACATGCAAAAACGTATCCCATGACAAAACAATTTTTTACAACCCTAGGCGGTTTATTGATCCTTACTTCAGTTACATTCAGTTTTTATGCTTGCCATGAAAGCACCGCCCAAGAAAGAGTAAATGCGTTTACATACGCCACACTTGACCTTGACTTTGATGACGCCTCCCTCAGTTTCAAAAATCTTCGGATTTACCCGGTGCGGGCAAAAGACAACCTGATACAACAAAGTAATGAGTACGGCAAGTTTGTATCGCTTGAGCAGGCCTTGCAGCATGATAAAATTGTTATCGCTGAAAAAAGTATGAATGGTCAAAGTAGCGATGAAGTGAATAAACTGTTTGCAGAAAATATCTCACAGGATA
>CAZFKA010000135.1:0-8285 GCA_964519155.1 uncultured Bifidobacterium sp. | reverse complement strand
GGTGCTACGGCCTATGCCTGAAAATCCTGTTTGCGGAAAACACCACAAGTCATCAACGCCGGTATCATGGCCATTTAGCTCAAGCCACTGATTTTTCCATTGTTGTCGATATCCATATGTTCGGAGGCCGGAACAGCAGGCAAGCCGGGCATACGCATCATATCTCCGAGTATGGGAATGATGAACCCTGCGCCGGCAGCAAATTCAAATTCACGTACATTAATGGTGAAGCCTTTCGGACGACCAATAGCCGTTTCTTTATCCGACAATGATTTTTGTGTTTTTGCCATACATATCGGCAATTTGTCGTATCCCAGTCCGGTAATCATTTTCAATTGTGTGCGGGCTTTTGACGAATATTCCACCCCATCGGCGCCATAGATCTCCGTTGCAATACGGTTAATTTTATCTTCTACACTCATATTCCAATCGTAAAGCGGCTTAAAATCATTTTTCCCTTCCTCAATCACATCACACACAGCCTGGGCCAACTCGCGGGTACCTTCGCCACCCTTGGCAAATCCGTAAGAGACAATAGCTTTTACACCATGCTGTGCGCAATGGGTTTGCACATATTCTATTTCTTCGGCGCTGTCGGTAGGGAAATTATTGATGGCCACCACCGGCGTAAGACCAAATTTTTTACAATTTTCAATATGTTTTTCCAGATTCTGGAAGCCTTTGATCACCCGATCCATACTAGGTGTATTATATTCGTCCTTCTTCGCTCCCCCGTGATGACGCAGGGCACGAATTGTGGCCACGAGCACCATGGCGCTCGGTTTGAGTTTACCGTATCCACATTTGATATTGAGGAATTTTTCTGCTCCCAGATCGGCACCAAATCCCGCTTCTGTAATAACATAATCACCCAATGACAAGCCCATTTTTGTTGCAAGTATAGTATTGGTTCCCTGCGCGATATTCGCAAAAGGTCCGCCATGCAGTATCGCCGGATTTCCTTCGAGTGTTTGTACCAAATTTGGTTTGATAGCGTCTTTCAGCAAAAGAGCCATGGCTCCTTGTGCTTTCAGATCGCGGGCGAAAATGGGCTTTTTATCGAATGTGAACCCCACAAAAATACTGCCCAGTCTTTCCTTCAAATCATCGATACTACTGCTCATACACAGTATAGCCATGATTTCGGAAGCCGGTGTGATATTGAAGCCATCTTCACGCGGAATACCATTGCCGGTACCGCCGATTCCGATCACGATCTGCCGAAGCGAACGATCATTCATGTCCATCACACGCTTCCATTTTATGGTTCTCGGATCGATATTCAAGTTACCTTCTTTGTTTTGCAAATTGTTGTCGATCAGTGCGGCCAACAAATTATTGGCTTTCTCGATCGCCGCAAAATCGCCGGTAAAATGCAGGTTAATATCCTCCATCGGTATCACTTGCGAATATCCCCCACCGGCTGCGCCACCTTTGATGCCGAATACCGGACCGAGGCTGGGCTCACGCAATACCACTACTGCCTTTTTCCCGATCTTGTTCATTCCTTCGCTCAAACCGATCGACACTGTTGTTTTGCCTTCACCCGCCGGCGTAGGATTGATCGCCGAAACCAAGATCAGTTTCGCTTGTTTTATCTTCTCCTCATCGATCAAATCGAGCGGTAATTTTGCTTTATTTTTACCATAATACTGCAGATCATCTTCTGTGATATTCAATTTGGCAGCAATGGTTTTAATATGTTGTATGGGGGCGTTTTGCGCGATCTCTAAGTCTGATGGAAACATTTGTTGTTATGATTATAAGTGAATAAAAAGTTTTGATCTGTTAGGCAGGCCGGCTATGTGAAAGACATTTCGTTCGGTTGCAGCGTATAATATTCGCATGTTGAAATATTGAAATGAGGCTTTTGAAATTTGTTTTGAAAGATTTCAACTCCTTTTTTTAGTGGGGCTAAATATAGAAAATTATTTTTCTTTTTGGTAATCGAATGCCATAAAAAAAGCAACGATGCTGTCGTTGCTTATCTTTTTATGCTGAGGGTATGATTATTCTTTATGCTTCGGGTGCCACCAATCTGAATCCATTGCCATGGATATTCACGATTTCAACATCTTCATCATCTTTCAAAAATTTACGCAGTTTGGCAATATAAACATCCATACTACGGCCATTAAAATAGGTATCACTGCCCCAAATCTTTTTCAAAGCCTGATCGCGTGGCAACAGGTCGTTCAGGTTTTCACAAAGCATACGCAACAGATCGTTCTCTTTAGGCGACAATACATGGGTTGTACCTCCGATCTTCAATTCACGAAGTTTACTATTGAAATCAAATTTGCCGATCTTAAATTCAAAATTCTCATTTTGCTTTTCACTGGCTTCGCTATTTCGCTTAATGATCGCTTTGATTTTGTGCAACAGTATTTCACTATCGAAAGGCTTTAAAATATAGTCGTCTGCACCCAGCCGATAACCGGTGAGAATATCGTCTTTCATATTTTTTGCGGTAAGGAAAAACAGCGGAATATCTGCATCGATGTTTCTGATTTCTTCTGCGAGTGAAAATCCGTCAAGATTCGGCATCATCACATCGAGCAGACAAAGATCGAATTTTTCGCGACGGAAGGCGGCCAATCCAAGGATGCCATCACGGGCAAGTTCTACCACATAATCGTTGAGTTCAAGATAATTTTTGAGTACTTTACCGAAGTTGGTATCATCTTCCACCAACAGAATTTTTGATTTGATCGTATCCATGATAATTTTTTTCTTAGGTCAAAAGTACTCTCCCCCAAAGGTATTCAATAGCAAACCCGTGTAATATTTTGTTAAACAACTTGCGGCAGAACAAACCATTTCCAACGAGCGGCCCCATCATTTTTACCGCAATATTTCGCTGGCCGCTAATACGGATACTTGTCGATCGGAAGGCCGGTTGGCGATAACAAACCAACTTTTTACCTTAATTTCACCGCGAATGATTTTCCAGTTTGCATGGCGCTACTTCGTGGGTAAAAAATCGACACAGGCGATACAAATAATTTCCTGGGTGAGTGTATTGGCCATGGCGGTTGGTACCGCAGCCCTCATCATTGTGATGTCGGTCTTTAACGGGTTTGAGTCTACCATCAAAGATCTGTATACCGACTTTTATCCTGACCTACGCATCAGTGCTGCTCAAGGTAAAAATTTTATTGCCGATGAAACCCTGCTGCAGCAACTTCGGTCGGTAAAAGGCGTTGCCGTGATTTCACGTTCGCTGGAGGAAAAGGTATTGTTGTCTACCGAACAAAATCAGGCGATAGTAACATTGAAAGGAGTCGATGCGCTTTATGATACCGTTACCCATTTCAACAACCATGTCAATTTTGGAAAAGCCAATTTTGATACAACCCAAGATATGCCGTTCATTGCCCTGGGAATGGGTGTGGCCAATACCCTGCAAACCAGCGAAGAGGCTCATTTACCGCTTAGTGCCTATGTGTTTAAAAAAGGGGCCAATGTATCTCTCGATCCCACCCAGATCTATAACAAAGAACTTTTTGTGGTCAATGCCTTGTTCGTCATGTCAGATATTGATCAGCAATATGCCTTTACTTCATTGAGTACCTTGCAAGCACTTTCCGAAAATGAAAATGCTTGCAGTAGTCTCGAGCTTAAACTCACTGACCCAGCCGATATGGAAACCGTGCAGCAACAGGTCAATACCATTATCGGTCCGCGTCACTTAAAATCAGCCAACAGACTTGAACAAAACCGCACCCTGTTTTTTATTTTGAAAAGTGAAGGGTGGGCAGTTTACGCCATACTCACCCTGATGCTGATCATTGCATCCTTCAATATCATTGGATCCTTGTCGATGCTGGTGATTGAAAAAGAAAAAGATATTGCCATTTTAAAAACCATGGGTATGAAAAACAGTGTCGTAAAAAAAATATTCATCGCTTGTGGTGTACTGATCTCCATGGTTGGTGCGGGCATTGGCGCATTACTCGCCCTCTTGATTTGTGTATTGCAGATCAAATTCGGACTTATCAAGCTGGGGGATAGTTCTTCGTTTGTAATTGAAAATTATCCTGTAAAGCTCAGTATTGCTGATTTTCTGCTGGTGATGGTCACGGTAGTGGTCATTGCGATGTTGGCATCGTGGATACCGGCAATACGTGCCAGTAAAAAGAATATTGAATTACGGGTACGATAAATTGATGGTTTGTCGTTTACCGAAAAAAACTACTCTTCCTTAGGTTGATAAAGTTCTTTTCGTTTAACGATCTTCACTTTCATTTTGTTCTTGAGGGTGCGCGCAATAGCACTGTAAGGCGCCACGATCACTTGTTGCTTTTCCTGCAAACCTGAAGTGATCTGTATAAACTGATCATCCTGAATGGCTGTTTTCACTTCCGTCTGCACCGCTTCATTTTTATCGTTTATGACAAACACAATTTCCTTAATGGCAATTTCTTCTTTCATTGCCGCGTCATTTTCGTCCTCCCTGGTTGAATCTTCATCTTGCCTTGTTGTTACTGCATTGATCGGCACCGATAAAACCTGTCGCTCAATATGGGTTTGTATTTCGGCCGTTGCTGACATCCCTGAACGGAAAGGCGCGAAATTATTGTCTTTATTTCCGAGAGCTTCATAGCTTTCTTTGAGGAGCATCACACTCACGGTATAGTTGGTTACCTGGTCGGTCATGGCGGCTATACTTTCTTTAAATCCACCGCCGGCATTTGTTTGCGAAATACGTGTCACCACACCTTTGAATGTATGATCAGGATAAGCCTCCACTTTCACCCGGGCAGTATCGTTGACCTTAATTTTCTGTATTTCATTTTCGCTCACGTTCACGTCAACCTTCATGGTACTGAGATCGGCGATGCGCATCAGTTCGGTACCCATCATTTGCGCAGTACCCACTACCTTTTCGCCCTTGCGGATAAAAAGCCCCGTTACCACTCCATTGATCGGTGAGTAAATATTGATATTTTTGACGGTCTCGCGCATCTCATTGATGCCCGCCTGTGGCATGGTAAAGTTGAGGATCGATTTTGTACTGATGCTTTTGATCACCGCAACAACCTGACCTTTGTTGACCCGATCACCTTCTTTGACAAACAATGAAATCAGCTCGCCTGAAGCATCCGGACTGATTTTGACTTCGGTTTCGGGATAGATTTTCCCACTGCCGGCAACGGTCTCTATCAAATCGCGTTTGGTTACCGATTCCACGGCAACTTTAAGCGTATTGTCTTTCCCAAATTTCATCATCAACACTGCCGCAAGCACAATAACGACTACGCCGGTCCATATCCAGTATTTTCTCTTCATAACATCGTTTTATAAGGTCAGTGGGGTTCCGGTATAATGATCCAGAAATTTCAATTTCAACAAAAGGTCATATTTGGCTTGCAATGCTTTTGCCTGATTGAACTGGTAAGCCTGATAAGCCCGTTCGGCTTCATAAAACATTCCTCCTTCCCCATTGGTTTTGCGATCGAGCAACTCAAACAATTTGGCGCTTTCGTCGCTGGCCTTTTTAAATGAAAAATATTTTTGCAAAGCTGCAGACGCTTCTTCGCATAATTGAAAAATATCGCGACGAAGATTTAATCGATCAGCGTCAAGACTGATCTGTTCGCCCACCAACGCTATTTTAGCTTGTTGTATTTTCGACCGGGCACTGTATCCGTTGAGAATAGGTACTTGCAGACCTAAACCAATACCGGCGCGCAAGTGATCGCGATACTGATCGCCGGCACGACGGGTATGGGTATCAAACACATAATCGGAACGGGTGACTGGATAACTCGAACCACTGATATTGACATAGCCTACTGATGATTCGCCTTCATACGTTTGTCCCGTAATACTTTTCACATTCGACGAATAAACGGTTCCTAAATTGCCATAAAGCGACAATTGAGGATATTGGGAAGTTTTTGCAATATCGAGTGACTTTTGTGCAGCCCGTAATTTTAGTTCATGAATTTGTGATAAACTCCGGTGTTGCAGGGCCAACTGGTAAACCTGCTCGGCATCCGGCAAGGCCAAAATACCGGGTATTGACACTACATCGTTAGTACCCGCCCGAATATTAAATGGCTCATCGAAACTAAAATTCATCAAGGCTTTCAATTGCAATAAAGCCAGTTTGGCATTGGCTTTCGCTTCAACATACAAGGCACTGTCCGCAGCTACAAGGCCTGCCAAACGCAATTGTGCTGCCGCGTCTGATTTGCGTGATTGACTTTGCCCCATCAAATATTCTCGTGTATTTTGCAATTCCCGTTCGGCGATTTTTTGCTCTTCCCGGGCATGCAAAACACGCAAAAATCCTGTAGTGATATTGAGTGAAATATCATCCTTCAATTGTTCGTTGACCAAAGAAGCCGCCTGCGCCTCAAGGGCATACTTTTCGATCTGGTACTTTTTTTGAAACCAGCCAAACAACAAGGTTTGCGAATACAATCCTGCAATATGGTAATTGAACGAATTATTGACAAACTGATTGCTTGCGGGGTCAATATTCCAGCCAAACGCCCTACCGGCGCTGATATTCCCATTCAGATCCGGCAGCCGACCGTTTTTACTTTCCTCCCATAATAGTTGGGCATAGCGTTCGTCAAGCAATGCGGTAGCAACCTCCAGTTTATTGGCGCGTGCATAGGCAATACAATCTTCGAGTGTCCAATATTCCTTGACCGGCATTTTCACCGGTTTGCGTTGCGTAGGGGCCGGACCGGGTGCAGGTTCCGCGACTTTTGCTTTTGGTTTGCTCACTGTCCCTTGTTGACCCTTACTTGGTTTTCCCGTTTGCTGCTGCGGTTCCACGGGCACTTGATTTTTCTTTTTCTTTTTAGCCAGCTTTTCTTCTTCGGCCAGCTTTTCTTCTTCCAGTCTTTTTTGTTCGGCCAATCGCAATTCAAGTTCCGCCTTTTCCTGTTCAGCCAATTGCTGCTGCAGGGCTTCCGCACGGGCGATTGAATCCGCCCGACGAGCATCACGGCTATTGCCATATACTTGCGGAGGGATCACTTTCTTAACAGAATCGTATTTCGTAGGTTTATATTTTCCTTTTTTTTGCTGTGCGATACCATCTGCCGACATAAGCAACAAAAACGGAAGAAAAATCAGGAAAAGGGATTTTTGCATAAAGGAGGTCGACATTGTAGTCAGTAAGAAATTTGTGAAACGAGGGTAAAATTAGTAAAAGTATTTTCCTTTACCTTTGAAAAAACTATTTATTTTATGCAAACCGATGTTTTAATTATCGGCTCCGGTATTGCGGGACTCACCTATGCTGTAAATATGGCCATGGCGGATGCCGGATTAAAAATCACCATCCTTACCAAAACAAACGAAGAAGAAACGAATACAAAATATGCACAAGGGGGTGTTGCCGCAGTGATCGATCGCAGCAAAGATAGTTTCGACAAACATATACAGGATACCCTGATCGCCGGTGACGGTTTGTGTAACCGGGAGGTGGTTGCCCATGTAATCAGCGAAGGACCCGAACGAATCAGGGAGATCATCAGTTGGGGAACCGATTTCGATCGCGAAAGTGATGGCGATTATAAACTCGGTAAAGAAGGCGGGCATTCCGAAAATCGCATCCTGCATTTTAAAGACATTACCGGTAGTGAAATTGAACGGGCCTTGCTCGCCAAAGCGCATCAATATCCGAATATTGAAATCATCGACTATTGTTTCGTGATCGATCTGATCACCCAGCATCATCTCGGACAATTGATTACAAAAGCCACACCGAATATCGAATGTTATGGCGTGTATATTCTGAATCTTGAAAACAATCAGATCGAAAAAATATTATCGAAGATCACGATGCTGGCCACCGGCGGCTGCGGACAGGTTTATCGTACCACCACCAATCCGAAAATTGCTACCGGCGATGGGGTAGCGATGTTGTATCGCGCCAAAGGGAGAATCGAAAATATGGAGTTTATCCAGTTTCATCCTACAGCACTCTTTGAACCCGGTAAGCGATTTGGGCAAGCATTCCTCATCACGGAAGCAGTGCGTGGTGACGGGGGCATTTTGCGCAACAGCAAAGGCGAGGAGTTTATGCAGAAATATGATGCCCGTCTCTCACTGGCTCCCAGAGATATCGTGGCCAGAGCCATTGATAATGAAATGAAAATTTTGGGTGACGAGCATGTTTATCTTGACTGCCGGCATATGGATATGGATCGGTTTAAAGAGCATTTTCCGAACATCTATGAAAAGTGTAAAAGTATTGGTATCGATGTGGCATACCAAATGATACCGGTAGCCCCGGCTGCACATTATAGTTGCGGAGG
>CAZFKA010000134.1:0-8437 GCA_964519155.1 uncultured Bifidobacterium sp. | reverse complement strand
ATTTCTACGTAAATATTATCAAGTAAGGATTGAAAGCAAGGTGCAAATTTTATTTCCGGCGCAAAATAATAATAGCACTTTGAAGTTATGTAAGTATTAATACTTATGAGTTGATAGTTATTTTTACCTATTGCAAATTTTGCTTTTTTACAGGTTACCGAAAAACAGGGGAAATCCTGTTTTATCGTTTACTTATTTTTGTCCATTGATTTAAAATGAATTTTAAGGTTCAAAAAAGCGACATTTAAAAAAAGAGAAGAAAAACTAACAGTTTACAGTCTATCTTCGTCATTAAGAAAAACTATTATTTTATGATCAGATACCTGTTACTTTTAGTTTCCATTACCCTTTTGAGTTTTAGCGCAAAGGCGCAATGTGATGCCAGTTTTGCATATACCACTAATAATCCCAATATGAACGATACACTCCTGATGGGAAATTTGGCATCGTTTACACCGATTAGCATCGGGCCGGGTTTAGCGCATTACTGGAAACTGAATAATGGTCCATATTCACTGCAAAATACAATTATATACACATTCAATACTCCCGGCGTGCAAACGGTTTGTCAGGTCATCGTTGATTCAAATATGATGTGTACAGATACTTTCTGTACCAACCTGTACGTAAAAAATTGTCTTGCAACATTTAGTATCTATCCAGATACCAATGGCCCGCCACATACTTATATTGGAGTTAACAACTGTATCGGAAATAATTTATCCTATTATTGGACATGGGGGGACGGCAGCAATTCCATTGGAGCCTATCCGTCACACACCTACGGCTCAGCAGGGAACTATAATATTTGTGTTATGATAAATGATGGTGGTGGGTGTTTAGATACCTTTTGCTCCAATCAGACAATCAATAAAAATACTGCGATGTACTCCATTGATTTTAATAATGCAGCCCTGCAAATTAAAGAAAGCGAATTAAATAAGATGACCGTAATTCCCAATCCCGCGACCGACTACATTATACTGGAATATGCAAAAACAAACACGTTAGCAGTAAGGATATATTCTATGGATGGCCGACAGGTCTTATCACAATCGTATGTAAGTGGAGACAAAATAGACATTTCAAGATTACCATCAAATATTTATTTCCTCAGAGCATATAGTGACGAATCAAAAGTATTAAATGCAGTGATCAACAAGTTAGAATAAGATTACTAAATACTATTATAAAAATGGGTTTGCGGAAACGCAAGCCCATTTTTGTTACAAAAAGTACAAAAATCACTTTGGAAATCAATTAAAACACAATCTTTCACAATGTTTCATAATTAAAACACAATCCTTCATAATTCCTACACAATTATTTTTCAATTGTTTTCAGTAAAAAGCGGAAAATATTTAAGCGCCATTTAAGAGCATTTAACGACAATTAGCAGCAATTACGAACAGTTAGCAGCAATCAGCAGCATTTACAAACAAATGAATACAATTGGAAGCAATTACAAACAATGTTTAGCAATTAGCGACATTGTTTAGCAATTAGCGACAATTGGGAGCATAAACTGGAAAGTGTGGTTTTGCCGTAATAGCATATTTGCATTGTAAAAAATAATAAACAAAAAAAATAAATACAATGCAAACAGAAACATTAAAAAGATTCAGGACAAAACCCGACACACAAAAACTTGTAAACGCAGCATGGAACCTTGCACATACATTGTTATGGAGCAATCAGGATTTTAATGAAGCAGAAATTGAACTTGCAAAGGAACTAATAGCCATTCATTTACTGGCAGCAAAAGATAAGCACCAATGCTTTATCGCATTTTGCGAAAAAGTGCAACTGGCTTACCAGTACATCAATCGCGGAGAGTCCAGGTACGCAGCGCATCCCCTTAAATGGCTGAACCCTTTGTATGCACATGGATATTACGGGCTTGATGACTGGTATAATGACCTGAAACATGAACGCCTGTATATGCCTATACACCGCTTTGAATTAAGAGTTATGGCAGAAGCATACTACCGCTATATCCTGTCCCCTGTAAAAGAAATTTATCAGCAGGGAAAGCAAGCAATCAAACATTATGACAAAGGTGATATACTACAAGCCTTCAATAATGCAGTTCTCAATTTTAAATACAACTAAGATGCAGAAACCCCCAAATCCATTACACAATATGGATGGCAGCGTTACCGCACGTCCCTGTCATACCGCACACTTAACTGATGTATATGGTGTTACCCGAAAAACCCTTTATACTTGGTTACGTCCTCACAGGACGGAACTCGGCAGGAAAACCAGTTTCTTTTATACACAGGCACAGGTAGAATTAATCTTTGAAAAACTTGGGCAACCTAAAAACTGGAACTTAAAGTGCAACAATACATCCATGAGTAAGAATGTGGTTTAAGAACCTCACCTGACAATACTCACAAGCAATATCCAACTTCTTAAATTATTATTTTATGAACCTGAGAAACAAATCTCCGTGTGCAGGACTTTCATGCCCGCACGTAAATAAAAATTACAAACCTTAAAAACAAATCTCGTGAAATTAGAAAACCAAAACAACGGCTCCTCCACTTTTCTTACAGGTGCAATCCTGCTTGCAAACTTCGATTATAGCGGCATGATGGATTATGCAATCAAGGCTGCAATTGGTGGTGCTATCTGGATGACCTTCAGGCTTACCGCAGATTACATTTCCATGAAAATTAAAAACCGAAAAAATGAGTGTTAATAAATTACTGGTTGGTCTTGGATTAGGTGCAGGGGTTATCGGCGGAGTTGTTTATTTCAATAAACTTTCGCGCACCACCGCAAACCTTGAAGTGATACCGAGTGCAATGATACATAAGCTAAACCTGACAGGTATGCACATCAAAATGGATGTACGTTTAAAAAATCCTGATGGTGGAAGTTTTAAGATCAAGTTTCCATTTATCAAACTTGTGTATGAAGGCACCACAATCGGAAGCTCGCAGGCGGTGGACAAGTATATTGATCTCCCTGCATACGGTGAAGCGGTTATCAATGGCATTATGATACAAATTCCCTTGCTCGGTATTCTATCTACCGCATTTAAGATTTATCAAGCACTTATAAAGGGTACAGAAATAAAGCTGACCGCAACAACAATCACAAGCATTGATTTAGGATGGAAAAAACTGCCCTTTGAAAAAGATGATGAGATCGTATTAAAAAAATCAAACAAGAAATAAATGCAGGCAAGATACCAAAGGAAAATAGAAAGCGGAGAAGAATATAACAGGCTGTTTCCAAAAGCAGAGAGCAAAAATATTCCTGTGCGTGTGGATGCTGATGTGGATGATACACTCAAATTTATTCCCAAAGCAGTTCAGCAAACACTTTCCCAGACCGCAAAACTTGCACCGCTGTTAAAGGGAAGCACTCTTGAACAAACATGCAGGAACATTTGGGAATTTGTGTACAAGCATATTGCATACAGAAAGGATGCCGACGGGATTGAGCAGGTAAGAAGCCCTGCAAGGGTTTGGCAGGACAGAAAGCAAGGGGTGGACTGTGATTGCTATACAACATTTATCAGCAGCATTCTGACAAACCTGAATATTGCGCACACCTACCGCATCACTAAATATTTCAAACCTCACTTTCAACATATCTATCCAATCGTTCCCACACCGAATGGCAAGTATATAACAATAGACTGTGTGGTAGAACAATTCAATTATGAAGAACCATTTTCAGAAAAAAAAGATACACCAATGGATTTACATTTTTTAAACGGACTGGATGACACACCAGCCAACAAACAAAACCTGTCAGTGGATGCCTATGACTTGATGGGTTATGCAGATGACAGTCTGCTATATGATATAGGTGAAATGGGTGAAGTCGGCGAACTCGGCCTATTCAGAAGGAAACATAAAGCAAACGCAAGCCCGCCACCACCCGGAACAAAAAAGAAAAATATCTTCCAAAAGATATTGCATGTTGCAAACAAGGCAAACCCTGCAACAGTACTACTCCGCAATGGCATACTTGCCTCCATGAAATTAAATCTTTTCAAAGTAGCACAAAGGCTTAAATGGGCATACCTCACCGATGCACAGGCACAGGCAAAAGGTATCAATATGCAAAAGTTTGAACAGCTTAAAAAAGTCCGCTCCAAACTTGAAGTGATTTTTTATGGTTCAGGTGGTAAACCTGAAAACCTGAAGAATGCAGTACTTAAAGGAAAAGGGAACAGGGGCAAGGAAGTAAGCGGACTTGGCTATATGGACTACAATGAGTACACACCCATTGGCGATTTGTTAGGCGATATTTATGAAGGAGATATAAGTGGCTTAGGCGAACCTGCCACTGGTGCAGCCATAGCTGCTGCAACTGCCGCAGTCACCGCCATTGCTGCGATACTTAAAAGTGTCGGCAATATTTTTCAGGCTAAGAATGGTGAGGGCAACGCAGATTTTGAGAATGCAGAAAATGCAGGAGCAGAAAGCACCGAATCCCCCGTAACCATTGATGAAAACAAAACCGTGCCTCCAAGTATTACAGAAGAAGGCAAGGCAAACCCTGAAAGCAATATTGCGCCACAAAGCAATGTAACAACAGAAGCAAACTCAGGGGGTGGAAGTAACAACAGCGGTGGTGGTGGTAATACCATGATGGTACGAACAGCAGAAACACCTGCACCGCCAAATGATGAAGAAACAGAAAAAGGAAGCGGTGAAAAAGGCAATGGCGCAAAAGGAAAAGTAGGTGAGATGTGGGAAAAGAACAAGAAATGGGCAAAGCCAACCCTTATTGCTATGGGCGCAGGTAGCATACTGTTTATGGGTTACAAAATGATGAATGCACGAAAGCATCCCGCACCTGCATCTGTGAACGGTCTTGAGGGAGTGAAACGAAAGCATAAGGCAAAACCCAAAGCACGTAAAAAGCCTGCAAAGCAAACCTTTAAAAACCAAACATTATTCAACTAACACAACCAGAAAAAAATGGCAAAACAAAATAACAAATATCAAAAAAAGGCAACCAAGAATCAGATACTCAGTAAGATTACACAGCCCTTGCCGACCAATCGCAATGTCACCAATACAGCCATTGAAACAGGTAAAGACCTCATCATTGGAGTAATAGCAGGCGGACTTGCAGGAGCAGCGATAGGACGCCCTTCGCTTATTGCAGGAATCCTTGTCACAGGTGCAGGACACTTTATAGACAATCGCCTGCTATCCACTTTCGGTATCGGTATGATGGCATCCAATGGATTTCAGTCAAAAGGAGTACAGGGAGTAGATGGTATGGAAGGACTGGAAGGGGTAAAAGAAAGGGTCATATCCTACAAAGACAGTTTCCTGCAAAAGACCTACATCGACAAGGTAAAAAACCTTGCTAAAAAGCACAAGGCAGTAAGCGGACTTGACGATGTACAATATTTCTCCTATCCCGAAAACCTGCTTGGTTCAGGCGACTTCGATGCACTTAACCGCCTTGAAAACCAAATTGTCAACTCAGGAATGAAGTACGCACAGGTAAGCGGCATATATGACGATGGCATTGAAGGAGGGTACGGTACTGTAAACGGTAACGTGCAGGGTTGGGACGGACTGGACGCAATTGAACCTGAAATGATTTACTAATCAAGAAAAAAACAAACATTTTAATTACTCAATTTTTAAACAAAACAAAAAACAAAACAATATGTTAGGACTTTTAAATGACATCGAGTACAACAACGCAGGCGCATTGCTCGGCGGCTATGACGACGAATTATTGGGCGCACTCAAAGCTGCAAACCCAATTCAAAGACAACAAATCATCAACAAGGTAGCCGGTACACGCACACCGAGCAGAGGCTCACGTGCAGAAATGGAAAAGCACTTCAATGAACTGCCTGCCCATATCAAGGCAGGACTTAAACAAGGGGATCTCCGCCTTGCAGACAGTGCGATTTATTCAATCAAACCTGCGAACAGCAAAACAATCAAATTGTTTGAAACACAGGACGATAAGGAAATTGGCTTGCGTAATGTATCAAATGCAAAGCTGCCTAAAAATCAGGCTTTGCTTGTGAGTGGTATCGTATTACTGGCAGGTGTATCAGCAGATGATACAAAGGATAAAATCATGGCAACCAAATACGGAGCGATTGAGAATTTTGGCGCACTGACCAACGGTGAATTTTCGCTCAAGTGCAACAAGAAGCAGCTCGTACCTGAAACCCCGAATATGGTATTTAAAACCGATGCCAATCATAATGTACCTGCCGGTTATTACAAACTTGCTAATCCGCGTCTCATCCATGATGACATGCTGATTGAAATGACGCTTGAACTCGGAACACTGTCAGGTATAGCAAACTTCACCTATGTGTATGTGGCTTTACATGGTACGATCACAACGCCATAGTATTAAACACACTTTCATCAAAAATCACTTTTTCATTTTTTAAAACACCAGAGTAAGGCAATGGCAAATAATCTCAAGGCTATATTACTTCTTGCGACAGCAGGTTTACTGCCCCCTGCCTTGCTTTGGTTTTTAGAAAGCAAAAAAGAGAAACCACAAGCACAGGCAATTACACCACTGGACAATAGTAAGAGGAACCTGAAAGCATTTTTACTGATGCTTCAATATGCGGAAGGGACGTTTGGGGTAAATGCTTATCGGACACTATATGGCGGTGAACTTTTTAATGACTTTAGCAGGCATCCAAACCGTGCGATACGAAAAAGTGGTATTACAAGCACAGCAGCAGGTGCATACCAGTTCCTTTACAAAACGTGGGCTGAGTTACAACAGCAACTTGGACTGCATGATTTTTCACCGTTTAATCAGGACAGGGCAGCCATTGAACTGATAAGAAGAAAAGGTGCGCTTGCAGATGTATTGGCAGGACGTTTTAGCGAAGCAATCTATAAATGCAGAAAGACATGGGCATCACTGCCAGGTGCAGGGTACAAACAACATGAGCATAGCCTTAGTTCTCTTGCAATGGTTTATCAGCAACATGGCGGAAGTATAAAAATGGCAGCATAAAAATTAAAGCAAAACAAAAACATATAATGAAACAACAAATAAAAAAGCGGTTTGACTTTTCTGTGGATGCAGCACTGGCTATTGTCAGTAGATCATTTGAACTGGATAAGAATACAACAAAAGTCACAGGGATATTAATGACCTCTGATCGTGAAGACCTACTGTATTATCGCGGTACACAAAAGATAGAACTCAATGCAGAAGAAATAGTACCTGAAAAATATGAAAGCAAGTTGCTTATGTCAGGTTTAAATGCCTCTGTCAATGACCGCTATTATGACGTGCCACCGATTAATGTTGGCAATCGGATTTTGAAAATAGAATATACAGACAATGCGAGTGCGCTTGCAGCATTTACTGCTTATCGCGTATCACTCTATGTTGAATGTGAAGTGGAAAACCAATAAAACGAACATAAGTGAAAAAGCAAATCATATTACAGCAAATACCAGTAAAGTTAGCAGGAGGGTATACGCATTTTGAAATCAGTATTCCAAATTCAGTGAACCTGATCAGTGCAGTGACAACAGGAGTGAATTTTAAGACACTAAACGTACCTGTCGGGTTTGCGAATAATTATTTTCTCTTACAGAAATTCCCCGTAGGTCATATCCGCTTACAGGGAGGTCGGCCAACTAACTGGTTTTACGATGGAATTGTGAGAGAAAACCTTTACCCTGTGCTGACGGAGACCTTTTACACAAAAAACAATGCAATGACCCTTCCGTTTTCTTTTCATGGAAGACACAAAAGTGAACTTGCAAACAGTATTCCTGCACAGACACGCATCACTGGATTTTACAAGGACAATATAGGCAAACTCTTCAATCAGAACATAGAATACACAGTAACACTTACTCTTACCATTCAATAAATAACTATGATTTTTTTACAGGAACTTATCAGGGAACGGATACAAAATCTTACAAGGCTTGGATATATACCTGTTTTTCATCATTGGGTATTGCAGCCCTTTGAGAAACTGGTTATGAAGGCAGGCAACGATATATACATCCTTGCCGATGCAACAGAGAATGTGCGTGTTGAAAGTGATACAGGCTTATATGAACTCTTTACAGGCAAAACCAATGAGCAGATATATGAACACAGCGGCACTATAAATATCGAAAACCTTTCCAACCTGTCCAACCAAATACCATTCATTCAATTCACAGAAAAAAATATTACAAATGCCACTCATTAAAACAGAAAAATACAGTGCTGAAAAAATAGAACGCATCAGGCAAAGGCTTCAGCAATACAAGGAAATGGGACAACCACATTTCTATGAGATACACGTGGACGGCCTCCGCGCAGTGCCCCGAACAGATGATATGGAACATTTTGATCTCTATGAAATGTATTTGTGCAGGGACAGCGAAGAAATAAAGATATTTCTTTATAACGGCACATCTTAACGAAATGATAGCTTCATATACCTGTT
>CAZFKA010000133.1:0-8537 GCA_964519155.1 uncultured Bifidobacterium sp. | reverse complement strand
TTGAAATCACTGAGTCCAGGAGAGTCTGAGATCGTTTCCGCCTATTTTGGCTTGGAAGGCAACGACGGGCCTACGATCGAACAAATCGGAGAAAAATACGATCTAACCAAGGAAAGGATTCGACAAATTAAAGAAAGAGCGATCAAAAGATTACAAAAAACAAGATATAGCAAATCCCTGAAGTCTTATTTAGGGTAAAAATTGGTTTTTGGTTTTGGTTTGGTTATACAACAAGGGAGTACAGCGATGTATTCCCTTGTTATTTTTTGGTAGCTAAAGTTCAATCAAACCGTCCTTTAAGCGAACAATCCGCTGTGCATGTTGAGCGATATCTTCTTCATGTGTCACCAAAATAATCGTGTTCCCGTTACGGTGTATGTCTTCCATAATACCCATGATTTCCAACGATGTATTGGAATCTAAATTTCCGGTGGGTTCATCAGCAAGGATCATGGATGGATTGTTCACCAAAGCACGCGCAATAGCAACCCGTTGGCATTGCCCTCCCGACAACTCGTTTGGCTTATGCATCATGCGGTCGGCTAGATTTACTTTTTCAAGCATGGCTGCAGCATACTCTTCTCTTTTCTTTTTGGCAATGCCCGCATATAATAAGGGTAGGGCTACATTTTGTAAAGCACTCAAACGAGGTAAAAGATTGAATTGTTGAAACACAAATCCGATCTCCTTATTCCGTATCGAAGCCAACGCATTATCGTCCATTCGACTGACGTCTTGATCATTCAAAATATAAGTGCCTGAAGTGGGCGTATCAAGGCAGCCGAGGATATTCATCAACGTTGATTTGCCTGATCCTGAAGGGCCCATGAGCGCAACATATTCATTTTTTTTTATCTGCAAATCAATTCCTTTGAGCACAGGAACCGTATGCGTTCCCATTTCATATTGTTTAAAAACACGACTTAATTCAATTAATGCTGGCATATCGCTTACAAAAGTAAATATATTATATTTGCCTGATATGTTTCAGCAATCTTTTGCTTATTTCGACCATATATCACTCATCCAAATGATTGATATCGCCTTAGTGCTGCTGATCGTTATTCAATTATTCAGGGCTTTACGGGGTAGTATTGCGTTTAATATTTTTGTGGGAGCACTGGTGATTTATGTACTGTGGCTGATTGTCAATCGGTTGAAAATGCCTTTGATGAGTGAAATACTCGATAGGCTTGTCAGTATAGGATTGATTGGTTTACTGGTTGTTTTTCAACCTGAGATAAGGAAATTTCTGATCGTGTTGGGGCGTCGTTCCCCTTTAGGGAAAAATGGATTTATCAGCCGCCTTTTTCAAGCAAATACCTTGAACAAGTATATTGTTGAGGAAGATGTGATTGAAGAAATTACGGACGCTCTGCGTTTCTTTCAGGAAAAAAAGCTAGGCGCAATTATCGTGATCGCCCGCTCTGAAAAATTTGAATTTGACACCAATACCGGAAATATGATCAATGGGAGCGTCAGTGCCAAATTATTGGAAAGTATATTCTCCAAATCGAGTCCGTTACACGACGGCGCGGTAATCGTCGATCGCAATAATCTGATTGCTGCGGGCGTAGTGCTTCCCATTAGCCATAGCGTTGAATTACCCACGCATATCGGTTTGCGACACCGCTCTGCGGTAGGGGCTTCAGAGCATAATGATGTATTGGTTATTGTGGTATCGGAAGAAAGTGGAAAATTGTCAATCGCATCGCAAGGCAAAATCAGCATGAACGTTCCGATGGAGGAAGTAAAAAAAGAAATGTACAATGCAATGACTGCTTAATTGCCGGCTATTTTTTTTTCAAAAAAGACAAGGTCAAAAGCAACCAGCCGCTGATAAACAGTAGACCACCTAGGGGGGTAATGGCCCCAAGCCCGCCCAGACCAATACTCAAGGTACTTTTCAACCAGCATAGCAAATAAATAGATCCCGAAAACATTACTGTGCCCAGCCCAAAAAGCCAGGTAATGGCACGGATAAAGGGTGGATTTTCTCTCGCATACATGCCGGTAAATAACAGGGCCAAACTATGGTAAAACTGGTATCTGACACCGGTTTCAAAACTTTGCAGCGTTTCGGCCGTAAAGATTGATTTTAAATAATGTGCGCCAAATGCGCCTGTAATCACAGCCAGTAGCGCAAATAAGCTGCCGGCTATTAATGCTGGTTTATACATATTGCTCAAAAAAAAGTTCTGCGAAAGTACGTTCATCTATTTGATTCATTTCAATGATATGATCACTTTGTTCGTAAAATACTTGCCGCCGCTGCAACAGTGCTGTCAGTTGGTCTTCCAAAGATACCTCCTGCGAAAAGTGTAAAAGAGGGCGACTTGTTTTGTTTTTTTGCAACCTTTCCACAAGGGTGATCATGTCCGTTTTCAGGTAAACGATTTTGCCCTTATTTTTCATCAGTCTTCTATTGGCTTCCAAACAAATAGTACCACCACCGCAAGCCAAGATCAACTGTTCATATTTGTCAATGATTTCTGCCAGGCAAGCATGTTCTTGCTTCCGAAAATAAGCCTCTCCTTCTTCAACAAAAATGTCGGTAATAGATCGTGACTCCTGTTGTTCAATATAGGCATCAAGATCTACAAATGGAATATGGTGCCACTCTGCAATTTTATTCCCCCAAAAAGTTTTACCGGCCCCCATCATTCCTGTAAGGAAAATTCGCATCTTTGTTCTTGTATTTTCACCCAAAGATAAAACTTTGCCGAGTAGTCTGCCACAAGGTCTAAAACAAACTTTACCTGTTCATCTGCAACATGAATGGGATTCGCTCCTTGCGGTGCATCAAGCCGCTTCGGTAAATTCAGTACGGTTGAACCCTAAAAAGCCCAGCGAACGCTTCGCATCGGCAGAGCAGATACCCTGGTGCACACAAGGCCGCTATCTCGCTGAAAGGCCATCCTTTACCTTCGATCCGCTGTTTCATGCCGGGGCATATTATGTGCAGGAAGCATCGTCTATGTTTTTAGCGTATGCGTTATTACAGCACTGCAATTTCGATAAGGACTTGTCAGTGCTGGATCTTTGTGCAGCGCCCGGCGGCAAAAGTACCCATATTGCTTCGCTGATCAGCGATGATTCCATTTTAATCAGCAATGAAGTGATCGGTAGTCGCGTGAATATTTTGGCAGAAAATCTGCTTAAGTGGGGATATGATAATACGTGGGTCAGCCATAGTGATCCGGTTAGGTTTGGTGCAATACCTGACTTTTTTGATCTATTGTTGATCGATGCTCCTTGTTCCGGTTCAGGGCTTTTCAGAAAGATGCCTGCGTACTGTGAGGAATGGAGCCCCGAATTGGTTTCGCATTGTGCATTGCGGCAACAGCGTATAGTAAATGAAGCTTATCCGGCACTCGCGCAAAATGGTTTGATGGTATACATGACCTGCTCATTGAGTCAGGCTGAGAATGAAGATATGCTGGATTATCTGTGTGATTCTTTTTCACTAGCTTCTTGTCGTGTGCAACTCAATCATGCGCATGGAATAATTGAAACACAAAGCGAGCGTAAACAAGCCTGGGGGTACCGTTTGTCGCCACAACATTTGAAAGGGGAGGGCTTTTTTCTGGCCGTTTTACGCAAGCAAGATGGTAGAGAGAAAGCGCCCTTGAAACAATCGTCACTAAAACGCTGGAAAGGTCAGGATCTTTCGGCGTATATCGACACCAGTGATAAATTTTTGTTTCAACAAAATGATTCGCTTTTATGTATACGCAAATCGCATCAGGATACACTCGATTTTTTATCTTCAAAAATAAAACTGACACGCAAGGGGGTGATGTTGGGACGCATCCTTCCGCGCGACATACTACCCGACCATGCACTGGCCCTATACACAGGATGCAAGTATCATCAACTCACCGTGGAACTCAATTATGAACAGGCGATCGCTTACCTTAGAAAGGAAAATTTGTCGCTATCATTGACACAAAAGGGATGGTACCTTGTGCGGTATCAGGGATTAGCGCTCGGTTGGTTAAAAAATTTAGGGAACCGGATCAATAATTACTACCCCTCGAATTATAGAATTTTGAGTCAAAACATTTTGCAGTTCTAAAATTATACCGGTACTTTGCAGTACTTACTTAATCGTTGCTACTTATCACACATGAAAAATCTTTACCTGCTTGCGTTATGCATTTTTTTATGCATAACCCTCCATGCACAACAACAGTCGGCAACCCCTTCAGCGGTTGCAACCTACGAACAAGCGCTTGACCAGAAGGAAGACTTTTGGTCGAAAATTAAACGCGCCTTTAACAATAAACCTAAACCGAAAGCTGTCAAACGTACGTCAGATCCGGTATTGGTAAAAAACGACCCCAATAGAAATGTGCAGCATGTACCACGATCGCATTATAAAACACAGGATGCGGTAGTGGAAAAAAAAGGAGGAAAAGCAGAAGCTGAGCTGCCCGTTGGGGCAAAAAAGTCTTTTGGGCAAAGAGTCAATCAGTTAGTGAATGGCAAAAATTATGTTGCGCCCAAAAAGTACAACCACATCAAGAAGCCCGCACCGCCTGAAGATGATTTTATGGCGATGGGGCAAAAAGCAAAAGCAGAGAGAAGCGCGCGGAAGACAAACAAAGGCGAGCCAAAAACCGATACCCGCGCAAAATCACCCGACGAATGGCAACGTCAAAAATCTGCTGCCCGTCAATCTGCACAATATTATGCCAGTCTGAATAAAAAAAGTGGCCCAAAAGTAGCTCACCCGAATATTGCAAAATCGGAAGGGGAATTGCAAACGATGGCAGAACCTGAAGTAATTGATAATACAATCAGAAATGAAATTAAACCCTTGTCACTGCTAAAGACGATCAATGGCACTGCGGCATATTTTGTACCGGGTACGCCCGGTGGCAAGTTTTACGTGATGACCAATCTTGCTGCTAAAGGGAGTTTAATAAAAATTACCAATCCACAAAATGGACGTTATTTATTGGCTGAAGTGATGGACCATCTGTCGGCAACTGATGCCAAAAAAGGACTCATCCTGAAGTTAAGTGATAATGCAAAAATGCCTTTAGGCCAAAATAATAATTCCTTTTCCGTTAAGGTAAATTATTAAGTGCTTTTCCCTATTTTTATCCCGTATCGAATTTTTTTTCCGGATGAAAATATTGGTCATTCGTTTTTCTTCTATTGGTGACATTGTGCTGACAACGCCTATCGTACGTTGTCTGAAAAAGCAATTGCCCCATGCTGAAATTCATTTCCTGACCAAGCAACGTTTTGCGGATATCGTAAATGGCAATCCTTATATCAGTAAGGTTTACACAATTGCCGATGATGTTCAGCCGATTATGACAGCGCTAATTAAGGAGCAATATACCTATGTGATCGATCTTCACCGAAACTTGCGGACCTGGTACGTCAAGTCAATTTTACGTCAGGTTTTTAATTCGCAGGTTAAAGCCTTTACTTTTTCAAAACTCAATATCCGAAAATGGTTGCTTACCACGTTCAAACTCAATGTGCTTCCCGATAAAAGTATCGTTGATCGATATTTCGAAGCCATTCGAAAAACAGGGGTTAAGAATGACGGCCAAGGACTTGATTACTTTATTCCGGAAGAAGCGGAACTGCATAAAGACGACCTGCCTTTCAGCCATGTTTTGGGCTTTGTTGCTTGTGTGATCGGCGGACAGCATGCGACTAAAAAGATGCCCGTCGAAAAATGGATTGCCTTTGCTAAAGCATTGCAATTTCCCATTATATTACTCGGTGGCAAAGAAGATGCGCCCGAAGGCGAACGAATCAGCCAAACAGATCCGGTGAAGATCTATAATGCCTGTGGTAAATTTTCGTTGAATGAAAGTGCAGCCATTGTACGTAAATCTAGATTTGTGATCGCGCACGATACCGGTCTGATGCATGTTGCCGCTGCGTTTCAAAAACCAGTGATCAGCATCTGGGGCAATACAGTTCCAGCATTTGGCATGTTCCCTTATTATGGTTTCAATAACCTCAACACAACCCTCTCGCCGAAGCTGCATATTGTGGAGAATAAAAAAGTGTCGTGTCGGCCTTGTAGTAAACTCGGTTTCCAGAAGTGCCCCAAAGGACATTTTAATTGTATGCAGAAAATTGACGTAGACATTATTTTGCAAAAGACCGGCCAGTTGATCGAAGAATTGAAATAGATTTTATAGAGCGTTAGATGCGCCCTGAAAAGTTACTGGATTATCCAGGAGAAAAAGATTAAATTTACGGTATGAAAAAAGAAGTAATTGTTGGGTTATGGCTTTTAGCGGGATGTGCGATCAGTAGTTGCACTGCCCACCGGTCTGCTGCGTCAAAAGAATCAACAAGCGGGCAAACTGCCGATCATTACGACGCTGCAAATGCTTCGATCAGTATTACCCCCAATAATGAACAGGATGGCTCACTGTTACAGGGGAAATGGGAATTCGATTATTTTACCAACGTAGCGACCAATAAAGCAATTTTATTTCCCACAGGCTTGCCCTATTTGAATTTTGATGTAAAGGCGAAAAGATTTTCGGGTAATACCGGCTGCAATAATGTGAGTGTTCAGTATGTACAGCATGCGGATAATCTTGAGTTTAAACGACCGATGACCCTGACCCGCATGTTTTGTAATTCGATGGGCGAAAAAACATTTATACAATATCTCGAATCAACAGAACGGTTCACCATCACAGCCAATTCGCTCCAGTTGATCTCCGGGTCCAAGCCCACGATGGTTTTTAAGCGAACTTCAAATAAATAAGCATAAAAAATCCTATATATAAGGGGGAATAAAAAAAGCGGCCATTCTGCACAAGAAGGTCGCTTTTTGACTATGGTCACACCAAACTATTGATTTCCTTCAGGTTTGGTGGGTTTGATTTCGTCAGATTGTTTTTGTTCATCTCCGGCAGTGGCATGGGTGGCATCTACTTTCACAGAGTCTTTTGGCATGGTGCCTGTAGCTGATTCTTCGGCATGACAGCATGATTTCTTCTCAGTACTTTGGCTACCTTCACATTTGCTCATTACCGATGCACATTGTTCCTCAGTGCAACCGGCTTTTTTGCAAGCTTCCATACTGGTTTGCATACGCTGAATACGATGTTGTTGAATACTATCAGCATGTAAGCCGGCAAGGGTGGGGGCAATCACCAGACTCACAATACTCATGAGTTTGATGAGGATATTCATTGAAGGGCCTGAAGTATCTTTAAAAGGATCGCCAACGGTATCGCCTGTTACCGAAGCTTTATGGGGTTCCGACTTCTTATAAAAGATCTCTCCATTAATATCCACTCCCTTTTCGAAAGATTTTTTAGCATTGTCCCAGGCACCACCGGCATTGTTTTGAAACATTCCCATCAAAACGCCACTCACCGTCGCACCGGCAAGAAATCCACCCAACACTTCCGGCCCCAGTGTAAAGCCGACGATCAATGGGGAAATAATGGCAATTGCGCCAGGCAACATCATTTTCTTAATCGATGCTTCCGTGGAAATGGCCACACATTTGTCATATTGTGGTTTGCCGGTCCCTTCCATGATACCGGGTATTTCTTTAAACTGCCGACGTACTTCCTGCACCATCGACATCGCTGCCTGTCCTACGGCACGAATCGCTAAGGAAGAAAAGATAAAGGGTATCATTGAACCAACAAATAAACCGGCCAGTACATCCGCACGATAAATGTCAATGCCATCAATACCGGCAATGCCTACGAAGGCCGCAAATAAGGCCAATGCTGTAAGGGCTGCTGAAGCAATGGCGAATCCTTTACCGGTAGCGGCAGTTGTATTGCCTACAGCATCGAGGATATCTGTTTTTTCACGTACATCAGCCGGTAATTCGCTCATTTCAGCAATACCGCCGGCATTATCGGCAATAGGGCCGAAAGCATCGATAGCCAATTGCATGGCAGTAGTAGCCATCATGCCAGCTGCGGCAATGGCCACACCATATAATCCCGCGAAGTAATAAGAACCGAAAATACCGCCGGCCAACACCAAAATGGGTAAAAATGTACTCTCCATTCCCATCGCTAAACCACCGATAATATTGGTCGCATGACCGGTTGCACTTTGTCGAACAATGCTTAATACCGGACGCTTACCCATGGCTGTATAGTATTCAGTGATCACACTCATGAGTGTACCCACAACCAAACCAACCAAAATTGAATAAAACACTTGCATATTGGTGAAGGTAAATCCACGTAAGGTCATTTCGGCAGGTAAAATATAGTTGGTCAATGCGAAACATGCCACGGCCGTGAGTACTATAGAACCATAGTTGCCCATATTCAAAGCGTTTTGAACTTTAGTGGTACTCAAGCCGGCATTTTCAGATATGCGTACAAAAAAAGTTCCGACAATAGACAAAATAATACCGACACCTGCAATCAACATGGGCAATAAGATGGGAGCCAATCCGCCAAACATATCCGTACCCGCCGCTGAAGTGGTTTCACGCCCCAATACCATAGTGGCTAACACGGTTGCCACATAAGAACCAAAAAGATCGGCACCCATACCGGCTACAT
>CAZFKA010000132.1:0-8579 GCA_964519155.1 uncultured Bifidobacterium sp. | reverse complement strand
TTAAAAAAACAAACTAGCATATGAACTACGATGTTATCGTTATCGGAGCAGGTCCGGGTGGCTATGTGGCTGCCATCAGGGCATCACAATTGGGTTTTAAAACAGCGATTATTGAAAAAGAAAGCCTCGGTGGAATTTGCCTGAACTGGGGATGTATACCTACTAAAGCATTGCTTAAGTCGGCACAAGTGTTTGAATATGCCAAACATGCATCGAATTATGGTGTAAAAATCGATAACCCACAAGTTGATTTTGAAGGGATGGTTAAAAGGAGTCGCGGAGTGGCCAACAACATGAGTAAGGGTATTCAGTTTTTAATGAAAAAAAATAAGATTGATGTAGTGATGGGCACGGGTAAGATTGCATCGAAAGGGAAAATTGATGTAACTGCTGCTGATGGAAAAACAACTACTTATGAATGTAATCATACGATAATTGCTACAGGGGGCCGAGGACGTACGTTGCCCAACATGCCTATAGATGGCAAAAAAATCATTGGTTATCGTGAAGCGATGGTTTTACCTGAGCAGCCGAAAACCATGATCGTTGTGGGAAGTGGTGCGATCGGTGTTGAGTTTGCCTATTTTTATAACAGTATCGGTACCAAGGTGACCATTGTGGAATTTATGCCACGTATCGTTCCGGTTGAAGACGAAGATATTTCGAAAGAACTGGAAAAAAGTTTCAAAAAGCAGGGCATGACGATCATGACCAATTCATCGGTCGAAAAAGTAGATACCAGTGGAGCCGGAGTGAGAGCAACGGTAAAAACTGAAAAAGGTGAAGTGATTCTTGAAGCGGATATCTTGCTGAGTGCAGTGGGTGTTGTATCCAATATTGAGCATATTGGGCTTGAAGCTGCCGGCGTTAAAACCGATAAGGGTAAAATTGTGGTAGACGGTTTCGGCCAAACCAATGTTCCGGGTATTTATGCAATCGGCGATGTTAGTCCGGGTCAGGCCTTGGCGCATGTAGCCAGCAAAGAAGCCATCGTTTGCGCTGAAAATATTGCCTATATGGAAAAGAAAAGTTCACATAAACCTGAACCCATCGATTATGGCAATGTTCCCGGATGTACCTATTGTAGTCCGGAAGTGGCCAGCGTAGGTCTCACCGAAAAAGCAGCCCGTGAAGCGGGATATGAACTCAAGATCGGTAAATTTCCTTTTGTGGCTAGTGGGAAAGCTGCGGCGGCGGGTAATACCGAAGGATTTGTGAAAGTGATCTATGATGCAAAATACGGCGAATGGTTAGGGACACACATGATTGGTATGAATGTAACGGATATGATTGCAGAAACAGTGCTGGGACGAAAACTGGAGACGACCTACAAGGAAGTTTTAAATGCCATTCATCCCCATCCAACCTTGAGCGAAGCCGTAAAAGAAGCCACTGCAATGGCATATGGCGAAGCAACCGATATTTAATCGAAGCATTCCTAATTGTCCGGTCAAATCAATAAACACCGTGCGATCTGATGTTTAGTCAGCGCGTTCTTGTATTTGCATGATGAAAAAAAGCACCGTTTTTTTATTGTTCTTTGTTTTGTGTTGCTATGCTTCGTTATTCGCGCAAACCCGATCAGGCAAAACGGATTCATTACTTATTTTTCAAGTCCTGTCGACCGATACTTCCGCTTTGCTGCCCTCAAGTAAAACGGTGAACGTCTATAGCCCTGACGACAAATTGACTGAGCGACGAATCTTTTTCTGGGAAAAAAAATCAAATAAGTGGATACAAAGAAAACGATTCACTTTGCATCATTTTGCCAATGAGATCTTAGTGGATTGCTTTCACAATGAAGGCAACAAACAGGAAATTCTTACCGGACGAATGTCGGTGCTGCTCAACGCAGAAAAGAATATTACAGAGTGCAGCATATATGAAAAGGAGCGCTATACCGATCGCTATCATCTTTTGCGAAAGTTGCTTTTTGTTTATCGTAAAGATACTCTTCTACATCAGGAAGAGTTTGTGCAGGGCACGACATTTTATCGAAAATCGGAAATGAACCGTTTATTCGGTGAAAACTCCATTCAGTTGACGACGAAACAATTCGATGAAACCGGAAGAACAATCGGATCAGCACAACGTGAAATGATATTGCACAATAATAAAGTGATCAGACACACAAGTAAAACCGATACGAACAAAGCCGTACAGATTGATTCGATGTATTATCAACACGATACCTTGGTTGCAACATGTCATTGTACACAAAACACAGAAAAAGAGCATATTGCTGTCGCACTGTATACCGAAAAGTTTTTGTATCGCCCCAATGGAACCGTAGATATATTGATGCTGTATCATGATGCAAACCGCAAACCATTAACCGACAACAGGAATACCCTCAAACGTTATTCCACGGCAAAATTCTGTTTAAGCGATGAATTTTCGCAGCCACAAATACTGCTCAATTTGCTGAATTAATAATAAAATTAAATATAATATATTTTATATATTCTTGACAAATATTATAGGTATATAATTGTAAATCATGATATTAGATAGCTTAACGAAGCATTATTAAAAATGTTTACATTATGTTAAAAAAGCGGACTATTTTCGCACTTTAGCATCACTTAACACCACACTTTTTTTTACCTTTTAAAGTTACTCAAAAATGAAGAGAAAAATTACCCTTTTGTTCGTGCTATGCACGTTGTTTTTCTATCGCGAAATTTTGGCACAAGGTAATGGTGCAACGATCACGATTGAAGAATCGCGTTGCGTCGCTACCGGCGTTATCACGGCAACTAATGTACAGGGAACGGGGCCTTTCATCTACGACTTTATCGACTACCCGGTTGATTATGCGTATACCGGCCCGACAGCCAGTAATGTTTTGTCCGCTTTAAATCCAGGCAATTATACCCTGCGTATTATCGATCAGGGCGCTGGAAACAGTTTTACCGATTACCCTGTGAGTGTGCCGGGAGATTATATTGAACCCGATTATAATTTAACAGCGACTGACGTTACGGGATGTTACAATGCAACCAATGGGTCGATTGCGGGTACTTTAGTCAATGGGCGTGCTCCGTTTTTATATGAGATCATTGCTGGACCCATGGGGGTAGGTACCACCAATAACACCGGTACATTTATAAACCTTGGTGCGGGGACCTATACCATACGTGGTTACGACAGTTGCGGAAATTTTCAAACTCGACAAGCTACGATCAATAATTATTTCTGGGGGATTGGCAATCCTGTCGTTGCCAAAGTCGGTTGTGGTCAATACTCTTTTAATTCAATCGACATTCAGATCAACCCGGGAATGGTTGTACAGGCGTATACCGTAAAAAACGGAGGCAACATTATCGCGACTGGTCCATCCTTGCCTTTGGCATTTTCGAATCCTGATGCAACAATTGGAAACGTACAGGTTTGTGTCACCGACCCCTGCGGTACAGAGCAATGTACTTCATTTGGTGTGTCTGACTGGACTGTCGGTGGAAATTCGGTAAGCTATCCTACTTGTAATAATTTTACTGTTAACTCTATCGACGTTATCGGGTCGCCAATCGGGCCGGTTATGTATGGTATTGAGCGAGCTCCGGGCGATACGATCTGGTCTGCCACCCTGCCTTTCAACTTCGTAAAAGTGGCGCAAGGATATTTTTTCGCAACAGTATTTGTTAAAGATGGTTGTGGAGTCATTAAGGCTTCCGGCAATCAGCAGTTTGTAAATATGTGGGGAGATGCAAATTACAATTATACAAGCTGTACTGAATCTCAAATCTGCCATTCCAATTCTTGGTTTTATATCAATCCGGTCAATTATTCTTTGAACGGCGGTGCTTCGCAAGCGAATAACTGCTTTACCAATCTCACGGATGGCGTGTATACAATATTAGCAACCGATGCTTGTGGTTCTACCATTGAACGTACAGTCAATGTCGATCATAGTTGGGCTCTTAGCGGCGGCGGTGCCAGTACGAGTTGTACCATGGGGAAAACCTATACTTCCTTTTATATTCCCGGTAATGTTTTTTCGCCTTTGGTTACGCAACGGTACGATGCAGGTTTTAATTTGATCGGGGCTAATCCGATGCCTTATACCAGTGGTAACCAATGGACCTTTGATGACAACCTCGAACCGAATACTACGTACAATTATATTGTCACCGACAATTGTGGTAGAATCGACACGGTTACTATTACAACCGGCGCAGGGAGTACCCCACTGACACACAGCACAACCGTCACGCCTTTGTGTGTGAACCATGGCAATATCAATGCCACTTCTAGTTCTGATCATGGCGGCTATTTGGGTAGCGAAATAGGTTTACTCAATGGCCCCGCCATTACGGGAAATAACTATTACGGCAATCAAGGTGGACCGTTTACTGTTTATTACAATAATCTGGACACCGGCCGTTATTGGGTAAAATACTATGCTTCATATTGCGCGAACGATGTTTTTTACGACACGGTTCAAATTGAAAAATATGTTTTGCCTAAAATGCGCAAATCAATCGCGTTCAATTGTCCGGGCAATACAGTTAACATTGTTGGTTCTGTGAAGGGTGGTTTAGCGCCTTATACTTATGAAGTCGTTCAGACCTTCCCGGTCAATAACCCTGTTCCTCCTCAGGCCAGCAATTTATTTACATTGGCCGGAACTTATACCCTGGTAAGGCTTAGGGTCGTGGATGCTTGCGGAAATTCATCGCTACAAGATATTGCGGTTCGGCCACCGGCACAACCAACGATGAAAATAACAGCGAAATTGCCTGTATGTAATTTATCCGCCTTTTCGCTTTATGTCGATTCCACTATTGCGGGACAAACCTACGAATGGAAAAATCCCGGTGGTAATGTCATCGGTACGGGACCTATGATTTCCTTGAATAATCTTACCCTTGCAGATACCGGCTTATACTCTTGCCGCGTAATGGTACCCGGTACTTGTCTTGACGTGAATACCACGTTCCGATTGCGAGCGAAAGACTTCGGATGTTATGCGTCGTTAGGAAATTATGTTTGGTTAGACACCGACAAAGATGGTGCACAAGATAACAATGAAGTAGGTGTATCAGGCATTACCGTCACCTTGTTCGACAACAACAATCAAGTAGTGGCAGCGACGGTTACTGATGCTTACGGATTGTATCTTTTCGATAACCTCCTGCCTGGCACCTATCATGTAGGGTTTACTTTACCTACCAATTATGTATTTACGGGAAAAGATTTGGGCGGTAATGATACCGGAGACTCTGATGCTGACTTAATTAATGGTATGACGGGCAACTATACTTTACAGGCAGGCGATAGCAATATGACTGTTGATGCCGGTATCTTTTTTGAGCAGCCGGCCAACGCAAGCCTTGGTGATTATGTTTGGTACGACGCCGATCAGGATGGCGTTCAAGATGCCAATGAAGTCGGCATTTCCGGAGTTACCGTTACCTTAAACGATCAGGCCGGTAATCCTATCGCAACTACGGTAACAGATGCATCAGGCCATTATTATTTCGTTGATTTGGTACCGGGTACTTATAGCGTGACTTTTACCAAACCTATCGGTTATATCTTTAGCCCACAAAATCAAGGCGACGACCAAAAAGATAGCGATGTGGATATTGTAACCGGAAAAACAGGCAATGTAACGCTTGCACCCGGCGAAAATAATCTGACCATTGATGCCGGTTTATACGCGCAGTCGAATGTGGCCGCTTCTCTCGGCAATTATGTTTGGAACGATACTGACCACGATGGTTTGCAGGATGCTTCAGAAACCGGCGTTGCAGGTGTACTGGTAACCTTGTATGGCGAAGATGGCGTTACTGTAGTCGGCACGACTTATACCGATGAATTCGGATACTATATTTTCAATAACCTCACTCCCGGCGATTATGTTGTTGGATTCAGCAATTTACCTCCCGGGTATGTGTTCTCTGATGCAAATAATGGCAACAACGATGCGGTAGATTCTGACCCTGATGGGGTAAGTGGTAAAACCGGAAACATTCACCTGACTGCCGGCGAAAAAAATCTGACAGTTGACGCAGGGATCTATAACCCTACCCTGCCCACCGGAGCATTAGGCAACTACGTTTGGTACGATTATGATAAAGATGGTGTACAGGATGAAATTGAAAACGGTGTACCGGGTGTAACCGTGACATTATACGATAATGCAAATAATATCTTAGCCGTTACCTCAACTGATGCAAGTGGACATTATCTGTTCGACAATCTGGGAGCCGGTAACTATGTTGTTGGATTTTCTAATATCCCTCCCGGTTATAAATTAACGACAACGGATCAGGGTGGAAATGATGCAACGGATTCAGACCCTTCTGCTGTTGATGGAAAAACTGCCGTTATTGCGTTGGGGCTTGGCGAAGTGAACCTGACAGTTGATGCAGGTATTGTAAACGCCGGCGACCGTACAGGCACTGCAACCCTTGGCGACCGGGTATGGTACGACGACAATAACAATGGTATTCAGGATAACAACGAATTTGGTGTATCCGGAGTTACCGTTACCTTGTATGCCGCTGATGGGGTTACTGTTTTGAAAACACAAATCACTGATGCATTAGGCAATTATTTGTTTACCGGTCTCGACGCGGGTGGCTATATCGTTGGCTTTAGCAATCTGCCGGCCGGCTTTACTTTCAGCAATGCAAATCAAGGAGCTGATGACGAACTCGATGCGGATGCCGATGCCGGTTCAGGTGGCAAAACCGGATTATATACATTGGCTGAAGGTCAGGACGATCTCAGTGTTGATGCCGGAATACATGCTGCGGCCGGTTTAGCCAGCCTCGGCAATTATGTTTGGAATGATTTGAATCTTGACGGTATTCAGGATGCAAACGAACCAGGCGTACCGGGTATCACCGTATCGTTGTATGATGGCGCGGGTGTACTGCAATCTGTTACAACAACCGATGCCAATGGTTTATACCAATTTACCGGATTGGTACCGGGTAACTATTATGTTGAGTTCAGCAACTTACCTGCAGGATACGAATTTACCGGTAAAGATGCCGGTGCCAATACCCTTGAAGCAGAAGACAGTGATGCAGATCCTATTACAGGAGCAACAGAATGGGTAAATCTGGTAGCTGGTCAAAATTACCCTGATCTTGATGCAGGTATATACACCGAATTAGCCGGATTAGGCAATTACGTTTGGAACGATTATAATAATGATGGTATTCAGGACGCAAATGAACCTGGTATTCCGGGTATTACCGTGATTTTATATGCCGCTGATGGCGTGACGCCTCTTGCTTCGGCAATCACTGATGAAAACGGACACTATAGCTTTGTAAACCTCACACCGGATACCTATATCGTTGGTTTCAGCAATATTCCTGCCGGTGCTAACTTCAGTGGACAAAATCAGGGAGCCGACGATGCCTTAGACAGTGACGCTGACCCGGCCAGTGGTAAAACAGGCCCCATCACCCTTGATGCGGGCGAATACAACCCCACCATCGACGCAGGTATTCATGTTCCGCAGGGAGCCGGCTTGGGTAATTATGTTTGGTTTGATGCGGATGCAGATGGTATTCAAGATGCCAGCGAAACAGGCGTAGGCGGTGTGACAGTTACCTTGTACGATCAAGCAGGCAATGCTATACAACTTAGCATAACTGATCAAACTGGATTTTATTCTTTCCCTAACCTTTCGCCGGGAACTTACAGTGTAGGATTCAGTACTATTCCACCCAATTTAGGATTTACACAAAACAATGCAGGTGCTAATGATTCACTTGACAATGATGTGGTGAATATCATTTCAAATCAAAATGGATTGCCCATCTCCGGACAAACGGCACAGGTAACCATTGTAGCGGGCGAATACAATCCGACAATCGATGCCGGTTTGAAAACACAATTCCCATTAGGTGTAGCGGGTATCGAAGCTTCCGCAACCTTAAACGGTACAACGGCAGCGATTACTTGGTTTACATCTGATGAGAAGAATGTGAAAGTGTTTGATCTGGAACGCAGCACTGACAACAAGGAATTTACCCATATAGCGAATATGGTTGCGAAAGGAAATACCGTTGGCAGAACCGATTACAAAATAAATGATGATGTGAGCGAACTGATGCATTTAGGCGTTCTCTATTATCGCATAAAAATGTTTGATGTCAATGGACAGTATCTGTATTCAAACACCGTGTATGTCAATCCTTCACGTACTGAAAATGAGGAAGTTGTGTTATTCCCTACTCCATTTGTTTCGGAGGTCAATGTCGGATACCTGGCAACTGAGTCTACTGTGCTCGAAATTGAATTGACTGACGCGAAAGGCAGTGTCGTGAAAAAGCAAAGTGTAAGTATAGAAGCCGGTCAAAACCGAATACTAATCAAAGATTTGGGTACACTTGCTTCCGGAAACTATTTCATCAAAATTCAGGACATAAATCTGAACAAAACTTTTGTGAAAAAACTGAGTAAGAAATAGTCAAATAGTTGAAAAAGCCATGACCGTCGCAAGGGAAATCTTGCGACGGTTTTTTTTATGGCATACCGAAAGTAAAACCCGTCATGGCAATGCTGAACAGGGCAATACTTCGCATAGGTTTTGATAAACTGTGTAACCT
>CAZFKA010000131.1:0-8610 GCA_964519155.1 uncultured Bifidobacterium sp. | reverse complement strand
ATGAGCTTGCTGTTTTGCTGAGACCAGTTCTCAACGCCTTTCAGCTTTTGTTCTGCAGACGGTTCATTATCCACCACCTGTGCACCTTGTACTTTTCGCGGAGCTGTATATAAGTCTTGTTTTGCCATTATCAATTAATTAAATAGAATAGTCGATTTGTTATAAAATGAGCGCAAAGTTAATAAAAATAAATTGATATTTTCTGCCCTTTTTCTAGTTTAAACCTTTAAAAGAACGATAATTTTAAGGCAAAACGGGTTGAAAATCGATCGATCGGCAAGTTTGGGAAATCGCAACGCTGATCAGCTCATTCCCTACTCTTGTGCAAACAGGCATCTCAAAAACTTTTCCTGATTTGGGGAATACAGCGTCGGTACCTTTTTAAAATACGTAAAATTTCATCAAACCACCTAGCGGGTTTCCTTCCATAAACAAGTGTGAAAATGCATATATTTGCCATTCAAAAAAACAGTGTGCGATCAGTATGTTTGAACTGGCAGACAAAAATATAGACGAATCAAAACAGGGGTCGGCAGTAATGTCTGATGTAAATGCCCATGCTCATAAAAAATTCTATATTGAAAGTTATGGGTGTGCGATGAATTTCAACGACAGTGAAATTGTTGCATCCATTTTGTTTGAAAAAGGTTATGGCAGTACACCGGTTTTGGAGGAAGCGCATCTCATCATGATCAATACCTGTTCGATTCGCGACAAAGCCGAACAAACGGTAAGAAACCGACTGAAACACTTCAAAGGACTGAAAAAGCGAAACCGCGAATTATTGGTGGTTGTGATGGGTTGTATGGCAGAAAGGCTCAAAGACAAACTGCTTGAAGAAGAAAAACTGGTAGATATCGTTATCGGACCGGATGCCTACAGAAGTTTACCTGTGTTGATTGCAGAGGCTGAGGGCGGACAAAAATCTGTCAATACCCTGCTTAGCCGCGAAGAGACGTATGGCGACATTAATCCCGTACGGCTGGACGGTAATGGCGTGAGTAGTTTTGTGAGTATTATGCGGGGTTGCAACAATATGTGCAGCTTTTGTGTGGTGCCCTTTACCCGAGGGCGTGAGCGAAGCCGTGATGCTGCTTCTATTGTACGGGAGGCCCGCGAATTATTTGAAAACGGTTATCGTGAGGTAACTTTACTCGGACAAAATGTTGACAGCTATCGTTGGGAGGGCCCGGATGGCAAGGAAATTGTGAGTTTTGCCCTTTTGCTCGAAAAAGTTGCCCTTATCAATCCGGCATTGCGCATTCGGTTCAGCACTTCACATCCTAAGGATATCACCGACGAAGTGCTATTTGTGATGGCGAAATACGACAATATTTGTAAGTCGATTCACCTGCCTTTACAAAGTGGCAGTACCCGGATACTGCAATTGATGAACCGAACTTATACCAAAGAATGGTACTTGCATAAAGTGAACCGGATTCGGGAAATCATTCCCGGATGTGCGCTGAGTACCGATATCATTGTCGGATTTTGTACCGAAACAGATGAAGATCATCAGGAAACCATCGCTGTAATGAATACCTGCCGGTTTGATCTGGCATATATGTATGCGTACAGTGAGCGTCCGGGTACACTCGCCGCCAGACGCTATGCCGACGATGTTCCTGAAGCGGTAAAAAGTAAACGATTAAGCGAGGTGATCGAGCATCATCGTTTGGTTAGCCATGCCAGCAATCTTGCTGATGTTGGTAAAATTTTTACCGTATTGGCTGAAGGGCCTTCAAAGAAAAATAAGGAAGATTTCTGCGGCAGGACTGATAGCAACAAAATGGTGATTTTTCCGAGGGGCAACACGCAAAAAGGTGAATTTGTGCAGGTACAGGTCAATGCTTGTACTTCCGGCACCTTACTTGGCCAATTGTTGACGCCTGTTGAATAATTATACGATGGCGGTTTTGCTTTCTTCAACAAAGAGATCTTCCATGATAAAATTCATGAGTTTTTCGTCGGGTTGCCATTCAAATTGAGTGATCTCATCGATCATTTCTTTTAAAGCCTGGGCTTCGGTGGCCATAACGGTGTCGTGTTGGATTGCTTTACTCACCGCCAAGCTTGTTGCTGCGGTCGCGTCGCGTAGAACATAAAGCAATAAATCGTTGTTTGTAAAATTGTGCATGTTTTCTGATTGTTTGCATACAAAACGGCAATACATTATCGTTAGTATCAAAGCCGACAGCTTTAACATTCAAATAACACTAAAAACCGATTTAAAAAAACGCTCTGCAGTTTTCACAAAAACGTTTCAACGCATGAAAGCGAATATCCTTACATTTGTCCGTCCCAATCTCCCCTTTTGAACAAACTACTGCTGATATTGATAATCTTTAGCTTGCGCACACAAGCCCAGGTGAATCAATTGAACCGCTTATTGAAGAAATCGGACACACTAAACCCCAAACGACTCTACACAGTGGCCGGCTTGCAAGGAGGCATCTGGGCCGGAAGTTTGCTGGCACTCAATCAGGCTTGGTACGCGCAATACCCTCGATCGTCATTTCATTTATTCAACGACGCTGGCGAATGGCAACAGGTCGATAAAGTCGGACATGCCTTCAGTGCCTATTATGCCGCAAATCTCTCTTCAAAATTTTTCATGTGGAGTGGGGTGAAACGAAAAAAAGCAGCATTGCTCGGCGCCGGGATGGGGATTGCGTATGAAAGTGTCATTGAGATACTGGATGGCTATAGTGCCGAGTGGGGTTTCAGTGTCGCAGATATGGGAGCCAATCTGTCGGGCTCTGTGTTGTTTGCAGCGCAAGAGCTAGGTTGGCAGGAACAACGGATCCGGTTTAAATTTACCAGTCATCGGGTAAAATATACCGATGCCGAATTACAGCATAAAGCCGACAATTTATATGGGCAATCGTTACCTGAACGGGTATTGAAAGACTATAACGGACAAACGTATTGGTGGAGTGTCAATGTATGGTCGTTTGCCAAAAAAAGCGCCTGGCCGAAATGGCTAAATATCGCAGTCGGATACGGAGCAGAAGGCATGCTCGGTGGGTATAGCAATGATTGGACCGATGAGCAAGGGCAATACCACGATCGCAGGGACATACCACGGATCAGACAATTTTTTGTCGCGCCGGATATTGATTTTTCAAAAATGCGTTACAAAGGTCGTTATTTGGGCATTTTCAAAGCCTTGAATTTTCTGCGTTTTAAAGTCCCTTTGCCGACACTGGAGATAAATACTTATGGGGATTTTCGTTTGCACCCCATATATTTTTAGCCGACAGACGAATGCAACGATAAGAATAGGAATTTTATACAATTTGCTTTTCCTGCAAAGCGTGAAACAGGATTTCGGCTGTTTCAATCACAGCCTGGGTATCATAATTGCATTCACGATGCAACTCAGCCGGTTTACCATGCTCCACAAGGCGGTCGGGTATACCCAACATCGTAACAGCGGGGGTGTAATGATGCAGGGCAAAAAATTCAAGGCAAGCGCTGCCAAATCCACCCATTACCGTACCATCTTCAATCGTGATCACCTGCGCATATTGTTGACCGACCTCATGCAGAATTTCTTCATCTATCGGTTTAACGAATCGCATATTATAATGAGCAATTTCAATACCCTTCTTGGCTAATTGCCGACTTGCTTCTACGACAAAATTACCCGGATGTCCGATCGACAATACGGCAATATCCTGCCCCTCTTTAACTTTAACACCCTTCCCTGTGGGCATTATTTCAAAAGGCTGTTCCCAGTCGCTGATCACGCCCTCGCCTCTTGGGTATCGTATGGAATATGGTAAATGATTATCGTCACTTTGTGCGGTAAACATCATGTTTCGCAATTCCACTTCATTCATAGGCGCCGCTACGATCATATTCGGGATACAACGCATATAAGCAATGTCGTAAACGCCATGATGTGTTGGACCATCATCGCCTACCAAACCGGCACGGTCGAGACAAAATATCACCGGTAACTTTTGAATGGCGACATCATGGATCACCTGATCGTAAGCCCGCTGCATAAACGAAGAATAGATATTACAAAACACCTTCATCCCCTGTGTTGCCAGACCGGCACTGAGCGTAACCGCGTGTTGTTCGCAGATTCCAACATCAAACGCGCGATCAGGCATTTCTGCCATCATATATTTTAACGAGCAGCCGGAAGGCATTGCGGGCGTTATCCCCATCACCTTCTTGTTCTGCTTGGCCAGTGCAATGATTGATTTTCCGAATACATCCTGATACTTCGGTGGTTGCGGACAATCATAGGTCACTTTGTTGATCTTGCCGGTGATTTTGTCGAAAATGCCCGGTGCATGCCACAATGTTTGATCTTTTTCTGCCAGATCATAGCCTTTCCCTTTGATGGTGTTGATGTGCAAAATTTTAGGCCCCTTGATCTCTTTCAGATCCTTCAATGTTTCAACGAGTTTCAGAATATTATGCCCATCTACATGACCAAAATACCGTAGGCCGAGGGCTTCAAATAAGTTACTGGTTTTTGACACAACTCCTTTTATTCCCGCTTCCACTTTCGAAGCAATTTTTTGATTGAAAGTACCGCCGGGTAATTTGCCGAGTACTTTCCAAACATCATCCCTCACTTTATTGTATGTCTTTGAGGTGGTAATATCCGTAAGATATTCCTTCAGCGATCCTACATTTGGATCGATACTCATATTGTTATCATTGAGAATAATAAGCAAATCGCTCCCCGAAGAACCGGCATGCTGAAGGGCTTCAAAAGGCAAACCTGCCGTCATTGCTCCATCGCCGATAATGGCAATATGATGGCGATTGATTTCACCTTTAAGCTTCGATGCGATCGCCATTCCCAAAGCAGCAGAAATCGATGTGGACGAATGACCCACACCAAAAGCATCATACTCACTTTCGCTCATTTTCGGAAAACCGCTGATGCCTTTATATTTTCGGTTGGTGTGAAACTGGTTGCGTCTGCCGGTGAGAATTTTATGCCCATAGGCCTGGTGACCGACATCCCACACTAATGAATCGGCAGGTGTATCAAAAACGTAATGAAGTGCGACAGTCAATTCTACGACACCAAGACTGGCCCCGAAATGACCGCCATTTACACTAACCGTATCAATAATAAATTGGCGTAACTCAGTACAGACCTGTAGCAGATCTTCTTTCTTAACTTTCTTTAAGTCACTTGGATAATTGATTTTGCTCAAAAGCGGACCTGCGTGAAACTCCATATTGCGTATAAGATAATTCAAAAATACATTTTTTTTTATATTCCTGCCATCTTGCCTGCATTTAATACTAACTTTAAAAAAATTTTATCAATCATGAAAAAAGGCAAGCTGCACCTGATCCCCAATCTTTTAGCGGAGAATACTGCACATAAAATGCCCCAATATTTAAAAGATATCATCGCTAGTGTCAAAACATTTTATGTTGAAGAACTCCGTAGTGCACGTCGCTTTATGAAAGCCCTCGACAAGCAGATGAATATCGATGCCTTGACATTTTACCTCCTCAACGAACACCAACACGAAGAACTTTCTGTGGCGGAAAAATTATTGCTGGAAGGACAGGATATCGCTTATATCAGCGAGGCGGGTTGCCCGGCCGTGGCAGATCCCGGACAAGAATTGGTCATTCTTGCCCACCGGATCGGTGTCACTGTGGTTCCGCATATTGGCCCCAATTCTCTTATCATGGCGCTCATGGCTTCCGGATTCAACGGTCAACAATTTTATTTTCATGGCTATCTTCCAAATAAACAACCTCAATTGACGAATAAAATAAAGGAGTTGGAATTACACAGTCGAACCTTTCATTGTACTGAAATATTTATTGAGACCCCGTATAGAAATCATCAATTGCTGTCGGAAATGGTCAAGCATTGTCATGATAATACACGCGTTTGCCTCGCCATTAATCTTACGGCTGAAAATGAAACCGTGTTGTCAAAATCAGTTAGGGATTGGAAAAAAACCGATTTGAATTTTCATAAAATGCCAGCAGTATTTCTGTTGTACGCCGTGTAATGCGCTAGAGTCCTACATTCGGATTGGCGTCAGTCACATGTTCAATGCGGTCAACAATATACTGACCGACATTCTGGTTGCCATCCTTGCTATTATAATTCTCACCACGCCAAGGCAAATTTTTTCGGTATTGTATATAATGCAGCTTTACATTTTTCCCCATCAGTTTATCGAGGGTATCTGCGAGGGTCACATCAGTGACTGAAAAAGATAAATTGTTGGTATTGATCACCCCTCCTTGTATCGAGCGTAAACCAGGTTGTATGATCTCACCTTCATAGGTCTTAAAAATGTTTCCTTTGCGCGAAAATTTATACAAAATTCCTTCACGCGAGCCGTCACTGTACGGATTGTAGTAAAACCAATAAACGTACCCTGACAAAAACAACAATAGAAACAAGATCGCAAGAAAGATGACTTTTTTCATGTATTTTTATTAGAATGCAAATTTAGTCGAAAAGCCTAATTGCACAACAGTATTTATTTACCGAGTACCCCTAGAACCAAAAAGTCTTTCCATTATATTTGATAAAAAAAAATTGCGCAAACATCTTTTGATTTTTTTGTTGCTTCGGCAGCCTACAGCCATTTCACAAGTCATCCCCCTAAAACTGCCTACCACGTATAACGAAAAAAAGGAAACACTACCCTTTCGATTCTCAAATATCCTCGTACAGGAAAGCATCAATGATACTTTAGCGGTATTCGCCGGTCGAAAGATCAACAAACCATTGGTGCTCATGCTGCCCTCTCGCCATACACAGATTTTTGCTGATGCGCTCAATGAACATTTTACTTTTGCTGAACAGGGTCCTCAGTTTTTACTTTGTTTGCATACAATTCAATTGACACGATCGGCAGGCAATATCGCCAACACAAAAGATTCTTTTTTATTCCGTTGTGAAATCAGAGGCATCAACGAGTTTGCCGGGTCGGTATTTTGTCAATTTTATGCGCACGCTGTTTGGGGGAATCCTCAACGTCCGGAAATCGCCTTCTCAGAAAATGTATTGCATTCGCTACTGGCCGCTGTAGAGAAGTTTCATCTCTCCTACCGCGAAAATAATGGCTGGTCCCAAATTCTGCAGCCGGCGGGCAATGGTCCGAACATAAACATACAATTGCGCGTCAGTCGAAACGAACCTAAAGATGCCGATAGCATTGCCTGTGAATCAGGCTACCGGGTTCGTTGGTGTGATTTCCGGGAACAGCCTGCTGAAAAGGGCAAACAACTAAAAAAAGAAGAAGCGAAATACATCATCAATTACAAATTGCGATCCGAGGAAAAAAAGGATACCCTATGGCTCTTTATACGGGTGAATTCATTTTTGCACAAAGCAAACAGTTGGCGTCCTACGGATACAACCGACGCTAAATGGTTGCAGCATCAACAGGCTCATTTCGACCTTTGTGCTGCGTATGGCCTTAAATTGTTCGAAGAAATAAAACAATATTCTTTTAGTGCCGGTGAATACAGAACTGAACTCAATCGTTTGTACAATAAACTGCTGACTGAATATGAGGAGGTAAGGCGCACATTTGACCTTGAAACGAATAATGGTAAAGATGAACGCCAAAACTTGAGATGGCAGAAGACCATACAGGAAATGCTTTTTTTGCACAAACCCTGATCAATGATTGAGATCAGCATGCGCGGTAAAATAGGCGGTCATGATCGTATGAACCTTTTGCTTCAGCGCTTCCGTATCTTTGTTATCTAAACCCGCAGTCGGGATTTCGGGTAAAAAATGAAATTCAATTTTGTGTGGCCATGCCCATAATTTTTTTGTCGGATGGAGTATTTTTTTTGTCCCAAATATCAATCCGGGTATGATCGGTTTTTGCGATTCAATAGCAACTTTGAACGCGCCATCATAAAAACGTGCAATAGGCTCATTGGTTTTATTTCGCGTGCCCTCAGGAAAAAGACAAAGATGTAATCCCTTATTGAGCGCATCAAGCATTTTAGGAAAACTATCTTTTCGACTTTGCGCGTCCTGCCGGGTAACCAATATGGAACCCGAACGATAAATGAAACCAAAGATTGGAATATTAGCCATTTCTACTTTTGCCAAGGTTCTATTCGGACCCGGTATACCCGGTGAAGAGACCGGTACATCCGCCAATGAATTGTGATTGAGGGTTACTACATAGTTTTTACCTTGCTTGAAATGCTCTCTTCCGCGATGAGTCACCGGACAAAAAATTAAGGGCATATAAATTCCCATCCAAACTTGAAAGGAAGTTTGTACAGCTTTTGAAAATGTCTTTTCGCTGGCAAGCATTTTAACGACCAACAGAATCAGCGCCACGGGAATCATGGTAAGCGCAAACAGCAACATGCCATAAACAAAATAAATCCTTGCAACGATATCTTTGAGCAAAATAAAAGGCGTTTTTTAGTTTGTAAAAGTAAACGAATAACACAAATAAAAAAACGCTTCCGCTGAGGCTGTATTTTTTTACTAATAAAGAGCGAATGATCAACCTAAAAAAAACGCCCGTTTTCACGGACGTTCTTTTTATTCAAAATTAAAAGTGTCAGTTCTTTCTGATGGTTTGGCTATAATTCAACCCTTTGTTGTTGGATATCTTC
>CAZFKA010000130.1:0-8666 GCA_964519155.1 uncultured Bifidobacterium sp. | reverse complement strand
GCAACAGTTATACTATCTTCGAAGGATTGAAAGCAGGTGATTATTACCTCTTTGGTTCCGGTTGGGATCCGGCAATTGCTGAACAGGTGAAAGGCGGAATTCCGTATACCATCGCAACCGAAACAGATCTCACAATATCGGTTCCGGTTACCGAAGATTAATTGTTGAGTGCTTCGGCGCCGTCTTCGAGTGCATTCAATTGCCTGAGCCGGGGTGCGCTGAAGTAAGTCACTATTACCACCGCCAATGTCATGACGCCCCCGAATATAATGGCCGGGACAGTACCCAAATACTTAGCCGTAAAGCCACTTTCGAAAGCACCCAATTCATTGCTCGAACTGATAAACATCATATTGATCGACGATACGCGTCCCTTCAACGCTTCGGGTGTTTTCATCTGTAAAATCGAATGTCTGATCACTACACTGACGCCATCAAACAATCCGGCAAGAAATAATAAAGAGAAGGATAAAATAAACGAGTGTGACAAACCAAATAAAAGGATACAAACGCCGAATAAGGCCACGCAAAGCAATAATTTTTTGCCCACCTGGTGTTTCAGTGGCAGGTAGGTTAGCACCAGCAACAACACAATAGATCCGATACCATGGGCGCTACGGAGCCAGCCAAAGCCCACTTCCCCAACCTGCAAAATATCGGTTGACACCACCGGTAAAAGAGCTTCTGCCCCGCCAAATAAAACAGCAAACAGATCAAGACTCAAAACCGCCAGGATGAGTTGATTGCGAAACACAAAACGAAAACCTTGTGCAAGGCCTTTGAGGATACCGATATCTTTGCTATAGTGTACCGGTTTGCGTTTGATCGCAACAATAAAGAGACTCGACAACAGCAATAAAACCAGGGCTGCACTAAGCGATTCGGTGATGCCATATTTTGCCAGTAAAAGACCACCTGCAAGCGGACCAAGTACAGCACCCAACATCCATGAGGTACTGCTCCAGGTGATAGCATAAGGAATCTCCTCCTTTTTGATCAATAAAGGTAAAAGTGAAAATGACGACGGGGCCAGAAAGGCTCTGATCAATCCACTGATAAACATCGCGGCGTAAATGAAGTATTCGATCAGGCTGTTTGAATAGTGATGGCTAAACAATGACGAGGTTATATACAGGAGAAAAAGTGCATTGAGTACATATCCAAGAATGCATATCAAATACATGTTTCGCTTTTCGCAACGATCAACGACATAACCGGCAAAAAAAGCGCAGCCAATGGCCGGAATCACTTCAAATAAGCCGATCAATCCCAGTGATAAAGGATCTTTTGTAATACTGTACAATTTGTAACTGACCACCGTATTTTGCAGAAACAGTGAAAAGATCAGGATACACCTTGTGGCAATAAACAAAGCAAATTCTTTTTGCCATAATACCGCCAGCGTTTGTCTGCCTCTTGATCCGTGCATAAAAAGGCAAAACTAAAGGCTGAAACGGATATGAACAATTTGCTGACGTTAGTGTTTGGTAAAAGTAACCCCATGCATACCGCCTTTGATGTTTGGTTGGCCTGGCAAACCGGTGACAAGGGTTTCGGGCAATTGCACAATAAACCTTAGATTTGCGTCGCATGTATTTTCTGTCTGAAAGTCTGACCATGGTACTGAGTGAGTTACGCAATAATAAATTGCGAACCTTTCTTTCCCTACTCGGCATCACTATCGGTATATTTTGTATCATTTCCGTTTTAACGGTTTTCGACAGTCTTCAGCAAAATATTCAAAACAGTATGTTGACCTTGGGAAGCAAAAATTTGTATGTGGGCAAATATCCCTGGATACCTGAAGACAAAGGGGAATATCCCTGGTGGAAATATCGGTCACGCCCGGTGTGTACTTTTGCGGAGGTTGTTGCGCTCAAAAAAAATTTGTCATCAGCTTATCAGGTTTGCCTTTGTTATACCGATCAGGCTAAAGCCACACGGCAGGGAAAAGAGAGTCAGGCGGGAATCTATGGTGTCACTGCCGACTTCGAAAAGTTTCAGGGATTTGATATTGAACAAGGTCGGTATTTTACCACCAACGATATGATGAATCCGAATTTCAACGCCGTGGTGATCGGCTATAGTGTGGCCAAAGAACTTTTTCCACCCCATGTTTCCGCATTGGGCAATAATATACTGGTTTACGGGCATCCCTGTCGCGTTATTGGTGTGTTGAAAAAGCATGGCAGAAGCCATATGGGATTTGATTTTGACGAAGGCATATTGATCCCCTATCTTTATCTTGATGCGATAAAAAATATTGACGGTAATGCCGGCAACGGCTTTGTAGATCCGATGTTGATGGTAGCGGCACGAAAGAATGTTAATCTTGATGATCTGTATTTTGAATTGATCTCCACCCTTCGTGCGATCAGGAAATTAAGCCCCCGAGAACCGGATAATTTTTCCATCAATAAACTCGATGCGCTGCAAAGCAAGGTCAACGAATTGTTTAGCAAAATTAAGATCAGTGGCTGGGTCATCGGATTCTTTTCATTGATGGTCGGATGTTTTGGTATCGCTAATATCATGTATGTTTCAGTGAAAGAACGTACCGGACAAATCGGGTTGAAAAAAGCGCTGGGAGCTCGTTCAAGGGCTATCCTCATCGACTTTTTGATGGAGTCGGTCATCCTTTGTCTTATCGGCGGTTGTATTGGCATAGTGCTGGTTTTTCTGCTCTCGTTTGTACTCAGCGGTATGCTTGATTTTCCCGTATTTCTTTCGGCTAATAATTTCCTGTTGGGTATTTCGATCAGTTTGGTCGTTGGTATAGTAGCCGGTTATCTGCCTGCCCGCAAAGCGGCTTTTTTAAATCCTGTAGCTGCGATCAGAAGTTAGCGGATGTCGTATGCTTATAGGATTTCATCTATGGTATTCAAGCCCAGGGCTGGTGTTCAGGCGAAACAAGGTTTACGATAGGTGCTTATTCAGGCACATCAAAAAAACATGGCGCTTATTTCCCTTTGCGAGGGGAGCCGCTGGCTAGTAAAGATAGTCAGTACAACTTGCGTTTCCCGTAGGGGATGAAAGCCGGCGCTTTCGTGCCTATCACCCTATGGCGATACAAAGCAAACAAAAAATATGCTGCTGTATTTGCTGTCAACCCAAACGAAAACGCAGTTGATTGGCGGTGTAGCCCCCATGCAAAAACGGGAACGCACACTGATGCATGCGCTAAGGAGATGCGAATCCCTCGTCTTTGTTGTGTAGCCGCGTGCCTATTGCACGAATATTTTTTGGCTCAAATGGGTCTGGTCGGTTTGGAGATTAGCGATATAATGGCCACTACTCAAATGGTCGATAGTAAGAACGGATTTCCCTTTTTTAATCTTTGCTGTAAATACAAGGCGTCCACTGAGGTCGAACAATTCAAGCACTCCATTGTCACTGCTTTGCACAAGGATATTGCCCTTTGCCGGATTGGGATCTATACGCCACTGCAGTTCAGGTTTGGTTTCTGCCAGACCGGTAGCCCCATTTATTTTCAGTTTTGCCACATGGGCCTGCCATCGCTTACCTTCATGATATTGTGGAACGGGTGTATAATCGGTACAGATATAATCATCCTGATCGTAGGAAACATAGAGTGTATCATTTACTTTCGTCAGAAACGGACGGTTGGCATTGAACTCAACGGCGTTTATCGTTGGCTGCTGATTGATGGTATCAAAAATCTGATTATTGGTGATTTGCAACGTATGCACCGGGCTCCATTGTATGTCGTATACACTTACGGTAACATTACCCCCCCGGTGAATGTGTCCGGTATGATAGGCCACATAATAATAATTGCCATCCCACAACAGCCCCTGACTCCACTGCCCGTCGTTATGCAAGGCTACGGAATCGATATAATGCCAGTTGCTATCGTATCGGTAAGCACTTAAATTGAATACCCCTGAAAAATGTCCTTTCCATTTATCGAAGCTTACAACATGGTATTGATTATTGTTGAAGAGGCAACTACTCCCCCAGGTAGTGAATATTTCATTCAAATAAACGGCTGATCCGATTGGTGCCAGGGAGGTATCAAATTCCCATTTATGCATTTGGGGAGTCCATAGAGGAGATTGTACAGGCATGGTCGGGTGCAGCACACCATTTTGGTGAAAGGCCCCGACGATTAATTTCCCGTTGGCATAGTTGAGCATCATATCGGCTTTGCTATCTGAAGAGTCAATGGCAAATGTGATGGAATTGACGACATTAAAATCTTCGTCAAACTTTGTCAATCGGTATTGCCAGGCAGCCATTCCCGTGCCGGTCAGGTGGTAATAATACTTGCCAACCATTGTCATGGCATAGTCGCCGGCGCCATTGCCAACACCCTGCAATACGCCTCTTGTGCCGGTGGGAGCAAAATGGGTATCATATTCTTCCCATCGGTAATATTGGTTAAAGCCCGGCGGCGAAAGGAGTGCCCGACTTGCATACACCACATAGAATTTATTTCGTGCCTCATGATAAAACGTTCTGCAAAAAACACCACTGGTATCCTGTGCATTTGGCGTGAGCTGATGGTCGCTCAGCAGGGTCAGTGATATTTGCGCCTCGGCGACTAAACTGCCGCACAGCATTAAAAAAATAAAAGAACATATTTTCATTTTACTTGCTTTTGCGATAACATGCCTAAAGGTTCTGCGCTTTCACCGCTGCCCCCAGTATTGGGCTTGTCTACCCTTCACTGAACCCTCACCCAAAAATATTCAATGCATCGCTAACTTCCAAGCAAATGCTGATCCTTTGTGTTTGGAATTATCTCAACGGATATTTTCGTATAGGTTATACCTGATGGATGAATGAAAAAAAGTCCTATTATTCAAATGAAACTCAGTCGTTCACTCTTCTTCGCCATACCCGGTGCATATCCTTCGGTCTTTAGGAGTATGAAACGCGCACAAATCTTCCGGCAAATTGTTTAGCGTTTCCGATCAACTCTCAATTTTCGCCAATACCTCCACCATTGAGTAATACGCAAAGTCTTTCAATTTTAGTTCATGCGGTCCCTCCTGGCAGTGGCTTAAAGCGTTGTCGCTTGTGTATGCGAGATGAAGACAGTGCCTTCGACGTTAATTCGCTTGCCTTAAGTATCCGAAGATGAATAAGGGAATAAAAGAATGAGAAGTTATTTCGCCTAGCTTTTACCTGAACGCTTTGAGCAGTTGTAGGCGACTTATTATTGTTTCATTAATGAGCATCCGATTAAATGCTTTTAGAATATTCGCAACAATATGGAAAGATTGTGTTTATCGTCTACGAATCGTCACCTATGGCTTCTTCAGGCCATGGAACTTTCCTCATAGCTTGAGACAGCATTGCATCATTCACTAACACAGCGATCAATATAGTCCGGTCTTTCACACACCTGTACTTAGTTTGTTTCAACTTTTCGTCATCAACAGTCCCACACACTAAGCTTGCTTTGCTTGCGGCTTCCCTGCATTCAATTTTTCTATAATTCTCATAACGACAAGCGTGATCAAGGGCAATACAACTTGAAAAAATCGACCCGGAATAAGTTCTGTTTTGCATAGCAAATGTGCCATAAAATTAGTGACGAGTGTAAACCCACAGAAAGCCAAGTAAGCAATACAATTTTTCTTGAAATTTTTCATGACTCTTTGTGTAATCTTATTGTTTAATAAATTTACTGACATATAAGATATTATTTTCATCGTGTAGCTGAACAAAATAAATCCCCTGTGTGAACCCGCTTACATCAATTTTTACTTCTCCTTTTGCACGGGCTTGATACACTACTTCTCCAACGATATTGAAAACTTGAATTTTGGCGGGCGACTCAAGCACTATATTAATTTCATTCACTGCTGGATTCGGAAACACATTGATATTGTTGAACCCTGTTGTTTCGTTGATGGCAGTTGGTGCGAAGGAACACAATGAAGATTGTCTTCGTATATCGTTTTGAAACATGAGCCAGTTGGGCCCTTTCCCTTTGCCGGCTGAAATCATGTAGGCACGTCCAAAATTATTTTGAAAATTAGGATACTCAGCATGTCCGGCTACGATGAAAACATCAAGCGTATCATCATGGTCAAAATCGGCAACAAGCGGTGCATTATCTAATGCAAAATCCACATTGCCATAATGTGCTGCAAGGTCAACTGTCCAGATAAGGCTTCCATTATTTCCGTTAAGGGCAATTACCTTGCCACCGGTAGTACCAAAAATAATATCCGGAAATGCATCATTCGTGATATCGGCAATAGCAACCCCTCTGAAACACTGTTGAAATCCCGGTATATTATACTGCCATTTCAAAGCCCCTGTATTTGAAAGCGCGGTTAATTGATAGGCACTGGCAAAAATCACATCGCAGCTACCATCATTGTCGATATCGGCAATGGTTGCCGGCGAACCGATATAGCCCCCGCTAGCTTTGTATTTCCACGCAGTGGTACCGTTTTCGCCGTTGATGCAATAGAGTGTATCGTTATATGCGCCCACAATTAATTCAGGTTTGCCATCATGGTCAAAATCCGCCACCGCTGTTCCGTGATAAATGTGACTGCGTACCGGATATGACCACAACATCGCTTGATTGTCGCCACGATAGGCATAAATACTGTCCCCTCCATTGAAATTCCAGGTTCCAACAACAAAGTCAAGTTGGCCATTATTATCCAGATCAACAATGGTGGGTGCGGTTTGCACCCATGAATTCATATCGACAGGAAGATGCCAGGCCTGGGTTCCATTTTCGGCATTGATGCAATTTACCCAACCACCAAATTCGCCATGCAGAATTTCAGGTTTCCCGTCATTATCCACATCGGCAATGGTGGGCGGTGAGTCACTCCCCAGGGTATTGGACTGCCATTGTACCGAACCCGATAAACCATTGAAACAATAAGTTATCGGGTTGCAGGAACTGGGCACTATCACCTCCAATAGGGAATCGTTGTCGACATCATACAGTACAGGCGCAACATCGTTACAACCTTCTGCACCAACCCCATGGGTATTGAATTGCCAAAGCAAGGTACCATTTTCTGCATTTAACGCATAAACTGAACTATCGTTTCTATAACAACCAAAAACTATTTCGTATAATCCATCGCCATCAATATCACCTGCGGCAGACTGACCAAAGGATGCATCCTTGGTATCGAACCACCATTTTATTGAAGGTGTTTGCGCTTTTACAAATTGCAAAAAGCAGCATGCCAGTAAAGCAGCGAAAAGTCGTTTACCCATAACAAATGTATTGGAGTATAAAAATAGTCTAAGTTTTTGGGGAAAACAGCACAAGTCATGCCTAAAGAGGTCAATGTGCAAATAATTAGGCTGTCATCATAAAACACCCGTGCCGGAAAAGCGCGTTGCTATGCGTTTGCCGGCTTTAGCTGAAATGAAATAACAAGTGCATTTCTTTTGCTTAAGAGATGCGTGACAAAATGAAATTGTCATACGGAGCAGGAGCTATGCGGTGAGTAAGCTGCCGCTTAGGTGCGGGTATTTTTCGATGGCGCTACAACTTGTCTATGTTGCTTTATGATGAAATAGTCAATCACGAGGACAGCTATTTTTGGGAGCAAAAGCATCGTAAAAAAAGCAAGATAGGAAATTGTCACAGTTGGTGGTGGAGCTGCTAACGTTAAAATATGATTGCCTGTTGGGTTGTCTGGAAAAATATAGTTTTGCATCAAGTTCCAACCAAAATGAATCGCGAATGGTAAAAGTAATGAATATGTTCTAGCGTAAGCATAGGCCAACAAAAGTCCCATGGAACAAGTAAACGTAAACACAATGATCATTTGCGTCAGGTTACCCCAAATCCCTGCGTTCAGCCAATGGAGTAGTGCAAAAACGATGGAAGAAATAATGAGTGCTTTTGTCTGCCCGATTTTTTGAATGAGTAGGTAAAGTAAAGCACCTCTGCAAAGTAATTCTTCTGTCAAAACTGTCCTGAACTGATTCCAGGTTTCAAGCAATATTGATGTTGCAGTCAACGATGGGGATAGTACATATTCTTCCCGCGCAAAATACATTCTCAACAGAAAAGATGTTCCGGAAAGTATGGAAGACATGATGAAAAGGATAGTAAAAAATTTCAGTCTCTCTTTTGTAGGCGTCAAACCTAAAACTGACAAATTGCCCTTTTCAAAAAGCCAAATGAGTAACCAGGAAATAACCAATAATCCAATCAGTTGTAACATTTTTTGTGTCTTACATTCGTTTGTCCGTCTACAAATACGTGCTCCTGACTCCCGCCTGTCCGCTTGTTATGCTCAGCTATTTTAACGGGTCGCAAGCAGACGCAGTGCTGGCAAAGATAGAGATAAAGTAGAGCATTTATTCTCAGCCAATAGATAATTAATTTGTTGAGCCTTTGAGATTCAGTCGGCATTGCGTGCTGCGATGTGTTATAGGGAGTGGGGGTTCGGAGACTACCACTAACGAAATCGAGTTATACTAATCACTTTCGCTTGTGATCACTCACACAGCTGGCACTTACTTTAATTCTTCAGTATTTTTGCTTTATACACTTTATTGTCTCCATTTATTTCTAAGAAGTAAATACCATTTGTAAGAGTTGAAGTATTGACGGTTACTTCTCTACTAACAATTTCTTTTTGCACAAACAGCACTTGCCCAGTAATGGAGACGATTTTTAGAGTAGCACTATTAAAATGTCT
>CAZFKA010000129.1:0-8711 GCA_964519155.1 uncultured Bifidobacterium sp. | reverse complement strand
CATTGATCTTAGCCAGTAGGGTGCCTTTTGCAACATAATTTCCTTCTTTAAAATTCACGGAGATCAGCTTTCCGGAAATTTCGGGATGTAAAACAACTTCCTCGCTGGCCATAACGGTGCCTGTGGCATAAATTTTATTTTCACGCATGGCCGTATTGGCAATAAAGCCGGTGACATTTGCAACCTGATTTTTTGATGCCGGACCTTTGGGAGCCTCTTCTTTTTTGGGCGACAGAAAAAATATCTTAATCAATACGAGAGCCGTAATCAATACAATAAAGATGATCAGTGTTTTTAATTTCATTTTTTGACAGGTGATTGCTTATAATTGATAAAGATTTTTTTTGCAGGTAAGTCGTCGAGATTTGATTGAATCAAGGCAAGATATTGGTAAAAGTCATCCAGTTTTTGTTTCGGAATTCCAAACAAGGCAGCTTCGTTGACGGCATCAATAGCCCGATGTATTTCCGGTAGTATCTTACGCGATCGTGCGGTGAGTTCAATCAGGTGGGCTCTTCGATCATCCGGGTTTACTACTTTTTTGACATATCCTTTTTTCAACATGAAATGGATGATGCGTACCATAGAAACTTTGTCGATCTTTAACTGGTCGCAAAGAAATTGTTGCGTGCAACCGGCGGCTAAACTTTCAATGAGGATCAATAAAGAATAGTAGCGTTCAATTTCAAGATGCTCTAACTGAACGGTAAGCGCGCCATAATAGCTTTTTGCCAATATAGCCAACGAACGACCGAGTGGGAGAGACTCAACTAAGTTTTTGCGCATAATCTTCTATTTTCAAAAGTAAACTATTTGCGTAATAGTTCGCAGTGTAAACTATTTTTTACCTGACAATATGGGAGTTGTGTAATCTTTTCCTTGAATTGTGTAAATAGAAAGTCGTTTACCCTTGATCAAGGATAAACAGACGGAGTAAATTCAGCGCGGCATTTGAAATCAAAACAGTATTCTTTTGCCGATCGAAGGGCGCGTGCATTCTTTTAGCTATCGTGTATTCGCCGTTGCTCAAACCGACCCAAACGATATTGTCGTGGTCGCCCGGTTCAAGATAACCGCTAACCGATAATGCAAAGTCAGTTTGAAATAAGCGACAGCTTTTTTCCGCCATGTGACGCACGGTTTCTTCACTCACCACGCCATGTGCATTAATAATAGCTGCCGGTACACCCAACACATTTTGCTTGGCGGCAATACTGTACACAACGATACCGCCGGTAAAATACGCCGATGAACCCTTTACTGAAGTGATACGGGCTGCAAGTGTCCCGCCGGTGCAACTTTCCGCCATCGACAATGTATTATTTTTTGTACACAATAATTGCCCGATTACAGTTTCAAGATCGGTATCGGTATGGGCAAAGCAAATATCATCAACCTCATGCTGCAGCGAAACGAAAATACGATCGAGTGTTGCTTCATCCACATCAGTGGCACTAAGTCGAAGTTTAACAATATTGACCTGTGGCAAGTAGGCAAGTTTGATGTTTGGTGGCAACTGTTTTTCGAAAGCCATAAGACGTTGTGCAACCATACTCTCACCTTCTCCAACGGTCATTAACGTGCGGTGTTGAAATGCTGTGGTTTGAAAATGTTGTTTTAATACAGGCAAAACATGTGTCAGCATTAAGTATTGCATTTCGCTGGGCACACCGGGAAGTGAAATGATGACCGTCCCTTTATCATGAAAAAGCATACCGGGTGCGGTACCCACTGCGTTAAACAGTACAGTGCAATTGGCCGGTACCATTGCTTGCAGGTAATTAACCTCAGGCATGGGACGATTTCGTCGTTTGAAAAAATTGACGACATGTTCACGAACTTCAGCATTTTCGATAAGATGGGTGTCAAAATACTCACAGAGCAAGGGCTTGGTTATATCGTCAGAGGTAGGACCCAATCCACCGGTAAGAATCAGTATATCGCTATGTACGCGTTCCTGTTCGAGTGCATTCACTATTTCCCGTTTGTCGTCGCCAACCGCAATTCTTCTGCGAACCATAATGCCGATTGGGTTTAAATGCTGTGCGATCCAAGCGGAGTTGGTGTCGATGGTTTGACCGATGAGTAATTCATCGCCAATGGTGATGATGCTACAAAAAACCTGCTTCAAGGGAAATACATTTTGTCAAATGTACTGTAAAAAAATTGTGTCGGGGTAATCGACTTTACCAACCGCCACCGCCGCCGCCGCCGCCACCGCCGCCTGAAAATCCACCACCACCACTGCCACTACTGCCACTGCTTGATGGTGGCGTTGATGCTGATGCCACCGAACGGGATAAGCCGCTGCTCAAGTCAGCCGCAAAATAATTGGCTGATCCTGAAAATCCTGAATGGCCGGTGAAACTATAATAGGAAGGTTGATACCCTTCGGCAAGTGAACGTTCGATCACGGCTTTAAATCGTGCTGACCATCGGTTTTCTACACCCAAAGCAACAGCATAGGGGAGATAGCGCTCAAACAATTGCAGATTTTCTTCAGGCGGATTCATTAAGTCTAATTCATTTTTCTCCGCGGTTTCCAAATACATTTTAAATCCCAGTACAAGGTCGGCTAGGCGTCGACCTTCTTTTGTAAGTGCTTTTACGATACGGGTAAAGAAAGCCTGCAATATAAAACCGATCAACAAAGCCACTGCGATATACACGAGGGTTTTAACCGGTGGCCGGGTGATTAGTGCATAGATAAATGCAGCGACGCTCGTTAAAAATAAAAACAGGAAACCTAAACCGATATGGGTATTGTTTAACTTTAGCAAACCACTTTTCGTGGGCTGTTCTTCTTCGCCGATGATTTGCTTTTCGATGTGTTTCTTGAATGAATTTCTGATGGAAGCAAAATCTGCATCATATTTGCCCTGCACAATCTTTGTTCCAAATAATTCATCGGCACTAAATCCGTAGACTGCTTGTTCAGTGGTGTCACGATCCAATTCGTCGGCTATTGATTCCGGTGGAAGAAAAGTGTACACATTGTTTTTAAAGATCAAGCCTTCTTTGTCGACCTGTATTTTTAATTTGTGCTGCACGGCAAGATCGATCAATGCGGCTGAGAAAATTTTGTCGTTATATCCTTCGTGAAATAAGTATCCGGCTGCTGCAGGCGATAAATTGTCAGGGGGGGTAAAAGAGGGGATTATGACACCTTTTCGAGGATCACGACCCACTTTCCACCAATAAAGAAACAGGATCATGATCAAAATCAAGACGGCCGGAAAAATAGTAACCAGCAACAGATTGTCTTTCGCAAACGCAATGAATTGGGCCAATCCGGTATCCGTATTGTTGAATATTCCTTTTTGAACTGATACCGAAATGGTCAGTCCCTGTTTGCGCTGCAATCGTTGATCAGTGATGAACGTGATATGATTGCCGGATATTTTTTGGTAATGACAATTTTTTTCGTTTTCTCCCTGAGCACCGGTATAACAATTGAGTTCAGTCAGGTGAGCCCCTTCCGGGAAGTCGATATCTGCTATTACTTTATCGATCGTAAAATCCCAGCCATTACCACTAACGTTCCAATAAAATTCGTCGCGGTCTTGATGAAATTTTAATTGTTTGGCCGTTTGATATTCGATCACATATTCATGCATACCTTCTTCAAGAAAGTAATCACTTCGTCCACAAAATATTCTGATCCCATTGTCGATCTTTTCTTCTTTGTGGGGTTCGGCTTTGCCATTGCGGGTGATACTGATTAGTTCAAAGGGTACACTGGAAACTAACCCTTGTGGGGTTTCATATTTTGTTGGAAAATCGCGGGTAATGCCTCTTCGAATGCTGTTATTATCCTTGGCATCCTTGCTACTGTAATTCGCAATCTTGATGGTTTCACTAACACGGATCTGTCCATTTTTTTGCAAGTGTATACGGCTATGAAAGGAAAGTATTCTGTCATTTTCATTCTTTTGATAGAGATTTTCCGCGAGGTTTTTGTTTTGCCTGATGCTCACTGTTACCGCATTGCGCAATGCATTTTCGAACAATTGTGAGGCTATGCGATCTTTTGGAATCGTTTTCCCAAAACGCTTTGCCGTTTCGTTGAATTTTCGTGTGATGTGTGGTGTGGCCAGTTGCAAAAAAGATTCTCGGCCCGCATCGACATTCGCTTCACAATCGATTTTGCTCAAACGATTGTTTGGTCGTAGCTGATAAATTTGGTCAATAATAATCGTCCGGTAGGCTGAGTCGCTCAATAGTCGATCGGCAACAGGGTGAAATGCATAATTTCGGCAAAAGCTCTGTAATGACAACAGCAAGCAAAGGCCGGCTAACGCAATAAAATAAGTTCGGACATTCATATCAAATTAAAAACTGATCTTGGGTGCGGTGTGGGCTGCTTCGTCTTCTTTAAAAAATACTTCGTCGCTGAAACCAAAAAGTGAGGCAACAATATTGCGCGGAAATACGGCTCGTTGCTGGTTGAATTCTCGCACTGTGCCATTATAGTACCGGCGACTCTGGTTGATATCATTTTCAATTTTCGCCAGATCCTGTTGTAATTGCAAGAAGTGCTGGTTGGCTTTCAGGTCAGGATAATTTTCGCTAACCTGATACAAATCGATGAGGGCACGACTTAAGCCGGCGCTTGCTTCATTCTGTTCAGTCGGGGTAGTGGCCATAGCACTTTTGTTTCGCCATTTTGTTACTTCTACCAACGTAGCATTTTCGTGTCCGGTATACCCTTTTACAATTTCAACCATATTCGGAATAACATCGTTGCGTTGTTGCAGATAGGCACCGATACCGCTCCATGCTTCTTTCACCAACACGCGTGCCTTGGTGAGGCCATTATAAACATTGATAACGAACAGGCTGATCAACAGCACGACGGCCAAGACGATTACACTAGCGATCATAGGATTTTATTTTAATGAGAATCAAATATACTGTTTCGCAGCGATCTGTTCTTATTTTTTAAAGGCGAAATAAACCGCCCCCAACAGCAGAATGAAACTTAGCAGATAATTCAGCCTCATCGGTTCGCGGAGATAGAGCACAGCGAAAACGGAAAACACCAGTAGCGTTATCACTTCTTGTATGATCTTGAGTTGAAACCCGTTGATGCCACTGGCATAGCCATGTTTGTTGGCAGGCACCATGAGGCAATATTCAAAAAAAGCAATGAACCAACTCAGTACTATCGCCTTCCACAGCGGAATGTTCTTGTCTTTTAGGAAACCCTACCAGGCGAAGGTCATAAATATATTGGAAGCCACTAATAGCAGAATCGTTCTCAGCATGAAGGATCTTTTAAGAAAATAAATAAACAGGTTTACCGGAAAAAAGAATAAGGGAACTGCATGCAATTGTTAGCAAAGGGCAGCACATTATAGACAGGGCAGAATCGTTTATTGTTGATTTTTTATTTTTCAACAGCAAAGGGATGTAAATAAATCCGATTAAAATGCCACACAATAGTCCACCGATGTGCGCTGCATTGTCAACCTGTGCCTTGAGTCCGTTCATCAAATTATAAACGATAAAAATGATCATACTAATGAGTAATGGTCTTCTTGTTGCTTTTTCGACTACACTGCTGAAAAGTAAGGCTAAAAAAACACCATACATGCCAAAAATGGCTCCGGATGCGCCTGCACTGATGGTAAGCGGATGCCATCCGATACTCGTCATACTTCCCGCAATGCCTGTTAAAACATAGGCCAATATATAACGTGTTTTACCAAGTATGGGTTCAATAAGAATACCGACATAAATGAGTGCATACATATTCAGCAAAAGATGCAGCACACCGATATGAATAAAGCAACAGGTAAACAAGCGCCAATATTCTCCGGCTTCAACCGCAGGCCGGTAATTCGCTCCCCACTGCAAGAGTGTATCTCCGTCGGGCGACATTAAATCTGCCCCAAAAGCGATCATGATCAAATAAATCAGAAGATTGATATTCAGTATCATGGGCGTAACAAAATACTGCCCGCTAGGTTTAAATAGTGCCAGTAAGTCGCTGAATAATTCGAGCGACGCGGGTTCGGCTTGGAGTAGGATGTCATTTTCATCTGCCCATAATCTCCCTTCGATCTCTGCATACCGGCTGTCGAGTAATTCATTGTTGTACGAGGATTTGAGTGTTGTAAATTTCTCCATAAACCTCCCGACGGTTTTTTTGTTTTTCCCCAAATCAAAATACTCATGGCCGGTTGAGGCGCTAATAACCTTCATATTGTGATCGCTCACAATTACTTTAATCTGTGCATTGAAGGCCGGGGACTGATTTTGCGTAAAGGCAATGATACCATTTTTGCTGAGGTATTGTACATCCCATTCCAGTTCCTGCGCGGTATAAAGTGCCAGCATCAAAACGCGGTGTTTCTCCCCGTCGGGATTGGAAGTTTCAGTGTATCGGGGAGGCATGCCTGTTGCCATATAGATGTCGACGCTTAGTATGCAAATATACACGTTGACCGCGTACAGGCTTCAAATGATTCTTTGTCCGCTTAACCGGTGCTTTCGTTATTCAACTTGTCCTGAGGCGTTAAAACAGTGGTTTAACAAATTTGTAAGGCTTGTTCAGCTATTTTTGCGCCGTTGTATTAAATAGCAGAACCCGTGAAATGCATTTTATTGTTTAGTCTTTTGTTGGGCTGTATAAATGCCCGGGCACAGGAGACGCACCGCAGAGACAATTATTACGAAGCTTTTACGGCTGTAACTGATTCCATCGATAGCATTGTTGTGTATAAAGCGAATCGGGAAATGCAAACTTTCCATCGGGGTACGAAAGTAAAGAAATACATGATCTCCTTAGGGATGGAACCCATCGGACCCAAGCAGTTTGAAGGTGATATGAAAACGCCCGAAGGGCATTACTACATCAACAGCCGCTCGCGCATTAGCGCATACCATGCCAATCTGGGTATTTCCTATCCGTCCATGGCCGATTCGCTTTCTGCAATCAATCAAAATAAATTGCCTGGTGGGGATATTAAAATTCATGGTTTCCCAAACAAACATGTTAAGAGTCAGGAACGCGAATTGTTGAATACCGACTGGACCATTGGTTGCATTGCTGTTTCGAATTATGAAATTGATGAATTGTATACATGGGTGATCAGTAATTGCCCGATCATGATTTTACCCTAGCTTGTTTTTTACCTCAGATTTTCGAGTGGATAAAAAAAAAGTCCACATTGCTGCAGACGTTTTTTTTTATGGCAATAAAATTATTTGAGACCGAATGTCTTTTTCACTTGGGCAACATAATCCAATTTTTCCCAGGTAAACAATTCAACCGACACTTTCTTTTCATTCGCTTTTCCTTTATTGAATGTTTTGGTGACGATCTTATTTTCACGACCCATATGTCCATATGAAGCGGTTTCGAGATAAATAGGCGAGCGTAGTTTTAAACGTTGTTCGATAGCATAAGGACGCATATCAAATATTTTTTCAACGATACGGGCAATTTCTCCATCAGTTTTGTCAACTTTGGCTGTTCCATAGGTATCGATAAATAAGCCACAAGGTTTAGCCACACCGATTGCATAGGAAACCTGTACCAGTACTTCGTCGCAAAGACCTGCTGCTACAAGGTTTTTTGCGATATGTCGCGTTGCATAGGCTGCACTTCGGTCAACTTTGCTCGGGTCTTTACCGCTGAATGCGCCACCACCATGTGCACCTTTACCTCCATAAGTATCCACTATGATCTTTCGTCCGGTCAATCCGGTATCGCCATGCGGGCCGCCGATCACAAATTTTCCCGTTGGGTTGATATGATAGGTAATTTTGTCGTTGAACAGTTTTTGTAGGGAAGGTTTCAACTGTTTTTTTACACGCGGGATGATAATGCTGATGATATCGTTTTTGATCTTTTCCAACATTTTAGCATCACTTTTATCAAAAGCATCATGTTGTGTCGACACGACAATCGTATCGATTCTAACCGGCGTATTGTTGTCGTCGTATTCGATTGTCACCTGACTTTTAGCATCAGGACGCAGATATCGAAGTTCTTTGCCTGCGCGTCTTGTTTTTGATAGTTCCTGCAAAATTTTATGCGACAGATCAAGTGCCAATGGCATATAGTTGTCGGTTTCACGGGTGGCATAACCAAACATCATTCCCTGATCGCCGGCGCCCTGAGCATTGGCTTTGGTTTCAAAACTTTCTTTTCGCGTAGTACGATCCACACCACGGTTGATATCATCACTTTGCTCGTGTATGGCGGATAAAATACCACAGGAATTCGCTTCAAACATATACTCCGATTTGGTATATCCGATATTGCGAATGACTTCACGGGCTATTTCCTGAACATCCAGATAGGCAGTTGATTTCACTTCGCCCGCCAATACCACTTGCCCTGTTGTTACCAGGGTTTCACAAGCAACTTTCGACTTAGGGTCATAGGCTAAAAAATGATCGATCAGTGCATCAGAAATCTGGTCTGAAACTTTATCCGGATGTCCTTCTGATACCGATTCCGAAGTAAAAAGGTATGGCATGTGTTTGTCGGGTTTTTGTTAGGGGTTAAAAAAGTGAGTTGCAAATGTAATATATAATAAAAAAAGCCAAATAAATTTTTTTACAGGCTGGTAGCTGCGGGTAACGAAAAATTTCCTGGGGGAATTAAAAGCACAAAAGCTGAATTCATCAGTCGGACATTGGCTAAAACGGCTAAAAAGGTAGATTGACAGCAAAATATTTTCTCCACTGTCATGTAA
>CAZFKA010000128.1:0-8725 GCA_964519155.1 uncultured Bifidobacterium sp. | reverse complement strand
CCGGTTAAAGTGGGGCAGACACACCAGCGGGGCGGCTGTTACATAAGAGGCGTCGGGATTTTGCACCCCGTAGTCGAGATTTGCTGTATTCGCATTGACGAAACGAACATTGTTGCCCGCCGCAGCGACCCCGGTATAATCGGCACTGGTATTGCTGCAAAAGGGTCCCGGAGCGAGTTCAAATTCGATACGTACCGCTGAGGTAAAGGGTAAGGTATAGGTACCATTTGCGGCAGATACCGTTGTATTGATCACCGTATTATTCGCATCATAAGCGTTTACCGTCACACCCGATACGCCCGGTTCAGTGCCGGCCTGCATAATGCCATCGTTATTAAAATCTCTGAATACGGTACCACTGATCTGCGCGTGTAGCGGAAACGAAAAGCCAATAAAAAAGAAAAGAAGGATAAATTTTGTTTGCATAGGTAAGGGTTTGATTATTCTTTGTTAGCATGGGTCAACTTAATGACGGTCAATGAAACAAATCCGTTGTTTGAAAAGCAAAAAATCTAAAAACGGGCGATCGGTAAATATCCGGGCTAAGCATCCTTATCAGTAAATTTACAACCAGAATCCGAGGATGCAAATTGCTTGCGATTTTTTTCATCCCTGCAGTGGGGGATGGTCTGGCATAAACCTGGGTCAATAATCATTAACCCGAATGAATTTTCCCCGGTCGTAGAGCAGCAATTGATCGCCGGGGTGCAAGGGTTCTTTTAGCGACAACACATAATCGCCCCATTCATTCAGGGTAAAGCGATACAGATCATTTTCATAATCGGAGGCGCCAATGCTTTGGTACATCCACCAAACACCGTCGGTCTTTCGTTCGACCCGAAAACCTAAGGGCGAAAGTTTACTGACTGTAAAATGGTCGTTTTCGCTTTGCGCGTTGTACCAGGCAACTTGTACCAAACGATCGAAAAGGTCTTTCCCATACAGCGTTTGCAGGGCAATTCCCAATCGGCCTTCGGAGCGAAAAACATAAGCATCTTTGCAGGATGCCGGAACATTCAACAAATAAATTTTTCCTTTCGTCGATTGAGCATCGAGTTGTTCAGTAAAAGCATGATGCAAACGTGCACTATGTTTTCGCGCACTGATTACAGGGAACAAACAAACAGTAAAGGCAATCAGATAAAGACTGACAAGGGTATAACGGAGGTAGTTGGGTATATGAAACAACAAATAAACAAATAGGGCAAACAGAAAAACCGATGCGAAATAATTGTAACGGTCATTTTCTATCCGCATCAGGTACATAAAATACAATCGCAAAAATGGCGCATACAACAACAAAGCACTCAACAAAAGAAATGAGCCAGTAAAAAAATGGGCCTTTCCTTTTTTGTACAGCAATAATCCGCTTAAGGTTGATAGGACAGCTAGTAGCAACAGTACTTTTTTCCAGTGAAGCAGCGCCGTATAGATCTCCTCGCGATGACGATAGTCAAGAAAATGAACAAACCCAAATAGTTTTACGATTTGTTGCGCCAATGTGGTCACGGCGTGCGAAACCGAATAGGGGGTACCGTGTACCGCTCTGTCGTGTGGTAACCACGATTGATAAACCAATTGATGAAAACAGAGGTAAGCCCCGATGAAAAGAAGTTGCGGAAGCAATATTTTGAGCGAATAGCTGCGCCATGGCAAGCGGTTCTTACCAATACGATGATAAAAGAGCCAAAGAAAAGCCAGCAATAAGGGAAAAAGGAAACTGATTTCGAGGGTTACAAGGCTAAACAAAAACAGAAAATGAAACAACAACATAGGCATCCCGCTTTCACCCTGTATCTTGTCGATCAGGTCGTTAGCCAAAATCAACAATACAAACAAGCTTAGCGAGTAATGTGAGGTAGCCGCCCATACAATATTTTCAGACTGATAAGGGGATAGCAGAAAAAGCAATGAGACAAAAATTCCCATTTGAGTGGCTCGGCTGTTCGCTTGCGTGCCTGAAAATATCTTGGTGAAAAAGATGCGGATGTATGTTGCATTCAAGGCATGCATGGCTGCAAAAAACAAGAACCAAGGCAAGGAGTGCAGACCAAAAACAGCATACAGCAGGGCTACAACCGCATAATGTCCGAAATAAAAATTCTCAAACCCGTAACTGCGCCAATACCCCTCAAGACCCCGTGTTTTGATTTCCCAAATACCTGATAAACCATCATCGATCAGCATGGCCTGATGTGCCGAAAAATAGAAGACAACAAGCACGAAAAAACCTGTAAAAAAATAATACAGGTTAAAAAACTGATTCCCGGGTAGACGCATGACTTGAATACGTCATAAAGATAGATTTGTTTTTATTCTTCAGCCTCAGAAATTACGGCAGGTTCCACAACGGTTTCTGCTGCAGCTTCTTCGCTGACCGCTGCGCGCGGATAATCCGTAAGTGGTGCGCGGGAAAAATCTTTAAAATCGATCTCTCTATCCAATGGTTTTTTTGCTGCATGCAGAACCACAGGCTTTTGTTGCTTACTGCTCTTTTTACCCCGATTTGTCTGGTTTTGCCGATGAAGATTATTCTCCTGATCTTCAACGGGAAGGTCTCGCTTTTCTTCTTTTTTGGGCGATAATTGATCATTTGTGGTTGTGTCCGTATGGTTGGGCGTATTTTCTTCGGATATTGCATCTGTAGTTGTGTGTGATTCTGCTGCTTCGGCATATAAACCTTTTTGCCGGAACGAATCGTTGTAACGCATATAGTTTCCGATACCCACAAAAGATGCAGTTACAAATAGCATCGTGCTGATGATGATGATTGATTTCATGATGGATTAAATTTATGTTGTGAAGGATTTGAAGTAATGTTTGCTTTGAAAAAAAATAATAGTTTCTGCGAAAACAATATTGCCGATAACGCTGATCCAGAGAGATATCTCGTAGTTTTCGAGATGAGACCATCCTATGGCATAAAAGAAGATGTGATAGATGCGAAAGGTCACGGCCGTCATTGCCATGGCATAACTCCGCATCATCCATTGTTTGTGCGCAAGAATATTTTTTTCCAACACGGTTTGTAAACCGCGGGCAGTGGTGTAAAACCAAATGATGGCCATTACCATAAACAAGGCTCTTTCCATATCACTGCCTTTGGCAAAAAAGGCCATGAACATTCCGGTTGGGGCGCCGATGATCAACACAACGAAAACATACAGTCGACCACTCCAGACATGTATCGCCGTTTGTTTTTTCAGGAGATAGTGTGAAAATTGCAATATCGCAGACAGTATACAAAATGAACCGGCTGCGATATGCGTGTAAAAACAAAATGAATAAATGGGGAGTTGAAACAACAGTCTTCTTTCCTGGATGAAGCTAAATTCCTTATGGAAAGAGAAATAAGGGAGCGTATTGTATACCAATAAACAGCTGAAAAAAATGAGGGGGACCCAGAAAAAAATTTTGACAAAAACTGAGCGAATAATTTTTTGAGCGACAGATTGCATAGAAAAAATTTTCCGCCCGATGATTCTGCCCGGGATTTTCCATAAAAAGACGACTGTTAAAGAAAATAAAAACTAATGCAGACTCTTATAATTTTTCAGGCCGCATTCAAGAAACTTAGCATAATCGTTTTCTGCCGGAGTATATCCTCGCGGAGTATTGAGAATTCGGTTACTCACCGGGTCTATCAGGGCATAAAAGGGTTGTGCTGCCGCATTGAAATGTCTGAGCGAAAGATCGATCCATTTTTCACCAACCGTATTCGCGAATCCGTCATTCAGGAATGGCGACGCAAATTGTTCGTTTTGTGGTAATTCGATCTGTTCATCTACGTACAAGGATGCAATAATATACTGATCACTCAAAAGTCGGTTGATGGCGGGTTTGGTCCACACATTCTCCTCCATCTTTCTGCAATTGACACAGGCCCAGCCGGTAAAATCGATCATGACGGGCTTGTGTTGTTTTTTAGCTTCTGCCAAAGCATCTTCGAGGTATAAATAAATTTTTACGCCATTTAACTGATGGGTTCTGGCGGTACTGCCTTTCTCGAGTTTTTCTTTTTTATAAAAATAACTGTAAAATTTAGGAGGAGGAAAGCCACTCACCAAACTGATTTCCTTTCCAAAAAAATCAAGCGACAGGTAGCCGGCAAACAACATCGTTAACAGGGCTAACACCTTCATCGTGGGCGTACTTTTAAAAGTGGGGTCTTCTTTTATCTTAAATTTACCCAAGAGATAAAGGGCCATGAGCACAAGCACAAGAATCCACAGACCGATAAACAACTCCCTCTTCAGCAATCCCCATTGTTTTACCAGATCGGCATTCGATAAAAACTTTAAGGCAAAAGCCAGTTCAATAAAGCCAAATACCACTTTCAACACGGTTAACCATCCGCCGGACTTAGGTAAGGCTTTCAGCAAATTAGGAAACATGGCAAACAAAGCAAATGGAATACCCAAACCAATTCCGAAGCCCGACATCGCCGGTGTAATGAGTTTTGAATTACTGATATTGCCTAATACCAAGCCCAAAATCGGACCGGTACACGAAAAGGAAACAATGGCCAACGTCAACGCCATAAAAAATATTCCCCCCATACTGCTGACACTGCTTCTTGCATCTACTTTGCTGCTGATAGACGACGGTAAACTGATATCGTAGAAGCCAAATAATGAAAAGGCAAAAATGATGAATACCACAAAGAACAGCAGATTTACCCAAACATTTACTGAAAAAGAATGCAGCGCATTTCCTCCCCAACCCAAAAACAAAAAAGGCAGGCTCAGTAAAAAATATACGAGAAAAATACTAAATCCGTACATGACTCCTCTTTTTATCCCGGTGCGTTTGTCGCCGCTGCCTTTCAAAAAGAAACTAATGGTCATGGGAATCATCGGTAACGTGCAAGGAAAAAACAAAGCCGCCAAACCACCCAGCACGCCATATACAAATGCTGTCCACATCGACAATTCTTCTTGTTGTGTTTCGCCGCAATCACCGACAGGTGTACCGTACATGCCATATTTCCCCGCAGCGCCAGTATTGCCGCTGGTATCATCGGCCTGTAATGCAATCGTTTCGCTTGTTTTATTACTTGAATCGGGTATTGCCTGTGCTGTTGCTTTGTCTACCGTATCTGTTTTGGGGGCCGCTGTGTCTGCCGCAGCGGTCATATCAACCGTAAATGCCTGATCGGTAGGCGGCAGGCAACCTTTATCGTCGCATACACTGTAAAAAATATTTCCGTTGATTTTTCCTTTCTTTTTATACTTTACTTTTTGAATATAGCGAACTTCATTTTTAAAATAAAAGATCGTACCCACGCCTTCTACATCTTCGGTGATCTTTTTCCCGTTCTCAGTCACTTTGCCAACAAGCGTGATATCGCCGTTTTTTTCGAAGGTAATAACAGGTGGAACCAAAAACCCATAGCCACCCCGTTCGAAACAATAAAAAAGCCAACCCATGTCGAGCTTTACCGTAAGGATCAATTCAGCTTCTGATTCATTGATTATTTTTGCACTGCCGGCAAAATGGATGGGCTTTTTGATCTGGGCAAATGATTGTATAGCCAGCAGAAATAAGACGGCAAGCGTAAGTGTGTGCTTCATGCTTTTATTTTAGGGTTACACTGAAGGATTTTGTAGTGGGAGCCATACACATGACGTCATTGCAGATCTGGAAGTTGATGTTCCCGCTAAACGTTTGGATATCGCCCGGCGCCACGAAAGAAATTTTGAAAATAGCCCTGTGTTCATAATACTTTACTTCACCTACGCCATCCAGATTTTTGTTGATCGCACTACCGCTTTCAGTGGCTTCAATGGGTATTTTTAATTTGGCCAGTTGATCAACTTCGAATGCTGTCGCTGTCAGACTTCCATCTCCACCGGGGGTTGATGAAAAAATATGCCACCCGCTTTCAAGGTTTGCAATAGCCTCTATAGTGACTTTGTTGTCGCTACTTTTGCTGACCGAAAAGTTCCAGTTGACATGCGAAGCATCAAAAGAAGCCGCCCGGCCACCGACTGAAAATTGGGCAGACATTGCAAAGCTCATGAAGCAAAAAAGCAGAAGAAAACTATATTTCATGGCGCAGTTGTTTACGTTTAATTATTGATGATACTGTGAAAAATCTTCAGACCGTCAGTATTGCCCAAAATTGCACTGCAGGCTCGTTCAGGATGAGGCATCATGCCAAATACGTTTCGACCCTCGTTACAGATACCCGCAATATTGTGGGTTGTACCGTTTGGATTGTCCATTGCAGTGTTTCCTTGTTCGTCGCAATACTTAAAAATAACCTGATTGTTTTTTTCCAAATGATCGATCACACTCGCTTGTGCAAAATAACGGCCTTCGCCGTGCGCTATCGGGATGGTCAATACCTGACCCTTCAATTCGCGGTTTATCGCTGACGCGTCATTTTCACTTTTGATAAATGTATTTTTACAGGTGAAGAGCTGATGATCATTGAGTAGCAGGGCTCCGGGCAATAAGCCGGCTTCGCAAAGGATTTGAAAACCATTGCAAACACCCAATACTTTGCCACCATTTTCAGCATGTGCGATCACGCTTTCCATCATAGGGCTGAAACGGGCAATGGCACCGCAACGCAGGTAATCGCCATATGAAAAGCCGCCGGGCAAAATAATACAATCATCCTTTCCAAAAGCACTGAGGTCCTTGTCTTTATGCCAAAGCATCACAACTTCCTGTTGAGCATCATTCTTTAATGCATAATACATATCCCTGTCGCAGTTTGACCCCGGAAACACAACGATACCAAATTTCATGTCGTATACCTTTATTTTAAAAATATCCACTGCGTACAGAGCAAGGATATCAAGAGAAAAAAGAAGGTAAATATATTCATATTTTCCTTACGATTATGCATAGACTGGCTTAATAAAATGCAAAAAGGGGTCAAAGCGATAATTAGATATGTGTGTGGAAAAACAGGCGAAAAACAAACACATAAACAGGCGAAAAACAACCAGGCATTGACCAGACGCCACTTTTTTTTCACCAGCATGGCCAATTTAAATGCATTTTGCCGGTAAACAAACAAACTATACAAAAAGCCGATGAAACAAACACCTGCAAAAACAGCCAGGGGGACTTTATTGACCAGCTTCGCCGGTAAACTGAATTGAAAGTTGAGTTGTGCGTTGAGGGCAGCCTTATTGCCGGTAATATACAACCATGCTGCAGCAAAGTAAAACGGTGTGAGAAACCCCAAAAGCCCGGCGACAAGTTCTTGTAAAATAAAAGGACGCAACAGCCACGTAAACAACAAAAAGACCGGCAGCAGAACAATAGCCGGAAAATAGAAAAAGACGGCCAGACTGATGAGCAAACCCAGATTGAAACAAGCTTTGCGTGGTTGCGACACATGGCTTACCTGCAATACGGTTGCAAAAGCCATAAACAACAGCATATTGGCGATCATCGCGCCGGAAAAATAATTGAATTGAGGTAGAAACGATGTGATGAGTAAAAACATCAGCCCCGAAAAGTGGTTTTTGTAACCATACATTTTCTGCCTGATGACTGTAGTATTCAGGTATATTGCAAATCCATACTGAAACAATATGGATAAAAAGATGAACAGGCGGGAGTGCTGTTCCATAAAACCCGCAATATTGTTCATGTTAAAAAATAAACCCCTGAATGCCTGCGGTTCCATACTCAGGTATTCGGGATGTAACAGATATTTTAGTTTGCACCCAAAGGCAATCAACAACAGAGCAATGTAGGCTGATATATTATTGTTTCTGAAAACTTGTAACAAAGCAAAGGGCGATTAAAAAGTTAGTTTCAAAAAACTTACATAGTTTTTCATGACACAGGGAATCACAATATGAGCTTTCGACAATTGCATCGCTGAGCGGGGCATTAAACTCCAATCGTCGAGTTGTTCATTGGTCTGAATTTCTTTCATATTCATTTCGCCTTTCGCTGAAACATAACAGGCCAGCAATCGGGTGTTTTTTGTACTCAGGTCGTTAAAAATATACGCATTGCCCAAAGGATAACGAAAAGCAAAAAATGAAGAAAAGATTCCCCCATCATCAGTGGTCAATTGTTCCTTCAAGATCGTTTGACTCCACGACAAAGCACCTTCGATTTTAAAATTAAAAACATAGATCTCATCGTAATAATATTCTGTTACGGTGCGGCTATTGTCAGGCCCGGTAACAAAAGTTGAGTTCATGATGGGATTTATTGAATTCAAGGTACGCACATTTTGATAATATTTTTCGGCCACGATTTCAATGCCGCCATCGGTTTTGACAAACATGTTTCGCATTTTGATATCCTTCAAATCTGCGTTTCCACGTGAAATTTGTAAAGCCAAGGGTATGAAATGAATACTACCGGTCGATTGCGATTTTTCGTCGAATGTTGAAAAGTAAACACCGCGGGGATTACTGTATTTGCCATCTGCAAAAAAAGCCGAAATATAAACCCTGGTGTTTTTGTTGTCGACGACGATCTGCAGATCATTCAAGTAATGCTTTTCGAGCGATATCGGAAATACCAGCAAATCTTTCGACATGCCGCTGACGCTTAATACCTTCAATTCCTCGAAATTGCTGCGGTTATTGCTTTTGTCGGTGGCCAGCAAATAGGGAATGCCATTGTCGGACACCGCTGCTTCATCGGCGATATAGTATTCTTTATCAGAAAATAGCTGACTGATTTGTTTCAATATATTCAGTTGATCGTCAACAATCACCAATTGCACGGTGTTATCTCC
>CAZFKA010000127.1:4528-8917 GCA_964519155.1 uncultured Bifidobacterium sp. | reverse complement strand
TTTAATAGTTGTTCTTTTGCCTGTTCAAGTTCATCTTTCATCATCACCACGATTTTTTGGAGATCCGCATCATTGGCTTTCGATCCCATGGTATTGATTTCGCGTCCAATTTCCTGCAAAATAAAACCAAGTTTTTTTCCTTTGATCATGTGATCGTCGTGCAGCAACTCGATGAAATAATCGCAATGATGGGCAAGCCGGTTTTTTTCTTCAGTGATATCGAGTTTTTCTACATAAAAAATAATCTCCTGTTCCAGTCGGTTTTGGTCAACTTTGCCATGCTGAAAATATTCTTGCACCGATGAATTCAGTTTTTCGCGAATTCTGTCGATACGGCTTTTTTCATGGGGATCAACACGCAAACAAGCCTCCCTGATGTTTTCGATATTTTGCAGGATATGTTTACTGAGCATGACACCTTCTGCTGCGCGATGACGGTTGAGGATCGCACAGACTTCCACTACCTGCTCAGCAATAATTTGCCAATGGGTTTCATCAAGGGTATCACTGACATTGGAAACCACTTCAGGCATACGCATCAGCGAGGCGAGAATATCTTTTTTTTCAAGTCCGAGTTCATCGGCGATTTTGAGTATTGAGTCGTAGTAATATTTTGCCAGTTCGGTATTTACCGTCATGGGTTTGGCAACACCATGTTGTTTTAAATAAATACTGACTTCAATACTCCCCCTCACCAGTAGTTTCTGTACGGTATTGCGCAGTTCAATTTCATACAATTTCAGCAGCGGAGAAATTTTTGTATTGAGTTCAAATTGTTTTCCGTTGAGCGAACGAATCTCGAGTGAACAGATATAATCATCCACGTTAAATTCCACTCTTCCAAATCCGGTCATTGAATGCAGCATAGCAAATAAAATTTCGTCGATAAAAGTACTTCATTCGATGTAAGCATAGGTAAAAAAAATATTTCCAGGGCTAAAAAAAAATAATTGTTGAAAAAAAATAGATCCGTTAGTAAAAAATAATGATCACAAGCCTAAGCAAATGAAAAAAAGCGAATCGTCTGTAAGGCTTATCAATAGGGCGTTTCGGGATGTCAAAAAAAAATCGGATGAAAATTGCATCCGATTTTTTATGAATTTATGGGTTAGTAAGTGTTATAACCAATACAATAATAGATATTTTTTTTTGTTGGTAAAAATTTTTTTGCTTAAAAGTTATTCACTGATTGTTGATAATGCAGTTCGCCTGTAAGCATTGCAGTGTGTGCTTTCGCGGGCATCTACCCTGAATAGATTTTTTTTGGGCCGGGTTCCGATCATCAAATCTTGTGGGAAGAAAAGACGTTTTGACACAGGGTGCCGACTCACAGTTCGATGTTTGTCTTAAACATTTTAACGGCGATGGCGATGAGGATGATGCCAAAAAATTTTCTGATTACCAACAAACCGGATGGGCCCAGTATTTTTTCGATCCAGTGCAAACTCTTTAATGCAATATAAATAACGACAAGGTTGATGAGTACGGCAATGAGAATATTGTATTCGTGAAACAATGATTTGATCGACATGATTGTCGTAAGTGTACCCGACCCGGCGATGATCGGAAAGGCTATGGGTACAATCGATCCAACCTTATGGTTATTGTCTCCTTTGAAGAATTCCCAACCCAAGACCATTTCGAGTCCAAGAATAAAAAGTACAATTGAACCGGCGACGGCAAACGATTTGATGTCAAGCCCCAGGATCTGTAAAAAATACTCTCCGATAAATAAAAATATCAACATCAGCGCACCGGATACCGCAGTTGCCCTCGAAGCGCTGATCACACCCATTTTATTTTTTAGGGAGATCAATATCGGTATAGAACCCAATACATCTATAACTGCAAACAAAGCAAAGCTTGCTGAGATGATCTCCTGCATCGAAATATTACTTATACTCATTTCTGCCATGATACAAAAGTAGTTTATACAAATCAGTATGTATCTTTACCCACTAAAAAAATAAATATGTCCATACAATATACGGTCGCAGAAAGATTCATGCGTTATGTACAGATCGATACGCAAAGTGATCCGAATGCAAACAGTTTTCCCAGTACCGAAAAACAGAAGGACCTTGCTGCAATACTGGCTAAAGAGTTAAAAGAAATGGGTGCTTCAGCAGTTGATTTTGATGCCCACGGGTATGTATATGCCACTATTGAAAGCAATACCGATAAAGAAGTGCCCGTAATTTGTTTCTGTGCCCATATGGATACAGCACCGGATGCCAGTGGTACTGATGTAAAACCTATTTTGCATCCGCAGTATCAAGGGCAAGATATTGTATTGCCCGACGACCCGACACAGATCATTACCACAACGCAACATCCCTATTTACAACAACGCATCGGCGATGATATCATTACCGCTTCGGGGCTCACCTTACTGGGCGCTGATGATAAAGCCGGTGTAGCCATTATCATGGATTTCGCCAAACAGCTTATCGACCATCCCGAAATACCACACGGAAAAATTCGCCTGCTTTTTACACCCGATGAGGAAGTGGGGAGGGGTGTTGAATTTGTAGACATGGAAAAGTTGGGGGCGCAATATGGCTATACACTTGATGGAGGAGAGCGGGGCGCTTTAGAAGCAGAATCGTTCAGTGCCGACGGGGCTACCGCTGTTATTCATGGTATCAGCGCCCATCCGGGTTACGCCAAAGGGAAAATGGTGAATGCCATGAAGATCGCAGCAGCATTTATCGATGCCTTGCCGAGTGATGAGTGGAGTCCTGAAACCACTGCCGATCGCGAAGGCTATGTTCATCCGGTCAGTGTCGAGGGCACGCTCGAAAAAACCACTGTGAAATTTATCATCAGAGATTTTGAAACGGCCAATCTACAAAAGCATGAAACGCGTTTAGAGCAAATTTTGAAAGAAGTTGTTAGTCGGTTTCCGGGAGCCCGCTACGAATTTTCAGTATATGAACAATACCGAAACATGATGGATATCATTAAAAACTGTTCTTTCATTATGGACTATGCCCGGGAAGCCATGAAGCGTGCGGGTGTTGAAGCCAATATTCACCTCATTCGCGGGGGCACCGATGGATCAAGACTTTCATATATGGGTATGCCTTGTCCGAATATTTTTACCGGTGAAATGGCAATACATTCCCGTCATGAATTTGTGAGTGTACAGGATATGCAAAAAGCCGTTGACACCCTCGTACATCTGGTGCAAGTATGGGAAGAAAAAGGAGTAAAATCATAAATCCGCTGCGAAGATTGTTTTGACGAAGACTATCGTCCCTCATTCTTTTGGGGTAATTTTGTCGTAAAGATAAAAGGTGTCTGCACAAAATTCATTTCACGAAGAATTGCCACGGCTCAATGCTGGTTCGCTTAGCCATTGGTTTAACAAATCAGATATGATCGCCCATTGTGTAACGCAGGTACAAAAAGATTTGTCTGCCTACGGTATTGTATTGTCGTGGAGTGGACAAACGGCAACAGCCTACCGGGAATTGTTTACACAACTGCAACCACAAATTGCAAACATGATGGCTCGGGGAACAAAACTGCATGCGATGTTGTATCGCGTTGATATACCGGAAAGCGAGATCAGCAAGGCGATGCAGGGTGACGAACCGCTTGAAGATGCCGTAACACGATTGATCCTGTGGCGGGAATTGCAAAAGGTAGTTACCCGATTTATAATGAGTCGGTCGTCGTAAAACACAGATCTTTTGAGGAATGTAGCACCCCCTCTGCAGGATTGGCCTTTTCTACTTCAGGAATATTTTTCCGGAAGTTGATTTTTGACCCGCCTGAATTTTATAAACATATACCCCTGCACTGACCTTTTTACCGGAATTGTCTCTGCCATCCCATTCATGCGAATGATCACCTGAGGCCTCAATGCGATGTGAAATATCTTTTATTTCCTGGCCAAGTGAATTAAAGATCTGCACTGAAACAAACTGTGATGTCGTTAAATGATAATCGAGATGGATGATGTTGTCGAAAGGATTTGGATATGCCCTGACCGTATTGATCACCTTGTCGATATCGACTATACCGGTTGGAAAAAACAAAGGATCGTTCAGCAAAAGCGAATCAATATTGACAAGTTCATCTCCCGGAAGATAATAAGTAAATAGGTAGCTGTCGAATAACATTTCATCATACGTATTGGTTCCGGGCAACACGGGTACATTATGATCGGGTGTTTCGGGATTGTTGACCGTATTATCAAATTTATGAACAGCCATAAGATGATAGTTCGCCGGGACTTTTACCAGGTTTTTAAATGTGTATTGTCCCTGCCAGTGAAAATCCCAGTGATTGATTCTGATCAAAGGTATGGTATCGCCATTGTTATAAGCATAATTGGTGATCGCTGTACAAGTTTTATGAGAATGTGGGAATGCCCCGTAC
>CAZFKA010000127.1:0-4518 GCA_964519155.1 uncultured Bifidobacterium sp. | reverse complement strand
CAAGGAAAACGCTATGGGTAAACCCTGTGCACCATTTGGATATTTTTGGTTGACGATCACACTATCGTTGGCCGGTACAAAAAATACCCAATTTTGCAAAACGGTATTGAAAAACATTTCGCGAATATTCGGTTCACCCACCGGATAAAAATATAAACGGAGTTGTGAACTATCCTGCAAACCGGCAGATCCTTCAGGAACATGTATCTGGATAGAAATTTTTGCGCCGGCTTTTAAACGAAAACCAAATTTGGTAGGCACAACTCCGGGAAGCACTGTCGGTCCCATACCCGGGGCATAGTCACCAATACCAACCTGACCTTGTTGATTAAAACAGCCACCGGAAAAATCATCAACGGCTGTTCCCGTTGTGTCTATCGTGATTACGGCATGATGAATGATGGGTGCATTGCCCGGTACAAATTCAAACGCACGGATATATCGGTCTTGTACCAGATTCGGTGATACATTCATGCAATAATAATGATCGGCAGTGGATGCCGTACTGATAAATTTAGGCAAATCGAGTACGAGATCGGGAGTGCCATACAACTGGGTTGCGGCATACACCGGCACCGGGGGCGCTTGTGTTGTATCTCCGGCCAGCATGCCATTATCGATCCAGTCGATGAGCAAAGTTTTATCAGCCTGACTCAATACTCTTTCCTTTACATAATGTCGATAACTGGGATCGGCTGGCCAGGGGGGCATATGATTCGAACTCACCGCAACTTTTATGGCGGCTCCCATCGGATAAACAGCGCTATAGCCGGTCAGTGGAAATCCTATACTTCCCGCATGATGGCAAGAGGTACAGTTTGCATAGAGAATCGGAGCAATATCTTTGTACTCCGTTGCATGTGTTTGCTTGATAGAAAAACACGACAGTAAGAAAATGAAGGTAAGTCGTAAGTTTAATTTTGTCATAACCGGAATGTTTTCATTGTTTTTGAATGTCAATGATGCCGATAAAAATAAGGAACATTTGACACAAACAAAATAAAACGGCAATAAATGGAGTGCATTTCAATTAGTTTCAGGAGTAACAGCACAGTGGTTTAGCAATACAAAAATGCAAACCGGTTGACCAAAAATGAAAAAGCCTGCTGCCTTGACAGCCGACTTTTTACAATACATGGTTCAATCAGTAAACAATTAAAAACCCAATCCGATGGCGAAACCGCTGACAGCGTTCGGGTAATCAGCGAGGGGAGAAGCCACACCACTTGTGAGATCGATCATATAAACTTTTACTCCGCCAATGGTTGGCAATAATGCATATGCCTTACCAGACATGCCGCCGATGTCGAATCCACTGTCGTTAATGATATCAACACCAAGTTTGCCCACCTCGAGCAGGATGCCGTCGTTTGGTGGTGATTGTTTATACAGTCGATCGCTCAACGGATCGATATCGTATAAAGTGGTAGATACGGCGCCAAAGAAATTCTGTGTATAAGCGGCAGAGGACGGCATGGTATTGCCCGGTAAGGCTCCATCAACTGCGGTAACACTCCCGTCTACCGGGTTTAAGCGCATGTTTTGACCGGTATTGCTCACCACCCTGATCTTGTCAACAGTCGGGTTGAAATCGAAACCAAAAGAAGTGCCGCTCAGGGGAGTGGAAAATGGCTGCATTCCCACCATGCTGGCAGCTCCGGTGGCCATGTTTAAGATATACAATCGACTACTGCTACCCAATGCATACAACTGTCCTGTGGCCGGCCGCATATCCATACCCAAAATTGTTTCACCCGGCTGTAATCCGCTGATAGTTTTGCTCACCGGTATAGCAGGTTGCATAAAATTAAATATTTGCAGATTATTCATCATATCTGTGGCGTAGGCAACCGGTTGTGTCGGAATGGCAATGCCAATGAGGGTTTCAAGGGGATAACCGAGAAAAGTGGCTTTGCCCGTATTCAGGTCGATTTGGTGTAGCGCCTGATAGCCATCGTTCATGAACGTCGCCAGGGCCACACGATTTTCCGGAGCAATATCAAAGCCGGCATCGCTTGCTGCATTGGTCATCACATCCAGTGAGCCAACCTCAACCAGCACACCATCATTTGGAGGCATTTGCTTCAACAGTTTACCGGTTCCGAGATCAAGATCATATAATTCAGTTGTGGAAGCACCAGCCTGGTTATTCGTATATGCTGCTGCGCCGATGGTATAATTTCCGGGATTCAGGTTGGCATCCGTGGCTGCCACCAAACCGGTTTCAGGATGTAGCCTAAGATTTTGGCCACTTGACGTCACCACCCGAATCCGATCGACGGTTGGATTAAAATCAAAGCCTGTGAGGTCGCCCGACAATGCGGGGGTAAAGGCAGCATTGCCTACCGCTACGGCGTTACAAGCCGGTAATTGAATGATATACAATCTGTTTCCTGCGCCAAGACCATAGAGCTGACCTGTAGCCGGTCTGAAATCGATGGCAAGAATTTTCTCCCCGGGCGCTAAGCCACTGATCGCTGTCTTCGACAAGGGTGTACCAAGCGTTTTCGCATTATAACGAATCAACATATTGTTGCTGCTTAGTCCGTAAAATTCAATATCCGGTTTGGTAACATTGTCGGGTTGCAAATAAACGTCGCGTCGACAGGATGAAAAGTAACATGCGATCATCACGCAGGAAAGTGCTAAGAACCCGTTGATTTTTTTGTTCATAAAAATAGTTTTGCCATACCTACGAACAATACGGCAAATCGGATTTCAGCTCAACATTCTTTTTTATAAAAATCTTCGTTGAGCCACCGTCCACTCCGTACATAGGATACGAGTTCGTCGATGTCCGTCGGATCGTGATAAAATCGAATTATGTCTGTCGAAGCACAATGACCCAGGATACGGTTTTCGAGATCCATAAGTTCAGCCTTGAGTTCATTATTTTGTAAAACACTGTTTTCGTAGTCTTCGGCAATGATCTGTAAAAAAGCGTATCCTGAACGACGCCCCCATTTATTTTTGATCATCAGCATGCGAAAATGATCACTGACCGAAAATCGTTCGTTTTTTATCTGCTGGTATTGCCGACCCCAATGCATCGCATTTTCATAACTGCAAAAAAAGAGAGGATCGAGCAGAATTTTCTCTCGTAGGTGTAAAATATTTTTTGATGTGATCATGGGTTAAAAATATTCATTCGGGTAAAAAAAGCCCACTGTACAAACTTACACTTAATCAACAAAAAGGCATGCCTTGGTGAATGATCATGCAATAAAAACCGTAAATAATGTAAATAGCGCCACCACTTATTTGGCCACCAGTAGTTCGTCCATTTCGGAGAGCAGATCACGATAAAGAATGCGGTCACTTGATGTGCACAATACATTTTCGATAAATGCAGGATGTTCTTTGCTATAGACCGCCAGCATGCGGCTTTGCATTTCGCTTGCGTATTTAATATTGGCCAATCGATCGCAGAGCTTTACAAACGTAGCCCCTGCTAATGTGCGGATCCCGTGATAATAAGATTCGTTTGCCCTTTCTTGTCGGTTCTTCCCTTTTTCATTGGTCAAAGCGTACACGATGTCGGCCACTGTTTTTCCGGCGATCTGTACAATATCATTGTAGCTTAATCGACAGTCTTCAATGGTATCATGCAGCCAACAAGCGGATAAAACGGCATCCTGTAAATGCACCGGTACACAGGCGATATACTTCATGGCATACTGGGCAACAATCGCCAGATGCACTGCATAAGGTTTATGATCGTAGAGGTGGTTGGTTTTGTGGTGGGCGTCAATGGCAAAAGCAATAACATTTACATTCATGTTTCATCAAAAAATAAAAATTAACAATAGCCGGCAAACATCAAAAAAATACTAATAGCTGATCAGATACCATTTACCTTCAATTCGCAATAGCCTGAATTCTTCATCTTGTTTACCATCTGCTCCAAATTTTATCTTCACCCGAGCGACGTCTCCGGTAATTTGCGCTTTGCCGATCACCCGGCCTTTTTTAAATTGTTCTCTGAATTCGCGTTTGACTTCAGAAGCCTGCTCATTCATGCTGCACAACATTTTGGTATCACCGTCGCCTTTTTGTGAGGGATCGCAAAGTGAGGCAAGTTGAGCGTAATTTCCGGTTTTAGCGGCATTGAAAATGGCCTGTACCACACTGACCGGATTGTCGTGGATTTTATCAGCACTTTGTGCGCAGGGACAAAAAGTTACAATTGACAAGAAAATGAAGAATAAAGATTTGTACATAAGACTTTACATTTTTAATCTGGATGAAAAACAAATATAAACAAAAAAAATGGCCGGCATAAGCTGACCATTTTTGGGTGGTGCCCAGGACTGGATTCGAACCAGCACATCCTTGCGAACGCTGCGACCTGAACACAGTGCGTCTACCAATTTCGCCACCTGGGCATTCCTTATGGAACTAAGGGCTGCAAAAATGTGATATATTTTTTAAAGTAACAAATCAGATTTCCAAATTCAGCAAAATAGTGAAACGCTTCAACAGGCGCTGATAACAATAAATTCTTTTGCGGTGTTAATT
>CAZFKA010000126.1:3480-8931 GCA_964519155.1 uncultured Bifidobacterium sp. | reverse complement strand
CTACCAACTGAGCTAATCCCCCATTTTTTTGATTTGAATGCCCGTGCTGAAAAATAAAGCCGCTTAGCGATTCAATTTTAGGAGGCACAAATATAGGGTAAGTATTTAAAATAAAAAGAGTAAATTTGAAATATGAAACAGCCATCCTTTTTGACGCAGATCCTGCAATATCTTTATCTTAAAAAAAGAAGTCCGGATGCGCCACACAATACCAACCTGAAATTTATGCATGGCATGAATCGAATTTCGATATTCATGTTCATCTTTGCGCTGATTGTTCTTATTACCCGATTACTGTTTCGCCGCTAAACCATACACAATACCCGCCGCCTGCACACTGGCATTTTCTTGTTGCAATGTATGCCGTAATTCACCGTAATCTGCAAACAATTGCTGCCGGCGCTTTTCATTATACAATAGCAGCGAAGCTTCCTTTGCGATATTTGCCGCCGTTACATCATCTTGTATCAACTCAAGAACGGCTTCCCGGTCAAGTATTAAATTGACCAGGGAAATAAACCGGACTTTCACCAACCGACAGGCAATAGCATAAGACACCGGATGTGCGATATAGCAAACCAGTTGTGGCACTTTGAATAATGCCGTTTCAAGCGTTGCTGTTCCGGATGTTACAATAGCCAAACGGGCAATCTTCAAAATATCATAGGTTTGATGTTGCAGTAAAGTGACCGGTGCATTGTGTAGCCAGGGTTCAAATACTGAGCGGTCGAGGTTTGGTGCTTGCGCGATGATAATACGATAATCGGTAAACGATTTAACGGCTTCGAGCATAACGGGTAACATTTTTTCGATCTCTTGCTTACGACTGCCCGGTAATAGCGCAATCACATTTTGTTCGCTCAACATGTTGGGCTTGGCCAGTTCCTTTTCTACCACTTCTACCGTTGGGTGACCTACATAATCGGCTGCATAATTCCATCGGGCATAAAATTCTTGCTCAAAAGGAAGTATACAAATCATCCGGTCGACATACTTTCTGATCTTTTTGATACGGCTTTCTTTCCAGGCCCACACTGTCGGCGAAATATAATAGACCACCTTATATCCCTTTTTCTTTGCCCATTCGGCCATTCGCAAATTAAAACCGGGATAGTCGATCAACACGACCACATCCGGGTCGAATTGCAAAATCTGTTGCTTACATAAAGCAAAATTTTGGAGAATCGTTTTCAGGTTGATCAATACTTCCGCGAAACCCATAAAAGCCAGTTCACGGATATGTTTTCGTATCACCACTCCCTGTGCGAGCATTTGATCCCCCCCCCATCCCATCATATCAGCTTGCTGATCAAACAGCCGAAGTTGTGCCGTCATATTGGCAGCATGCATATCTCCACTGGCTTCACCGGCGATCAAAAAATACTTCATGCCTAAAAAACATTGAATTTATAGGCCACCGCAATTAGTCCGTAAAAAATAATGGAAACAAAGATCCCTTTCAGCGTCGTGAATCGCTTCCGGTTATTGTAAAAAGCGATCAAGGGGATACAGGCGATCAAGCCGAGGGAAATCACTTTAGGGATATTACTTTTGTTGGTTTTGATCAAAAAAATAAAATCATTGAGAGAGACATTCTGGGGCAGGTATTTGTACACATATACCATGATTACACCTATCAAAGGAACGATCAGCCCTGCGAGCAGTCCTAAAAAAAAATTGTCTTTGTTCATGAAAAATTTGGGGTTCGTTTTCCGGATTTAATAGCTGAGGCCTAAATGAATCTGTACCATCTGACTTTTCCAGATTTGTGACCGGTTTAATGAATTCAGGTTATCGAGACCGGCAATAAACCGAGCACCCAGATTCACCCTCAGCAAGGGAGCATTGCCGCCGAATTGTATCCAAACACCGCCGACTGCACTGTAACTTTGCTTGTTAATGATTTCTAGTCCGCTTTTAAGAATATGATTTTTGTCGGTCACACTCACATGTGCATTAAACTGTGGGCCGGCCTGTATCCATAACCATTGTGCGAGTTTGATATTGAGTAAAACGGGGAGAGAAATGGTGCTGAAACGGAATGACTCTGCCTGAATACTGTCTTCCGCTTTCTGCAAATACTGGTGATACAATCCGGCGAAACTGCTGTCGGTCACCACATGACTTTGCGACCATACAGCCTCTATTTGAAAACCCACATGGCGCTTATTGAGATGCATAAAAAAACCGGCATGTGGATCTGTGCTGTAATAATTTTTCCAACCCTTCCCCTCCACTTTATTGAGATTCAAGCCACCTTTGACACCGATACCCAGATCAATTCCAAATTTTTGTTTGCCTTGCACTTGCATGGCCGTAAAAATCATCCATAGCAGAATTATCTTTTTCATATTCAGAGGTTTAAACCGGAGGTACGACAGGCTACCACCGCGTAAATTTAAACATAATTGCGCAACTAATGGTGATGAGGCTAAAATAATCACAAGTTTTCCCACGCTGAGAAATGATGGGCAAAGTCGTTTACATTTGCAAAAATTAAAAATTGTCCGCATTATGATTTTATCCGACATCCGCATATTGGAAGAAATGGCCCGTGAAACAATTAAGATCATTCCCTACGACCGCAATTGTCTTGGAAGCAATTCTTATGACGTACATCTGGGCAGACTGCTGGCCGTTTATGACGATGAAGAATTGGATGCTAAGAAACACAATACGATCACTCATTTCGATATTCCGGATGATGGATTTGTTTTGCAACCCGGACAATTTTATCTAGGGGTTACCGAAGAATATACCGAAACCCACGAACACGTGCCTTTTCTTGAAGGCAAATCAAGTACAGGACGGCTGGGTATTGACATTCATGCGACTGCCGGCAAAGGGGATGTTGGGTTTTGTGGCAACTGGACTTTGGAGATCTCGGTCAAACTACCGGTTCGTGTTTATGCAGGTATGCCTATCGGTCAGCTTATTTATTTCCCGGTAGACGGAAATATTGCGGTGAAGTACAATAACAAATCAGGGGCAAAATATAGTGGGCAACCGAATCGACCGGTAGAAAGTATGATGTGGAAGAATAAGTTTTAACCCCTTGCCGATACACAATTGCGAACTTTCCGTTTTGTTGCGGAAATAGGCTTATCGCATTTGCATCAGTTTTTGTTGCCAATTCCAGGCCGTACGCATCATATCATGCAAGTTGTAGCGAATGTCCCACCCTAATAAGCGACTTGCTTTTTCCTTATCCGCAAACACAGCTTCCACATCGCCCGGGCGACGATCACCCATGGCGTAATTGAGCGACAAACCACTTACGTCCTCAAATGCCTTGATCGCTTCCAACACTGTCACGCCGATACCGGAACCCAGATTGAATACCTCATCGTTTTGCGTATTTTGGCCATCGATGAGGTATTGCAAAGCCAGCGTATGCGCGCGGGCAATGTCCATTACATGAATATAATCGCGAATACACGATCCATCGCGGGTTTGATAATCTTTGCCCCATACAAACATTTTATCGCTGATACCTGCAGCCGTTTGGGTGATCACCGGCACAAGGTTATTCGGTCTTCCCGTCGGTGTCTCGCCAATTTCTCCTGAAGGATGGGCTCCCACCGGGTTGAAATAGCGTAACAGAATACTGTTGATATCAGCATGTCGTCGTGAAAAATCATGAATGATCTGTTCACCCATTTGCTTACTCGCAGCGTAGGCACATTCTGGTTTTGCCAATACGGTTGACTCAGTTACCGGCAGATCGGTGACATTGCCATATACCGAACATGATGAAGAAAAAACAAAGTAGGGTATTGCCAATTGCTCGATACATTTCAGGAGATTCACCAGTGAAAAAATATTATTCTCATAATAACGCATGGGAAATTCCATACTTTCGGGAACCGACTTAAAAGCAGCAAAATGTATCACGCCGGCGATGTCGGGGTGCTGCAAAAACACCGCAAAGGTATCTTCATAGTTGCAAAGATCCACGGCATAATTCTGTACATTCTTTCCCGTGATATTGTTTATGCCGGTCAGTACCGCTGCGCTCGAACGTGAATAGTTATCGATACTGATCACATCAAACCCATGTTCGATCAAATCGCATACCGTATGTGAACCGATATAGCCTGTACCGCCGGTAACAAGAATTTTCTTCATAGGTGGCAAATATAAGGGTTAGGATAAAAAATCACTCGCACATTTATTGAGTTGATTGCTGCAACACACGCTCCATGGCAAAAGAACGGGATCCTTTGATCAGGAAAGCAGTGTCAGTAAAAGAAGATTGTGCAAACCATTTTCCGGCAGCTATTGCATCGTCGAAAAATACGAAAGGGTGTTTTGTGTAACGAAAATCACCTCCTACGAGTACAACTTCATTCCACTGAAATTGTTGTAGCAAAGAAATCACTTGCTGATGTTCGGCAATACTATTTTCTCCGAGCTCCATCATTGCGCCGAGAATGATCACTTTTTTCGGGTAGTGTGTATGGGCAAAATTTTGGATCGCCACCTGCATGCTACTGGGATTAGCGTTATAAGCATCCATAATGATCGTATTGTCGCCCATAGCGATAAGTTGTGAACGACTGTTGTCAGGAACATATTTTTCAATCGCCTGTTTAATGGTATCAATGGAGAGACCAAACGTTTTTCCCACTGCTACGGCGGCCATGACATTGGCAAAATTGTATTCACCTACCAATTGTGTATTGATCAAACATTCGTTGCGTGCATTTAAAATAGCCACCTGCAACAAAGGATCGCTTGCATAGATCCTTCCGATATAATGAGCATTGCTCATGCCATAGGATATCTGCTTGTCGATACCTGCCGCCATGTCGCTGAGATAAGACAAATCGGTATTGATAAAAATTGTGCCTTGATGCTCTCGTATATAATCATACAATTCTCCCTTCCCTTTGCGCACACCGTCTTCACCGCCAAAGCCTTCAAGGTGGGCCTTACCGCAATTGTTGATCAAACCGTGTGTCGGACGCGCAATGCGACAATATCCTTCGATTTCTTTTTGATGATTTGCTCCCATTTCAATGATGGCCATTTCAGCATCCCTTCCGATTTTCAGCAGGGTGAGCGGTACACCAATATGATTATTGAGATTACCTTCTGTGGCATAGGTTTTGTATCGGCTGCGCAGGGTGGTCGTCAATAACTCTTTCGTGGTGGTTTTACCATTGCTTCCGGTTACGGCAATAAATGGAATATCGAATTGACTTCGGTGATGGGCGGCCAGTTGTTGTAAGGTATCGAGCACATTCTCGACCAAAATCGTCCGATCGTCAAGCTGATATTTTGCATCATCGATTACAGCATATACAGCACCTTGTTCGAGCGCAGAAGCCGTAAACGTATTCCCGTCAAAGTTTTCTCCCTTTAAGGCAAAATAAATATCACCCGGCTTCAATTTTCTCGTGTCGGTTTGCACCCGGGGATGCTGCAAGTATTTTGTATACAATTCTT
>CAZFKA010000126.1:0-3470 GCA_964519155.1 uncultured Bifidobacterium sp. | reverse complement strand
AATCATGATAAAAAAATATAAAATGGATTGATGATAAAATTCCGGCACAAATGTATTGCGTCGAGCCGAATAAATGCAAGCCGCTAACATTCCGGCGTAAAAAGTGCGGACGCTTCCCCATCGTTTTTTTATATTGGCATTAACATATCTAAAAGCCCCGCATACAGTAGCATCTGCAGGGATAGTTTTACATTTGCAGGCTTATGAAACCCTTTTTCCTTTTTATCGGCATGTTGCTGACCAATTTCTCTTTTGCCCGTGAAGCCGTTTTACGAGGCCATATTGCAGATGCCGGCAATAAGGAAAAAATAGAATTTGCAAGTATCGTGCTCAAGCGTGCCGGTGATACAACGATATTGACCGGTACAAAATCAAAAGTAGACGGAAGCTTTGCCTTGCAACAACTCCCTTTTGGACAGTATACCATCACCTTTTCCAGTATCGGCTACGACAGCAAAACACTGAAAAATTTTGTACTGGATAAAGATACCGTTGAGCTTGGCAATGTATGGCTCAGTGCCAACAGCAAAACATTGAAAAATGTAAACTTTGTATTGGAAAAGGCGGATATCGAATTGGGAATCGATAAAAAAACATTCAATGTCGACAAAAATATTACGGCGGCCGGCGGAACTGCAGCAGATATCATGCGCAATATCCCTTCGGTGAATGTGGATATGGATGGCAATATCAGTTTGCGTGGTAAAGACAATGTCACCTTACTCGTTGATGGAAAACCCTCGGCCATGTTTGGCAACGACGCAGCCACGGCTTTACAAACAATACCCGCAGCCAGTATCGAAAGTGTGGAAGTGATCACGAACCCATCGTCGAAATATGAAGCGCAGGGTATGAACGGCATTATCAATATCATTATGAAGAAAGATCGTAAAGCCGGATTTAATGGAATGTTGAATGCCGGTATTGCTTCACCCTTCAAATTAAATGGCGGTCTGAATGTCAATGTAAAAAAAGGGAAATGGAATGTCTTTCTGAACGCAAACGGTCGAACATCCCGCACCTGGGAAGAAACAACCACCAGTCGCGATAACTATGAAAACGATATCACTTACAGTTCATTTGCTCACAATAACCGCCGACCCTTGAGTGGCTTTGCCAATATCGGCGCTGATTACAGTTTCAACACAAAAAATAAAATCACACTGACCCAAAGTATTTTTAACGCCAATATGAAGGGGGAAGTCACAACTGATATACATAATCAGCACAGTTATGCAACACCCATCAGTTCGCAACACCGTGTCAATGCCTATACCGGTCAACCTTTGAGTGCCACCACCAATCTTCAGTTCAAGCATAGCTTTGCACGTCCTCGCGAAGAACTGAATGTGGAACTGAATTATAGTACTTCACGCTACAAAAGAACCAGCAGTTTCAGTACCGGTCTTTACGATTCACTCGGGCAATTGTATAATTCTTTTGTGCAGAAAAATCCGATCTCCGGTAAAAACTGGAACGGAACGCTTCAAATTGACTATACACGACCGGTAGGCAAAAGCGGTCGGGTTGAATTAGGGGAACGATCGTATCAAATGGAATTTAAATCCGAAAATTTTCCAACCATCCAGTACCAAAATCAACCCGAACAGGAAGAAGCCATACTCAAAAATCATTTTATTTTTGCGCAGCAGGTTCATGGCGTATATGCCAACTATGCCAATCAATTTCACAAGACCGGTGTTCAAGTAGGTTTGCGCGGAGAATATTTTGCCTATGACGGAACGATCTATCAATACAATGCACAAGTAACAAACAGCTTTGCCAGTCTTTTCCCGACTTTGTTCATCAGCCAGAAACTTACCAAGACATCTGACCTGAATATGAATTATGCCCGTAGGGTGAACCGACCCAATTTTTATCAGTTGATTCCTTATCTGGATGTTTCAAATCCACAGGATACCAGCCAGGGAAATCCGGCACTCCAACCGGAATTTACCCATGCGATGGAAATGAGTTATTCAAATCAATATGATAAAAACAATTCATTTATAGGAAGTGTTTATTATCAATATACCAATAACCTTATTCAACGCTACAAACGATTTAATGCGGACGGCACCACGTATTCACAAAACCGAAATCTGGCAACCGGTATTACGTATGGCGTGGAATTGACCAATAAAATGAACCTCTTATCATGGTGGGATGCTACCATCAATGTGAATATTTTTCGCAACCAGATTAATGGCGCTAATATCGATGTCAACACGATACGCAAGGGGTATGGTGGATTTGCCAAACTAACCACCAATACCAAATTGAAGCATGGGTTCAGTACACAGTTTACCGCCAATTACTTTGCAGCAACCGTTGTATCGCAAGGCGAAATACAACCTTACGGCAATATCGACTTTGCCCTGAAGAAAACATTCTTCAGCAACTTGGCCACCCTCACACTCAATGTGAATGATGTTTTGAATACCTTGCAAACCCGCACGGTTTATAATCTTTATCCCTATTACAACCAGTCTGTTTTGCGTAAAAATCAAACCCACAGTATCGGCATAAATCTGCAAATTCGTTTTGCCGACCGCAAACAACTCAAGAGTATGGAGGCTGCAAAAAAACCCACCCAAGCGAAAAAAGAAATGAATGACAGCAAACCCGGCAAATCAAAAGAATCGAAAAACAGAGACGAAAATTTGAAAAAAGATGAAGGAGGCGATGACAATGGTGGAGGAAACAGAGGAAACGAAAACAATAGATAAGATGCTGCACATTTCGCTTACGAAATCAGTTTACCGCATATTATTTTTAACCGCAGGCTTTGTTGCAGCGTTTTTTTATGCAGAGGCTCAGCAATATAAACTGGTGGGCAAGGTGACCGACGCACAATTAGAACCCCTGAGTTTTGTAACGGTGCAAATCAAAGGATTACAGATCGGAACTCGTACGGATGAAAAAGGAGCATATGAATTTCAACTTGAAGAGGGAGAATATGAGATCGTTTTTTCATTGATCGGTTATAAAAAACAATCGATCAAATTTGTTCACCAAAAAAACGGGGCTCCGCAAAATGTGATGCTTGAAAGTGATGCAAACAATTTAGGAGAGGTCAAAGTGATCTCATTTAAGAAAGATCGTGCAGAAGAATTTGTTCGAAATGTGATCAAACGAAAAGACAGTATACAAGCCGCTGCACGCACGTATTCCACCAATGTGTACATCCGCGCGACAGAAGAAAATGAAATCACACTCAGCAAAAAGAAAAGAGAAAAATTAAGCGACTCAGCACTAAAAGTTCTGGAGAGTAAACTACCGCAGATGAGTATGACCGAGGTGTCGATACAACTTGATTATGCTTATCCTAACAAAGTGAAGGAGAAAAGAATCGGTGTAAAGAATCGCGGCAATACCGAGGATCTGTTTTTTTTGCGCACAACCGATGGTGATTTTAGTTTGTATAATAATCTGATAAAAATTCCCTCCTTGTCGGCTACACCCATGTT
>CAZFKA010000125.1:0-8965 GCA_964519155.1 uncultured Bifidobacterium sp. | reverse complement strand
ATTACGGTTTGCATATTTCCACTGCTGATCGTAATATCTTTGATTGTGCCGTAAAAGCAATCACTCCCATCGTTTTCTTTAAATTTGCAAGGACCGGTAACGATCTTAACTTCAGCATTCGATATTTCGTAGATTTCTTTTTTTGAATCAAAGGCATAATTTGTCAGGGTTTGCATTTGATCATTGACCATTACTTCGCCTTTTTTCTGTTTACTGTCGTAATAAAAGATCGTTTTATCATTTTGTGAAAAGGTCACCCGCCCAAGATCACCTTGCGCTTCAATGGGTTTTATTTGTAAAGCGGAAACCGTCGCAACGGTATCTGTTTTTGCAGGTGTCGTTTCAACAGTAGTAGTTGCTGTTGTTGTTTGTTGTGTTGCGTCATTTTTTTCTGAGCAAGAGGCTAAAGCAATCAGGCAGATTGTGCAGATTTTTCGCATAATTGTTTTTTTATCATACAAATATAATATGCAATATCGGCAAAGCCTAATGCACCTCAGCCGAAATTTTTACCGTTGCAAAGAGTTTTTTGTGCTTTATACTAATCATTGATACTGCGCAGGAACAGATACCGCAAAACCTGTTCAGCTACGATCAAACCCAATGCGATAAAAGCATAGAGTGAAAACAGTTCAGTATAACGTTTAAAACTCTGGATCTCGATTTTTGTTTTTTCGAGTTGGTCAATGGTTGAATAGATATTACTAAGCGAATTATTATCTGTCGCCCTAAAATATTTTCCTCCGGTTTCCTGGGCAATCTTTTGGAGAAGGGGTTCATCGATCTGCACCGGCACCATTTGCATAGTGGTATTGCCATATTGGTCGGGCATTGGCGACAATGCACTGCCGCGCGTACCAACCCCTATGGTATACACTCTAATTTTATAAGCTTTAGCAATTTCGAGTGCGGTTACCGGATCGATCAATCCACTGTTATTGACACCATCTGTCATTAAAATGATGATCTTGGTTTTCGATTTACTACTGCGTAAACGTTCTACAGAAGTAGCCAATCCCATACCGATCGCCGTTCCATCCTCAAGTAATCCTCTTTGTATATTTTTAATCTGTTCCTGCAGTACATTTTGATCGGTGGTTAAGGGACATTGCGAAAAACTTTCTCCTGAAAAAATTACGAGCCCGATACGATCGGTCGGACGATTCATGACAAAATCGGATGCAACTTTCTTCGCAGCTTCCAAACGGTTGGGTTGCAGGTCCTCCGCAAGCATGCTGCCCGATATATCCATACTCAAAACAATATCGATTCCTTCATTGTTAATGGTTTCATTCACCCGGCTGTTTTGCGGTCGTGCCAGCGCAACTATTAGCGAAGCAACTGCCAACAACCGAAACAACGGCAATAGTTTTCGAAGACTCAGGGTAAACGAAGAGGAAGCCGTAAACAGATTTTGCTGGGTAGTGAGCAACAAAGCAGGTTCTTTCGATCCTTTGTTTCGTCGGCCATACCACCAATAGATCATGAAGGGTAACAGCAGCAGCAAGCCAAAATAGGCAGGATGCGCAAAACGGATATGTTCGAAATCGAAATATTTCATAACTTATATAGCCGGTGATCCGTCAAGAGGTTTTATACGTTTATAACTTTCTTCTACAACGGCGATGGCTAAAGAGAGACATTCCTGATGCTGTTCAGCCGTGGGATTACTTTTTGCAAATTTTACCATGTCGGCTGTTTCAAACAAATGTCGCAATTCCTTTCGCGATGTGGACAATGCTTTGACCCGTTTTACCTGACTGACAATTTCCGATGATGTCTTTTCGAAACAGTTGATCTGAAATTGTTCTTCGAGATAGGTTCGCATGATATCAGTCAAAGCAGTATGATATTCTTTTTCGAGTCCTTGTTGCCAAAGTTGGGTCACGTTGAGCAATTGCAAAGCTTGCAGGGCTTTTTCGTGCGGGAGTAGTTGCTCTTCAGGGGCTTCCTGCATTTTCTGCTGATCGTTTTGCTTGCGTTTTTTATAAACATACCATACAATGAAACAAAGTGCAGCCACTACGAACAATGCCAGCACAACGTATAGAATGATTTGTTGCAAAGGCAGCGAAGCCGAACGGATACCAAATATCGGTTTAAACGGCTTGCTGGTATCTACTACCGGTGAGTTTACCCAGATGGGTATTGAATCGCAAAGTATGTTGTAAGCTGTGTCGCCTTGCAAGGGTTTTATGGTAAAACTCATTTTCGGAACGATCCACACACCACTGTCGAAATTCGTTATTTGAATTTTTTGTGTAATTCGAATGCGTTCATCTTTTGTGAGCGTATCGCTTTGCGGTTTGCCCGTTTTTTCGAAATGATTAAATGTATCGCTGACGGTAGGAAATTTCACTTGAAATTTTTGCGGATCATATTCGGCACTCAGCGAAAGGGTAATGCCATCACCGATCATGATTGCCGTAGAGTCGGTAGATACACCTACTTTTACCGGCTGACACAAAGCGGCCGCAGGGCAGAACAGGACAAAAAGTTTAACCAACAGAATCCATTTGTATTTTAGCATTGTTGTCTATCTCCTGCTTTTAAAAAATATTTTTAATTTTTTTACATAGTCATCATCGGTGCGGACAGATACCAAAGCTGCGCCACTTTTTGCAAACGCTTCTCGCGTTGATTTTTCATGGCTGTCGAATTGTTTTCGATAAGCCAGTCTGAATGCGCTTGATGAAGTATCGACCCATTTCACAGCTTGCGTTTCACTGTCCTCTATTTGCACAATACCAATGTCGGGCAGCGTGGCGTCACTTTGATCAAAAACATGTACGCCGATAAGATCATGTTTTTTAGCAGCGATCTGCAAAGCCGATTGATAATCAGGACTGACAAAATCGGACATCAAAAAGGATATTGTTCGTTTCTTCATAATATTATTGAGGAAACGTAAAGCCTGTGTGATATCCGTTTGTGCATGTCGATGCGGTTTCATGGTGAGTAGTTCGCGGATTATATACAGAATATGAGAACGACCTTTTTTGGGTACAATATATTTTTCGATTTTATCGCTGAAAAAGATCACACCGACCTTATCGTTGTTGCTGATCGCGCTGAAAGACAGCACCGAACAGATCTCAGTGATGAGGTCACGTTTGCTTTGTACACGGGTTCCAAACAACGAACTGCCGCTGATATCCACCAGCAGCATCAAGGTCAATTCACGTTCTTCCTCAAATACTTTTACAAAAGGGTTATTGAAACGTGCGGTCACATTCCAGTCGATATTTCGAACATCGTCACCAAAAGTATATTCCCTTACTTCGCTGAAACTCATCCCACGCCCCTTAAAAGCACTGTGATATTCACCCCCGAAAATATGATTCGTCAAGCCTTTGGTTTTGATCTCGATAGTCCGTACCCGTTTGAGAATATCAGCGATATCGGTTGAAGATGAAATTGGCAAATCGTTTTTAGCCGTCTTTGCAGCAGCGTTTTGTGAAGTGGTGGATGATATGTTTTTTTTTGAATACAATGACTTGAGTTAATTCACGGGATGATTGCTTTTGGGAGAGATGATACAGCAAATGGGTTTTAGCAGCCAACTATGGTTCATCGGTTCTAGGGCACTTCAACAGCATTCAGTATTTCGTTGACGATCATTTCGCTGTTCATATTCTCAGCTTCCGCTTCATAGGTGATGCCAATACGATGACGCATAACATCCATGCAAACAGCGCGCACATCTTCGGGTATGACATACCCTCTGCGTTTGATAAATGCATAGGCTTTCGATGCCATGGCCAGATTGATACTGGCCCGGGGTGAAGCTCCATAACTGATCAGCGGTTTGAGTTTGGCGAGTTTATAAGCTTCAGGTTGCCGTGAGGCAAAAACGATATCGAGAATATATTTTTCAATTTTTTCATCCATATATACTTCCCGTACCAGGTCGCGTGCTTCAAGGATCTCTGCCGGTGACACTACCGGTTGGATCGGTGTTTGTGTTTGCGGATTGATATTCTGGCGAATGATCATGCGTTCTTCTTCTTTCTCGGGATAACCCACCACGATCTTCAGCATAAACCGGTCGACCTGGGCTTCAGGCAATACATAAGTACCTTCTTGTTCGATAGGGTTTTGCGTAGCCAATACCAAAAATGGTTCTTCCAGCCGGAAGGTACTTTCGCCAAGGGTGATCTGCTTTTCCTGCATGGCCTCCAAAAGGGCGCTTTGTACTTTTGCCGGGGCGCGGTTGATTTCATCGGCGAGAACAAAATTCGCAAAAATGGGCCCCTTCCTCACTTGAAACTGATTCAATTGCTGATTATAAATCATGGTACCGACCACATCGGCAGGCAAAAGATCGGGGGTAAACTGTATCCGCGAAAACTTGGTATTGATGGCATTTGCAAGAGATTTTATCGCGAGTGTTTTTGCAAGACCCGGTACCCCTTCCAGCAAAATATGCCCCTGGGCCAGCAATCCGATCAGCAATCGTTCGATCATGTATTTCTGCCCAACAATAGATTTGCCGATTTCCATATTCAGGAGATCGATGAAACTACTTTTCTGACTGATTTTTTCATTCAATATCCTAATATCAACCGATGTATTTTCCATGAAAAATTAATTTGTGCCCAAAAGTATACACTCTCGCTATTAATCCGAGTTAAAGTTTTTTTAAATCAGTTGATCGGGCTAAAACGCAATACCAGACTTATTTTCCCCAATTTGAAGGGTCTTCTCTCCATTGCTGCAACACGGCAAGGTCATCAGGTTGTATGATATTTTTTTCAAGGGCGAGATCAAGCAATGCGGTGTAATGACTCAGACTGAGCATTTTAATTTTTCTGTCGGAAAATAAACGAGCGGCAATATCAAATCCATAATTAAACACACTGCAAATACCAATGACTTCAGCTCCGGCTGCTTGTACTGCTTCAATGGCCTGCATGCTGCTCATACCTGTACTGATCAGGTCTTCGATGACGACTACTTTTTTTCCTGCTTCCAACACACCTTCTATCTGATTGCTCATACCATGTTCTTTGGGTTTCGAGCGAACATAGATAAAAGGAAGCGACAAAAGATCAGCAATCAGTGTACCATGTGGAATTCCGGCTGTGGCTACACCGGCAATGACCTCAGCTTCCGGAAATTCGGAAAAAACAACATTGGTCATTTCGCTTTTGATAAAATCGCGGATATGCGGGTAGGATAGAATTTTACGATTATCGCAATAGATCGGACTTTTCCAACCGCTTGCCCAGGTAAATGGATTTTGAAGATTTAACTTTACAGCGTTAATTTGTAAAAGTTTTTCAGCGACAGCATTGGCTCTGTTCATAGTGTCGCAAACCTACTGTAAGAATAAGTACCAAACAAATGTTAATCGTCGATGGTCAAAATTTTGTTTAACGAAAAAAGGATTTTTCTGACTGCGTCGCTTACAGCTATTTCATCGGTTAAAAATGCTCTGGTCATATTTAGCTGCGACCGGGAAAGCCTGCTTAGAAATTTTGATTTGCTACTGATTTCAGAGATTACGCAATTGTTTGTTATCGGAGATGTCGATCAATCACTGCAAGTACTCCGGCAACAGTTTACCCATATCATTGCCGGAGGGGGTTTGGTAGAAAACAGTCGCGCCGAAATTCTATTGATCTATCGCCGCGGAAGATGGGATTTGCCGAAAGGGAAAACGGAAAGTGGTGAGGCAATTGCAGAAAGTGCTGTTCGGGAAGTGCAAGAAGAAACAGGATTGCAATCGGTTAGTTTATCGAAAGAACTGGCTGTAACCTATCATATTTATTTTGAGAACAATTTCATTTTTAAAGAGACGTTCTGGTTTTTGATGTTTAGCGACGATCGTTTTTTAAGACCGCAAATAGATGAAGGCATTAAAAAGGCTGCCTGGGTGCGCCCGGCTATGGTCAGCAACCATCTTAAAAACACCTATGAGTCAATCAAGGATATTTATTTCTGCTATTCGGGTATACGCCTATAAAAAAAGCCCCTTCTTGCGAAGGGACTAATTGAAAAAGTCACATAAATAACCTACTTGGTACAAATATAACTCGACCTTTTAGAAATGCAAAATTTTTTACATATTTTTTTTTAAAATATATAGAAAGCCTTTTTTCAGGAGAAGTTAACCTGGATTGTCGCAATAAAGAATGTCGTAAATCCTTAATTTATTGTGCCAACTGTGTGTTTTCAATTTTACAGGGTACACATGAAGTAGTCCGGGTGGGGTGGAATCAATCCGCTTTAAATATGTGGATTGAGTTTTCGAAAATCGGTTTAAATTTGCACACCTTAAAAAGAAACTCACAATGGGAAGAATATTTGAAGTGCGTAAATCAGCCATGTTTGCCCGATGGGATAAAATGGCCAAGAATTTCACAAGAATCGGTAAGGAGATAGCCATCGCTGTGAAGGCTGGTGGTGGTGACCCAACGACCAATGCTGCTTTACGTCGCTGTTTTGCGAATGCGAAATCATGCAATATGCCCAAAGACAGAGTGGAAGCGGCAATCAAACGAGCCATGGGAAAGGACCTGGTCAATTATGAAGAATTGGTTTACGAAGGTTTTGCGCCACACGGGGTAGCCATAGTAGTGGAAACAGCGACGGACAACGGAACACGTACCGTGGCCAATGTGCGGGCAATTTTCAATAAAGGTGGTGGTGTGCTCGGCAACAGTGGTTCGGTTTCCTTCATGTTTAATCGAATGGGTGAGTTTAAGATCAAGAATGAAAATATCGACCTTGAAGAACTCGAATTAGAAGGCATTGATTATGGGATGGAAGAAATTGGTGAAGACGCGGAAGGAAATATCATTATTCGTACCGGCTTTAACGATTTTGGAAACATGAGTGATTTTCTCGAAAAGAAAGGAATCGCTGTAACGCAAGCTGAACTAACCCGTATACCAACTACCACTGTTGAACTGAATGAAGAGCAGGCAAAAGAGGTGCTGGAGCTTGTGGATAAGATAGAACAGGACGAAGATGTACAAAAAGTGTATCACAATTTACGTTAACGCAGAACAGAAGGTCTGATCGATAAAACTTATGGCAGCGGCCTTTCGTTTGTCGAAAGAACCTTTGATCACTTGGTAGGGTAAACCGCTTTTTTCGGCCAATGCACAATATTCACTAAAAAAAGAATCCCGTAAATCAGTAGCCGGGTGTTCGCGTAGCGGATCAAAGACCCAAGGTATATCCGGCGCAGTAACCAGATACGCATCATAGTGTCTGTCATTGATCAATTGCCTGATTTGTTTGTCGGTTTGTCGATAGCTATGCCGGCTCCAGACATCAATCACCATCAAATTTGTATCGAAAAAGATAATTTCTTTCGCGTAAGGCATTGCTTTTTCCTCAGCTGCAATTTGTCCTTGTGCGATCACCAACAGATCATCGAAATCGTAGGCACGTCCAAGCGACGATAAATATGTGCGGGCAAACTCGGGCACCCAAACCGTTTGGTAATAGGCTGCCAGTGCCTCGCAGAGTGTCGATTTCCCGGTGCTTTCACCTCCTATTACTGCTATTTTTTTTAGACCTGTCATGCATTAGCAAAGGTAGGTGATGCGTTAATGAAAAATTAATACTGAGAAATTTTATGGAAAAAAAATGCAACATCATCTAAGGGTTCAAAATCACTAAAATTATTTAAGTCATGCAAAAGAATTCATTACTGATGACCTTGTTCATCACCGGTTTAGCTTCCATCATCTCCTTATCGTCGTTTTACAAGCCCCAACATAACGACGAAATGACCCCTCCCAACGATGATAATATCGAATACAACGCACAAAGCAAACAGACACGCTCCAAAGGTAATATTACTTTATCCGGCTCCTTTGAAAATGATTATTACACCAATCAAAATCGAGTCGGATATTTTTATGCAGAAGTTTTGGCCGGCAAATATCAGGATGATCGCGGTACAAGACGTCCCTTGAATATTTCGCTGGTACTCGATCGCAGTGGGTCTATGTCGGGAGAAAAAATACGCAATGCCAAAAAAGCGGCGAAATATGTGATCGACCAATTGCAGGAGGACGATTATGTGTCCGTTGTGATATACGATGGTACGGTTGATTTGTTGCAAGATGCTGTTCATCCCTACAACAAGCAAATGATCAAAAATAAAATTGATGCTGTGCAAGACCGGGGTGGTACTAATCTGATGGGAGGTGCCTTAAAAGGATATGCGATGGTGAAAAAGAATCACAGCGAAGGGTATATCAACCGTGTGATGCTGCTCAGTGACGGGCTCGCCAATGAGGGCATTACTGATCCACGACAAATTGAAAGGATCGTTCGCAAATACAATAATGAAGAAGGAATCACGATCTCAACATTTGGCGTGGGGTCTGGATACAATGAAGACCTGATGACGGCGATGGCAGAAAATGGAATGGGTAATTACTATTTCATCAACGAATCAGAAAATATAGCCGGCATTTTCAGAAAGGAACTGAATGGATTGATGGAAGTTGTGGCGCAAAATGCCGAACTGAAAATCACGATTCCGGAGTATGTCAATATTGATAAAATATACGGCTACAATTTCGATCAAATGGGTAGAACACTGACCATCAAATTTCATGATATTTTTTCAGAAGAAACAAAAGGAGTCTTGATCAAATATTCGATCAATGGACGTATCAATCAGCCCATTTCATTTGAAACAGCACTAAGCTATACCGATCTGAGTAACGAAAGACGGGAAAGACTGTCCGTTTTATGTAAATCGGAATACACCAATAATATGAGTGTGTATAATCATAATTTCAGCGATTGGGTGTCTACTCAGGTGGCCTTGTATGTATCAAACGATCGCCTCGAAAATGCAATGAAAGAAGTAGATAAAGGCAACTATAAAGAAGCGAAAAAACTGGTACAGGAGAATGATGAATATATTGCATCGAAACCAAAATTGCTTGAAAAGTCGAAAGAACTACAAAGAGCACAAGGAGCCAATGCAAGC
>CAZFKA010000124.1:7078-9039 GCA_964519155.1 uncultured Bifidobacterium sp. | reverse complement strand
CCGCCATACCATACGATCCAGTTTTTTACCTCGCGGGTAAAAACGATGTTCTTGATAAACAACTGGTGTTGGCCTTTGCGCATGCGGTTATTGATCCCTCCTTCCAGATTACGACTGGTTTCCGGTTGGAGATTTTTATTGCCACCGGGCACAAAATATAATTCGTTCAATGTCGGCATCCGGTAGTTCGCTGCCAAAGAACCGTATAGAAAATGTTCGCGAAATAATTTTCGTCTAAGGTTCACTCCCGCTGACAACGGCAAAGCAAAAACATTGCTCACTTCTTTTTGAATAAAACTGCTCAGCCATACTTTTCGCCACAACGGCTCCACTTCATATTGCAGGCAAACCGAAGCCCTGCCGATCGATGAAGAATCGTGGTGTAATACGGCAGCATAATTTCCTGCCAGAAGTAAAGTAAATTTTTGACGATAGTTTGGAAACCAGCTCAAAGTCTGTGAAACAGGTACGTTGAGGGATGCGACATCAGATGAAAAATTGATCATTGAGTCATGGTAAATGATACGGTCATTTATTAAAGCCAAGGATGTTCGCGATGTCCACCTTCCTACGATTAGTTCATACGCCAAGACAGCCTTTAGGGTTTTATCCGTTTCATTTTTTGTGCTAAAACGTTCAAACAATGCCGGAGGAATTTCACGCTGATTGGTTTGTTGCCAGATATGCAATTCATATAGTTGGTTTGTTTGCGGCCGATAATAAAAATCTCCCATTACACCTTTGGTTTGGGTATGTGCATGTTTTAAGGTGTCATAGCTTTCTTTTTCAGGATGGTAAAAACTGAAAGTGTTTTTTGATCGTTGGGAAAATCCTTTTAGACTACATTCAAATTTTTTTCGCGAAAAGCTAATCGAACCATAAGCCGCCAGGTTTTGTAAACTTTCATAAGCCGCACCGGCATTGATTTTGAATCCTCTTTTAAATACCGGATGACGATCACGTAATTCAATATTTCCCGCAAGAGCATTACTGAACTGACCATTTTCATTAAGCCTGATTTCATCAAAAAACGATACAGGCAAAATGCTAAAATCTGATATACCTGTCAGGGCATTGTTGATATTGATGCCTTGCCACAATACGGCGGTTTGGGCTGCTGAACTTCCGCGAATGCTGATACTGCTAAGCGAACCGACTCCGTAATTTTTTACAAATACATTGCTGTGCAATTGCAATACCTGTTGTAAACCGGTATGTCGATACTGCAAAAGGATATTGCTATCGATCACCTGTGTTGCAAGAACCGGGTCAATTTTGCGCTCCTTGATCAAAATCGTTCGCAATGTATCCCTGTGGTTTTGCGCTGCACCCTTTATCGGTATCAGTAAAAGCAGACAGCAAATCAAATGTTGCGATAGCATGATGTCTAACTTTTTTTCCATAAACCGACCCAGGCTATTGCAAATATTGATATCGCTGATTGGTTGACCCATTATCGGAATAAGAATTGATTGGAACCAATACCGGTGGCATAACTGCGCAGCAACACCGCATCGGCCGTATATTCATACACAGTACTGCTTTGCGTAAAGCCTTTCGGATCCGATAAAAACAAATGTCCGTCACGCGGATTAAAACCCATTGCCCAGAAATACGTATTTGCCGGTGCAGTGATCCAGGGTGTTGACGGTAGCGTATTTGTATAAATCGACAGGCGATAAACGCCGTTGTGACTACTGCCGTTATAATTCACATTTATGAAGTACAAGGTGTCCTTTGTGCTGTTCATCGTCAGTCGTATTGGGTCATCTTTTGCGTCGAAATATAAAGTTTGCTCAACAAGCCTCGTCTGTGTATTGATTCGCGTCAGGCAGGCACTTTTATTTTTATAGGTGTTTCCTGATAGTATCCACAAACGTTGATCTTTGTCTTCCACCATATCAAATGCTGCTGTATTGTTGAACGGAACCTTCGATTTTAATTGCCAAGTATGTCGGTCG
>CAZFKA010000124.1:1650-7068 GCA_964519155.1 uncultured Bifidobacterium sp. | reverse complement strand
AAACGATACAGATCATGGCAGGCGGTATCCCAATTGCTGACCCAAACGTCATCCCCTTGAACCCACATTTTCTCCGTATTGGGAAAATCAGTGTACAACGTATCGATTACCAGGCCGGCAGAAAGTTGTAACACATATAGATGCGCCGTGTATAAGCTCGACACAAAGGCGATATCGGCAGAGACCTGTGTGATATACCGGGGGAAACGAATTTGGTCGATCGTTTGCATTAAATGGAAGTCGGCGGTATCAAGCACAACTATTTTATGTGAATTATTGACGGCAAGATAATATTTTCCATTGATCAAGCTGATACTTTGTGCAACATCCCCCAAGCTTTGGGCATTGACTGACGAAAAGATCGCATTGGATACTTTTTTGTTTTGCAAATCGATTAAAGAGATATCGGCGTTATTATTTCCGTATGATCCTTCATTGAGCACAAGCACGCTATTGAGCAGGGATGCTGGCAAAGCATGGCTATCCGGGTTTGGCCGATCTTTTACGCATGCAGCCAAAAGACTGAACGAAACAAACAGTGAAATATATTTTACTTTCATTGGACGATCAGCGTGCCGGTTTCTGTATACCCTTTCTGGTCAATAACTTGTAAAAAATAGCAACCGGCAACGAGTTGTTGTATGGATAGGGGGCTGACCGGTTTACCGCTTACTATTATTTTGCCATCAGGAGAATATATTATAAATTTTTGCCAGTGTTCGGGCATTTTGAACCAGATAAAATCATTGGCGGGATTCGGGTAAAAGGCAAACGGAAGCGAGTTTGTTTTTGCGATCGACGATGGTGTTTGTTGGTGGATCACAGCGAGAGCATCAAGGTCGAAACCGCCGGTAGCATAGGGGGTAGGATAGGGGTCGTTGATCACCTGCTGGTGTCCGTCGCGGGTGCAAAAACCCGCTGAGAGACTACCGACAGCATCCTTTATTTTAATATACCGGATATCGTTAACATCCAAGGCCGGTAAGGAACTGAGCTCATCCAGATCGAAGGGCGTACCCTGCCAGGTCACATATTTTCCGGCCAGGTTATGAATTTTTCTTGCATCCAGATAAGTACCGGCACCGGCGATCTGCGACAGGGTATCGATATGGCATTCGGCAAAAAAAGGAAAATAGGTTAACCCATTATTACTCACCAATACATGTGCCAGTTCAAGGAAAGCTTCATTGGAATCGGCAGGATTGCGAAATCCGTTTTCAAATACCGCGAAATCAGCACCGGGGCCATTTACAACTGGATTGTTGAAGTAGAATATTGCTTCGCCACCATCTCCCAAACTGACCACATCAGCATCTGCCATTCCTAAGGCGCGGCTGCTATCACCGGTCGTCGTTTTTCCCAGGGTAGTATCAGCGATATCGATCCACCCCCTGACAATGCTACACTGCGAAGCCCAAGCGACGATCACAGATGAATCTTTGGCAATAGCGGTACTACCGGGCAGACCGGCTTGGGGGGCAAACTGAGCCCGGGCCTGCTTTGCCGAGAATACGGGCGAAGCCAATCCAATAAGCAAAAAGAAGTGCCGACAGACAAAACGGATTTTCGCTTTCATACGGCTTACTTTACAATTTGGAAATATTTGCTTTCATCCTTTGATCGCATGTTGATATAATAGGTCCCGGAAGCCCAGGCAGTGGTATTGATTCGCGTCATTTCATTGGGCAATATTGTGTTGTAGGCCATTCTCCTGCCGTTTTTGTCCATGACAGTAATGGCATTTACGCATGAACTCGTATTGTGAAGACAAATTTCCGACACAAACGGATTGGGATAAATATTGATTCCGTCTTCCGGGGAAAGCGTGCTAAGGGTGGCTGGAACATAGGTCAAATCGTCGATACAAAAATAGGCGGGTGTATTCATGCCCAATCCACCTACTGTATCGCTCGATTGCAATGAATAGGTTATACTGTCGACAGCCGAGAGGGCATAAAGGTCGACCCATTTCCAGTCTTTTACAATATAGTCATTGGCATTGTTGGCATCGGTAAAATCAGCCAGGTAGGCTACCACACTGTCGGTACCGGCAATACCATTATTCCATCCTTTAAATATAATGCGGTAGAAATCCGGATCGTTGCCGGTGGCTCCACCAAATTTTTTTGCAAAGCCATCCCCATTTTGCATCGAACGATAGGTAATAGTGGTATTGGTGATCCACAGACCTGAAATGATTTGTTTGTTGGCCAATCGAATATGATTATAATATGGGGTAAAGCTTTGATAGGCGACTGCTTAGACGTTTGAACCACTGTGACCGATGGCCGGAAAGGCAGCGCAGTCGTTTGTATCGTAAGCAATCGACATACTGTCTTTTAATCTTGACATGGCCCATCCGCTCCAATAGTCGCCCCAGGCACTGGTATCGTTTCGCAAAACAATGGTCGCTCCGTTGTTGGTTACAGGAAAATCGCCGGCTACACCGGGTGTTCCTTTGAAATAGTTGGCACCGATTACATCGAGGTCAGTTGAATAGCTTTCGAACGATACTTGTGCAGTAGTTGCTTTTATTGCGAAAAAAGCAACGAAAAAAAACATGATCTTTTTATTCATTTGAATTTACAAAATAACGGGAAATGAAAATAGTTACGAAAAGTGTATCCGTACCTAGCGCTGACTTTTTTCCCGAAGTCATCGACTATATTGGGTCGTAGCAGGCAGGTCTTCTGACTTACTCTTATGTTTGTTGTAAACCTTCCCATCCTGATAGCCGGACAGTGGTATATTGCACTACAACAATGATCAAGAGCTTACAGCACCGGGTAGTGTTACTGAATTTCACAGTATTCCCTTTTCATCTTTGTTTATTCAACATAAACGGGGACACCTGATACGAGAGCAAATATAGGATGTAAATTTTCTTTTTTTCTTTTTTTTAATTTGCCTGAGCCAATTCTTCGGCTTCACGGTCGCTATTCCACTCGAGAATAAAATTATTGCGCCCCTCTCCAATCAAGATACTCAGAAATTTTTGTTGAACCAATTCAAGTAAAGCCAGAAAGTTGAAAATAGCATGGATACGGCTTTCACATTGTTGAAAAATTCTTTCGAAAGCAATCTTTTTCTCTTTGCTGGTCCAGTCGAGTAAAAACTCACGTTGTCCTTCGAGGGTATAATTGTATTTGACCACCACATGCTGTGGATTCGCCAGCCTGACCTGCATGCGTTTCATCACTTTTTCAAAACTCTGGTAAAGCTTAAACACGGTGAGCGACTGCATTTCGGTACCTTCACTCATCACTTCACCCACATCTTGCAGTTCTTTGATCATATTGCCTCGCTTGAATTGCAACAAACGATCGGCTTCCAGTAATTTCATTTCTTCGGCAGCCTCTTTGAAACGTTTGTATTCCAATATTTTGTCGATCAGTTCTTTGCGCGGATCAATTTCGTTGCCAAATTCATCGATCTCCTTGCGGGGAATCAGCATTTTGGCTTTGATACGGATCAAGGTAGAGGCAAACAAAATAAATTCACTTGCCATTTCAATATTCAGGACTTCAAGCTTTTTGATATAATCGAGGAAATCGCTCGTGATTGTAAAAATGGGAATATTTTGAATATCAATCTCATCTCGTTCGATAAAGAACAACAGCAGGTCAAAAGGACCATCGAATTGAGGTAATTTGATATTGTAGGTTTCGGCGTGCTGCGACATTCGATTTGAAAATTTGAAATCAAAAATAATGTTGAATTGTGAACGAAGGCTAACTATTTTGCTTTTTTCCAGAAACATTGTTGTGCATGCCGGTTTCCACGGCCTTCATCATGCAAGTATAAAAATCGTTCGCACTTTTGTCCCAACTGAATTTTGCGACCTGCGAGGCACAATTGGCGACCAGTTTCAAACGCAATCCCTCGTCTTTGTAGATGCTGCACATTTTAGTCGCAATATCGTCAACATCATTCGGATCAACATATAATCCTGCCTCTCCTGCCACTTCAGGTAAAGAACTATTGTTGGATACGATTACGGGAACATCGCATTGCATAGCTTCCAGGACGGGGATGCCGAACCCTTCGAGTAATGATACAAAGGTGAGTGCGTAGGCGGCACCAATTACTTTACACAACTCATCTACCTGCATATAATTGTAATGGACTACGTCATTTTTAAATGGATGTTGTTCGATCAGTGTTTTGATGGCTTCACTTTTCCAGGCAAACCGACCAATAATCAGCAATTTCATACTGCTGCGTTGCCTTTTTTTAAAAATGGTAAAGGCATTCAGCAGCGCGAGAATATTTTTGCGGGGGTGGAGGGCTCCGGTAAACACAAAATACTCCGCACCGGCAGCATATTTTTCCTTGAAAAAGTTTCTTTCGTCGAATGTCAGCGGTCGATACAAACTATTGACACCATTGTGCACTACACTGATTTTGTGCGGTGACGTACCATAACGTTCAACGATATCCAACTTTGAGTATTCAGAAACAGTAATCGTATGCAGCGATTTTTTGATAAATAGGGGCGTAAATTTTTGCAAATAGTAACGAAATTTGAAAGGCAGATGCTCTGGAAAATGTTCAAATGCCAGGTCGTGGACCACTAAAATAGTGGGCACCGGGGTCGACAACGAAAGAAATCCGTCAGTGGAAATAAACAGGTCGGCTTTGTATTTTTTAAGGGCACGCTTCACTGACCACTCAAACCAAATATACCAGAGAACAGGGTGGCGGGCCGGGGGCTGCAAGATCACCGGTTGAACATTGTCGCCATAAACAAACTGTTCGTCATAGGGGCGGTCGAAAAAGAAAATGAATAAGTGTTCAGGATGGCTCAATACCAGCCGCTTTACTATTTCATTGGTAAACCAACCGATTCCTTCCAGCCTGCCTTTGAGCAAAAAACGCGTATTGACCGCTATTCTCATATCTTTTTCGTGCGCAAATGTAGACCCCAAATTCCACTATTCAGAACCGGAAATAAATATTCAAAAAAAAATTTTTTTATTCTGAAAATGGGTTATCTTTACAACGTTTTCATAATAAAATGTTTTAGTACAACATCTTGCACACCCTTCCCGGGTGTGTAAGTTTTTTAAGGAGACCCCTAAACTTAGAATGCGGTAAAACGATGTTACATTTACACCCGGCTATGAAAGCGGCACCTGCAAGTTCATGTTAAGAAAGCACTTTATTTCAAATATCACAATCATGGTTTTGCTCAACCTATTGGTGAAACCGGTTTGGCTTTTTCTCATCGACCGGAATGTGCAAAGTCTTGTCGGTCATCACGAATATGGATTGTACAATGCATTATTGGGATTGACACTTATCTTCAGCAGTGCTCTTGATTTGGGAATAACCAATTACAACAATAAAAGTCTGGCCGAAGATAATAGTCTGCTCGACAGCAAATTGCCCAATATGATCGCCGGCAAAGCGATACTT
>CAZFKA010000124.1:0-1640 GCA_964519155.1 uncultured Bifidobacterium sp. | reverse complement strand
ACTTGCAGGGCTTTATTTTTTAATTGTATTGGGTTGGTCGTTTATCCTGCAATACCACGGTCGTGCGATCCGGATCGTTTTTTTACTCGCTGTGGTACAAATGTTGAATTCTTTTCTGTTGTTTTTACGCAGCAACGTTTCAGCTCATCACCATTTCAAAACTGACGCGTTGTTGTCGGTGCTTGATAAGGTTCTCATGATTGCTATTTGCGGATTGTTACTGCTCAATCCTGCTTTCAAAAGCAAATTTGTAATAGAATGGTTTGTTTATGCGCAAATCGTCGCGTATTTCATTGCCGTTTGTGTCGCCTTGGGTATCATCGTTCGCCGGTACACCAGGATCAATTTCAGCCATTTTTCGATGCATGAACTTATAAGGGTCTGTCGGAAAAGCTTACCCTATGCCGTTCTTATCTTGCTCATGGCCATTTATATGCGTAGCGATTTGTTGATGCTCGAACGCCTCGAGGGGGCCGACAAAAATAGTATTTATGCGCAGCCCTACCGCATACTGGATGCCGTGAATATGATCGCTTTTTTGTTTGCCGGTATGTTATTGCCGATGTTTTCGCGGATGATTGCTCAAAAAGCAGCAGTCGGTATGCTGGTGTCTACCACTGCCAATATCATGCTGAGTGCATCACTGGCCCTCGTTGGTTTTTCCATTGTGTATGGGGGCGAATTGTTGCGCGTTTTATACAGCGGGGTCGATCATAATTTAGTTGTGATCTTTTGCTTTGTCATTGGCAGCTTCCCGGCCTTTTGTGTAATGCATATCTATTCAACCTTACTGACGGCAAATGGTGATATTGCCTTATTGATCAAAATTGCGCTCGCGGGCAGTTTACTGTCGATCGGACTGAATTTCTTTCTCATCACCTCCCTTCATGCTGTTGGGGCCTCTATCACCTGCTTTGTGGTCAATTGGTTACTCGCGATCATTTATATTTTCTTTTGTATCAAGAAGTTTTCCTTGCAAACCGACTATAGACGGATATCCAAATTCGCTTTGGTGTTTGTTTTACAAGCGGCGGCCAATTATTTGTTATATTTATTGCATACACCATTGCTCGGGGCCCTACCGGTTAATATAGGCTTGTTTTTGATGATCGTTTATAGTATCAGGCTATGGGACAAGAGAATAATAACATCATATCTCAAACAATATAAAGTATCCGGCTAACGTTTATGCCGGTAGTAATGCTGCTCAATAAAACCTATATTTGCTGTTTATCTGAATTATAAAAAATCGTATGGAAAAAAAGGAGTTTCAGTTCGACTTGTTTGATATTATTCGTATTGGTCTGAAATGGAAAATGAAAATACTGATCTTTAGTTTGGTCGTTGCTGTGCTCACAGCTCTATTTTTCCTGACCCAAAAAAATTACTATAACGGGTATGGATCTTTTTTTACCGGTTCAGCAGTCATGAGCGGACGGGTCAATCTTTTTAGAGAATCTCCTCAGGAATGGGTCGACTATTTTGGTGGTGAAAATGAAGTTGACCGCGCCTATGTGGTTGGAAATTCTGCACAAGTCATTTCCTATTTGATTGAAAAATTTCGTATCCGCGATCATTATGGAATCGATTCTACCGATAAAGAAGCGATGAAGAAAACCTATAAGCGCTTTACTAAAAAC
>CAZFKA010000123.1:0-9096 GCA_964519155.1 uncultured Bifidobacterium sp. | reverse complement strand
GCCGGGTACGCCGTAGTACAATTCAATGAGATTGACATTATCGCCGGGATCGATATCATTAACGACGATATCAACAACAGGGTCGGTATTTACGGTTACGACACTCCCCATTTGATGACCATTCAAGGTATAATGTACTTCAGTGTTCCAATCGTCTGAGGCATAAAAACGACGGGCTTGATAAGCAGCGATGATGCTGTCGCGAAATAGTTTTTTTGCCAGTACAACCGTTCTGCCCGGTAAGGTTCGTCCAAAGGTGGTATAATGATTATCATGATCGATGGTTGGCCCGACATGATATCCCCGCGCAAGACATTTTTTGTATTTCGATTCATATTCGGTAGCCGGGGCATCAGAATAATCATTGGTCGTACTGAAAGCGCTGCCACTGCGAATAGCTGTTCCCACCAGGGTACTATCAGCTGCAGGCGAGAAAGGGGCGCCATCCAGCAAATCGTTATAATCGCCGCTTTCCGGATGGGCTAAAGTATTGAATGCTTTGGGAAATGCTTTTACAATATTCCAATAGGTGGTAAAATCATTCAACGCACAGTACAAGTCATAATTCGGACTACCGTTGACATCCTCCCAGCCTACCAAACCGGGAACACCATAGGTTACTACATGACCACCCTGTGATATAGTGCCGAATTCCATGCCGTACATACAAACAAACGTACCGTCTTCGTTGGCGATATCGGCCTGATAAAGCCCGTCGGCATAACGTGGCAACAGCATGCCGGGATTATTGGTGGCACTAAAATGATTATGTTCCGAAATGCCCCAAAAGTCGACATGATAACTCGATTTGGCATAATTAAAACTTTCAAATGGAATACTGATCCCACTGGTTGCACTGTCTTTATTGCCATCAGAATAGTCGGTATGCGAGTGAATATTGCCGTAGTAAAAATTATATTGGGCCATACCACAGACTGGCAATAACAGTAAAAAAAGCAAAAAACGCATGACTCGTCGGGATTTGACCTCCTAAAAGTAAAATAAATATTGCACATTATCAAATAGCCGTGGTATAAAATCAAATTCATCATTGCGGATTACAATACAGCAGTGTATAGATTCAATTTTGTTCCACAGTGTTTATGCGGCCAGTTATTATTGACGCCAACAAAAAAGAGTCCTCGAAAGGACTCTCATAACACGATCAGAAAATACAGTTACAGGGACTGATATTTTTTGGGAAGTACCCTGAATTTAAGTTCGCTAAACTGCCGGTACTCTTTTGAGCCGGGGCCAAAAAGTGCTTTGATATAATTTCTACACGCTTTCATCAGTGATACGACGCCGGTTTCTGTATCGTACAATACCCGGTTTCTTTCGAAGCGCGCCTTGTGCACTGTAAGCATTTTCTCACTGATGGCATGGTTTAACTGTTGCATTTTTTGCCATTCAGCATATAAATAGCTGATCCGGAAGCTCTTTTCGTTTGGGGTATACTGTGGTGATGCAGACAACAGGTCGATGAGTTTTTTGAAGTTTTCTGTGCGTTGCTGATAGCTCAGGGCCGGATTCCAATCATTGCTTTTATCATCCTGTTGTCCATTCAATCTTCTGGGTCTGAATCCCCTGATCTTATCTCCCAACTCTTTCACTTCTTTTTTAAAGTTTGTCTGTTCATGCAGGCTTGCGGCAAATCCACAAAGCTTGGTGATTTTTTTATTGAGTTGTTTAAAAATGCTGTCTCGCTCGGCAATCAATTGTTTACTTTGCTGAATGGCAATGGTGTAAATTTCATTGACCCGAATCAATAGTCTCAGTTGGTCGAGCATACTGGGAATGCTGAGCTGATCGTTACAAGGGGCGTAGCGTTGACCAAAATTTTCGCTTAATGCGATTGCCTGTTTAAAATTACGGATGTTCATACCGTGACCGGTATGCAAATTGTGTGACATGATGTAGTAGGTTATGTTGTGAGACTCAAAAATAAAAAAGTTTTAAAAAAACCGAAAATTTTTTACTCACTTTTCCGCAAGAGATTTAGCATCAGTTTCGCTGGTCGAATCCCCAATGTAATTTTGACTGCAGGGTATGTAAAAAGTTTTGCCCCTCTAACCGTATCAGATTGGTCATAAAATTTTCTTTGCGCACCGCGAGGGAAACACTGCTGTCGATGGCTTCCGACCGGGCATCCAGGGTACACAGAAATTGCTCTGCGCGGCCTTCTACTTCAAATGTAATGATACTGTTGTCGGCTACCACGATGGGTCTTACATTCAGGTTATGGGGTGCTACGGGCGTGATGACAAAACTATTGGCCTGCGGAAAAATAATCGGTCCGCCACAACTCAACGAGTAGCCTGTAGAGCCAGTCGGTGTGGATACGATAAGACCGTCAGCCCAATACGTACACAGAAATTCGCCATTGAGATAGGTATGAATTTTTATCAGCGAAGAGCTGTCTTTCCGATGCAATGAAAATTCATTCAGGGCAAACGGAGCGTCAGCAAACAGGTTGACACTGGAATCAAGATGAATCAGCGAGCGTGGGTCGAGCAAATAGGAATCTTTCAGTAATGCCTGTATGGCAAAATCGATATCGTCGCGATGGGTAGCCGATAAAAAGCCTAGCCTTCCGAGGTTGATCCCCAGTATGGGAATTTTACGATCGGCCACAAACTTTACAATGTCAAGCATGGTACCATCACCCCCCATGCTGAATACAAATTTTGTTTTGGGATGCAGGGCTTGTGTTTCCGAAAAAATTTCCACGCGTTTCTGAAAGGGAAAATATGCTTTCAATTGTACAAACAGGGGTTCGTATATCACCGGCGTAATACCATTTTCTTCAAATGATTGGCAAAGATGTGTAAACAACGGCAAGTCTTCCAACTCGAACGAACGATTGTAAAGGGCGATAAGCATAATTATTCTTTAGTGGAGTGTAAAAATAGACTTTTTTGCATGATGTGGTTAAAACTGTACTCAATGCGTAATCGTGCATAATAGGAGATCAGCAGGTCGAAACCGAATCCCCATCCGTTTAATACCCTATTGTTGAGAAAACTGTTTTGCGGTTGTTCATTATGCACATATCCCAGATCATCGTATATTTTTCCAAACAATTTTACGGGTACATGTCGACTGAATTTGATCAGGTTTTGCGTCCATACAAAGTCAAGAAACTTCATCCGGATATTATTGCGCAACACTGCATAGTGACTGCCATCGACCACAAAATATTCGTAGCCACGCACATATTCATTTTTAAAGCCCAAAGCCCGGTTAAAATAGTAGGGCTGCGACTGCGGAAATGCAAGCCGGCCCCTGAATACCGACGACCAGGAGATCTTTTTATAGATCGTGCGATAAAACGACGATTCGGTATAGGCAATAAACTGATTCACATCTTTGTCGATACCCAATCCTCTCTTAGTCAGTACTGTTTTAATTTCGACACCATTGATCGGGTAATATCGGAAATCGGTATTGTTGTATTTAAATATGTAATTGAGTTCAAAATAATTGATCCTTCTTTTTTGGCCCAAAAAGTCAGGGCTCATTTCGTACAACTGTCGTGAAATATTGAAAAAATTATAACTCAGATTCAGTTCATGTATTGCGGCATAGGCATTGCGGTAAGTATAGGCCATCTTCGCCTGAAAGCGTTGGTAGGGGTAATGTTCGCTTCTGAAAAAATAGATCTTATTGCTATCCGTTACAAAATTGATCTCGCGTCCGGTACTATAGCTGATATTGGCCCCCAGTCCGTGTTTCAATCCTTTATCGATATAAGGAATGCTGTAAAACAATTCAAAGTTTTTATTGTAACCCAATTGTACAACGCCCCCGATTTTTTCATTTCTCCCTCTAAAATTCGCACGCGTAAATTCCATGCCGATATTGGTACGGTCGAGGTGATGCTTTTGTTCAAACCACCAAACATTCAGGTTGCGGTCGGCGAGACTAAATACCGGCTTCGCGAGCCAATAAACCAATTCAGTGAGTTGGTATTCAATATCAATGCTGTCGGCAGAAAAGCGGTTTATTGTATAATTGACGGTAGAAAACAATTGCAGATTCATGATCCGCTTTTTATTGTATTCTACTTCGTAATTCACATCTTCGTTTACAATGCTGTCGCCATCATGCAGTGCCATTTCACGCAGTACAATATGAGGTTTGGTAATAACATTGCCTTTAAAACGAATTTGCCGCACATGCGTATATTTTCCAGGGGAGTGTCCTGCATCCTGTGTATGATTAAGCTGGGCGTACATGCCTTGCGGCAGCGCAAACAGCAATAACAACAGGAGTCGGTTCAAGGTTGTGGGTTTAATCAGCAAATTTAACGAACATCCTCAGTTCGCCACGCATAAATATCCAGCGATTCATTTCGCAATACATAAACAAAATCACGTTCAACCCTTACTTTGATAATTTGCTCAGCATCCGGAAGCAATAATTTTTTTTCCTGCATCGATAATGTGTTATACGAGATGAGATAAGGTGAACGATAGTATACCATGTAGGCATTGAAAACCTGCAGCTCATGGGTCAGAAACGGAAAGCCGGTTTTGAATAATCCAAACTGATCAAATTTTTTAATACCTTCCAGGGTATCTATCATATATAACGAGCGATCTTGTTCCACCATAAACACCGGATCGATGGCTTTATCCAATACATTACGCAACGATGTTGTAAAGCTGATCTCCGGTTTGGTATTGATTTTTACCAGCATACCGGCAGGGTCGTATACCCAAATATTGCCATCGGCTGACGCAGCGATGCAGGGCGCATTCACAATACCCAGTGTCGGTAGCTTCAGCACTCCTTTCAAGGAAAGCATATTGTCGAGCATAACAATTTGTCCATATTCTGCAAAGTACAAGAGTATACGTAAGGGATTGCCGGCATCGATTTGCGTGATCTTTCCCTTTTTTATTTCATTAAAAAATCCAATACTATCGCCCCGGGCATTATACTTGATCAAGGCATTGTTATCTTTTACGATATACAGGTTACCAACTGCATCAGTGGTGAACAATTTTGCATTGACCTTTATCGAACGGGTAAGGGTGAGGGAGTCTGCAGCGTTAACAGCAATGGCACACAAGAAAAATAAAAACAGGAAGGTACTCTTCATTTAAAATGTAAACGAAGATACGGATTAATATAATGTGGAGAAGGTACCGTTTTTAATGAGTTTCCAATCTTTACCGTTTGAAGATTCGCTGATATACAATCCCAGATCGGTAGCACAAAACAAATAATATTTGGTAACATCGGTGCGGTAAACAATTCGTTTTCCTTCTACAAAACTAACTTTCGCCCACCAGGGGATGCCGGCGCCCGTAGAGTTAAATACGGTTCCATCTAAGCGGTATAGTCCACCACTGTCGAGACCAACATAAAATGCATCATTTCCATAGGCACGATTGCCGAATAATATTTCTTTTTTCTTGGGTAGACCTGTACAAGCATTCCAGTCTACACCCAGATTTACACTGTAGTGTACACCATAACGACCTGAAAAATCAATCGCAATGAGGGTATCATGGGTATGCTCTACATACCAGGTATTGGTGTCTTTAGGTAAGGCTTTTGTGGGGGTCACTAAAGTCCAGTTTCCGGCACCTTGTTTATAATATTGATTCAATGAATCACCCATCAGGTATAAAGTACCATTGTCGAGTTGGGTGAGGGACCGCATATTGAGATTGTTTGCCGGCGGGTTAGGCGACCAATTGGTTTCAGGGGAGAAGGTGGCCCCGAAATCATTACTCACTGCCAAACCACTTTTGCAGCAGAGGTATACTTTTTTTTCCACTTTATCGTATACCGCGGGGTTTGGAATATAATATTTGTAAAAAGCATCTATGTAATCAAGCACATCAAGTTTGGAATCTTTGAACGATTTTCCATCGTCTTTGCTATAATAAAAATTTTGCTTAACATACAAAATGTTGGTGTCTGCTACAATCACCTGACGGATGGGCGAGTTATCGATATGATGTAAAGTACTGATATACAACGCATCATTTGTTTTATACACGGCACCCGTATAGGCACCGATAAACATGGTATAAGGCGTTTTGATCGTACGGGTATTGTCTATCTGATTATATTTCTGGCATGAATTTAACGTAAATACTAGCGCAAAAACTGCTATAAGTTGAATTAAAATCTTCATGTGTGGCAATATATGTTACAAATTAAATAAAAGTTTTGCATAAAAACTAAAAGCAAACACAATTTTGCTAAAATAATTATCTCTACTTTTACAGGCAATAGACGCAGTGTTACCCGAAGAAGTTAGTTTCTATTAAAAATAATAAAATATGAACATCTCATTTCATGGTGCCGCGCAAACGGTAACCGGATCGAAGCACATTATTCACCTTAAGAATGGTAAAAAAATTTTGCTGGATTGTGGCCTTTTTCAGGGAATGGGGCATGAAACCCTCGAAATGAACAGTCATTTCGGGTTCGACCCAACTGAAATCACCTATATGATACTCTCTCACGCGCATATCGATCATTCAGGATTGTTGCCGAAGCTCGTGAAGGAAGGATATGTGGGGAAGATTTTTTGTACGCCGGCAACAGCCGATCTCACTACGGTATTGCTGCAGGATTCAGCCTATATTCAAGAAGCCGATGTGGCTTTTTCAAATAAACGCCGCGCTGAGCAAGGCTTGCCATACATTAAACCCTTGTATACGATCGCCGATGCGAATCTCGTTTTTCCGCGTTTTGTGGAAGTTGGATACAATACAGTGCATAGGATCGATGAAGATATTTCGTTTCAGTTTACTGATGCCGGACATATTTTGGGAAGTGCAGCGGTACATGTGACGATTAAAGAAGAGGGTAAAGAAGAAGTGATTACGTTCAGTGGGGATGTTGGCCGTTACCGTGATGTGATACTGCGCTCGCCCGCTACTTTTCCACAAGCTGATTATATCATTATCGAAAGTACCTATGGTGACTCTTTGCACGAAGAATATCGTGATGCGAAAGAAGACCTGTATATGCATATCCAGGAGACCTGCATCGAAAACAAGGGTAAACTGATCATGCCGGCATTTAGCGTGGGACGCACCCAGGAAATTTTGTTTGCCCTTAATCAACTCGAGTTGGAAGGCCGATTACCCGATCTGCCCTATTATGTTGATAGTCCGCTGTCTGCAAAAACCACACAAATCATAAAACAACATGCTGATCTGTACAACAAGCATGTGCAAGACTTAATGAAAATAGACAAATATCCCTTCGATTTTAAAGGACTCAAATTTATTCAGGATGTCAATGATAGTAAACACTTAAACGGGCAAAAAGAACCGATGGTCATCATATCTGCTTCGGGTATGGCTGAAGCCGGCAGGGTGAAACACCATATTGCCAATAATATTGAAAACCCGCGAAACCGGATACTGATGACCGGTTACTGCGAACCCAATTCGCTGGGAGCACGCTTAATGCGTGGCGACAAAGAAGTAAAGATCTTCAGAGAGGAATATATAGTGAAGGCCAGTATCGCATCCATCAGAAGTATGAGCGCCCATGGTGATTACGATGATCTTTGCCAGTTTTTAGCTTGTCAGCAAAATCATCTGGTCAAAGAACTATTTATTGTACATGGAGAATATCCGGTACAGCAAACTTTTAAACGCAGGTTGGAGAAAAAAGGCTTTAAGTCTGTGCAGATTCCGGCTCGTCATCAACGCTTCAAGCTGGAGTAATGAAAAAATTATATATCACTTATATGTAATTTATACACAATTATCAGTCAGTTACTTACAGGTAACAAATAAATTTGGCACATAATTTGACTAGGATGGGATATGTTGCAAAAAGAATCAATTCTGGTACTCGGCGCTTCCGCAAATCCCGAACGTTCGAGTTATATGGCTACACGTTTTTTATACAATAAAGGTTTTTCAATGTTTGCGGTCTCCAATCGCAAAGGTAGAATTGATGAATTGGAAATATCCGACGAATGCGCTGCTATCGAACGGGTTGATACCATTACAATTTATCTCAAGCCGGAACGTCAAAAAAAGTATTACGAATATATCCTCAGTCTGCATCCCAAACGCATTATTTTCAATCCCGGCACGGAAAATCCTGAATTGGAAAATTTGGCGCGCAAAAACCATATCATGACGATCACCGGTTGTACGATTGCCATGATCAGTGCAGGCATTATTTAATATGCCGGACTGTAGGTTGCATGAATAAGTATGGCAAACATTATACACACCACATTCTCCATCGGCTGCATTGACCATCGGCTTCCTTGATTATTTTTATGTAAAATCGCGGGCAAAAGTCCCCACATTGACATTTTCGGGCTAACTTTCTGCTTTCCGGCCACGTCCTGTCGGCAAAGTGTCTAAAACAAAAAGCTTATGATCTGGCGAAAATTCAATGGCGAACTGATACTCGATCCGATCAGGCAATCGGTAGAGGAGGTTATTATTCGCGAATGCGAAATGGGAAATCGTTTGAAAGTATGTATCGGTACCGATTCGCAGGTGAAAGGTGCTGAAACCGAATTTGCGACCGTCATCGTTTTTTTGCGCGAGGGGAAAGGCGGATTCATGTTTATTCACAATGAGCGATCAACGATTAAATATTCAATCAAAGAAAGAATGCTGCTTGAAGTGGCCAAGAGTATCGAAATCGCCTATCATTTGTGTGATTTGTTTACCCAATACGATATCGATATGGAGGTTCACGCCGATATCAACACGAATCCGCAATTTAAAAGCAATGAGGCATTGCGTGAAGCAACCGGTTATATTCTCGGAATGGGATTTGCATTTAAAGCCAAGCCAGAGGCATTTGCCAGCAGCAGTTGTGCCAATAAGATTGTACAATAACGCAATCGTGCTCGACTGGCATTTTATCTACAATACATATTGCTTTTTATTCATGAGCAGGGCTTCACAGGAAATCGTTTGATCACAGGTTTCGGCATCGAATACGGCACAATCATACAAAATTCGATTTTTGTCAGGAAAAATTTCCTTAACGGTAATCACGGCTTTATACGACGTATCCACAAACATGGGTTTCATCCACATCATCGATTGCTTCATATAAATATGCCCTTCAGCATACCATAGG
>CAZFKA010000122.1:0-9115 GCA_964519155.1 uncultured Bifidobacterium sp. | reverse complement strand
GTATATGCCGATTCGCTGGATGAAATCAAAGGAATCATTCACTCGAAAGATTTTCTTGTGCATATCGAGACAGAAGATTTCGATTGGCGGAGTATGATCAGACCCGCCTATTTTGTACATGAAACCAAACTGATCGAGGACTTACTTAAAGAGTTTCAGCATAAGCGAAGCCATATGGCGATCGTGGTCGATGAGTTTGGCGGCACATCGGGTATTGTGACCCTCGATGACATCATGGAAGAGATCGTTGGAGAAATCAAAGATGAGTTTGATGAAGACGGATTGTTCTCGAAAAAGATCGATGAGCACAATTATATTTTCGAAGGAAAAACCCTCATCAATGATATGTGTAAAATTACATCGATTCCGGTTGAAGTTTTTGATGAAGCCCGTGGTGAAAGCGACTCAATAGCCGGATTGGTATTGGAAATTGCCGGTAAGTTTCCTGCGAAAAATGAGGTGATTAGTTTCAACCAATACGACTTCACCATCATTCAACTCGAAAAAATGCGTTTGCAACGAATCAAACTCACCATTAATCCGCCCGAAGAAAATAGTTGAGTTTTCGACAATAAAAAGTAAAGCCTGTCGTTTAATTAGTTCAATTCTATTTATTCATCAGCCCCAAGCCGCACAAACATCAATAATTTTACATCTCCCTGACCTTTATCACCCGATTTAGCGTTATTTTTATCGTTGAAAACATTTGCATGTTTATGAAAATTCAAGTTTTGGCTGTTGTACTAAGCATTTCGATTTTTGCATCAACTGTTCGTGCGCAAGAAAGAAACAGAACTAAGGGTATTACACCGCTCGCGGAGACCCCGGCAAGCGTTACGATTGCTGCGCAAAATATGTATAAGGTCGAAAGACGTAACCTCAACTATTTTGTAACACCCCTCGTAAAACTCAGCAATATCAAAACCCGTGTGATCGACGATGCGAAAGTTGATCCGAAAAGCATATTCCCCTCCGGTTTTGAGCCACAGGTTTTTATATCGATGGAAAAAAAGCAGGCCTTCGCTTCCATACTCGTTCCACAATACATACAAAGGGCTGATAAACGTATAGAGCAACTCATAGACTATACGCTGGATATTACGGAAAATCCCCCGGCTCAGAAAACAAGTGGCAGTCGGGTATATGCGGCCAATTCAGTACTCGCTTCCGGTACATTTTATAAAATCTCTATTCCGGCGCGGGGTCTGTATAAAATCGATTTTAATTTTTTAACCACTACGCTTGGGCTCAATCCAAATTTATTCAGTGCTCACGATATCAGATTGTATGGTAACGGAGGAGAAATGCTCGACGAAAACAATGCCGTATTCCGGCACGACGACCTTGTCGAAAATGCAATACTGGTTGAAGATGGCGGCGACGGACAAATGAATCCGGGCGATTATATTTTATTTTATGCAAACGGGCCGCACAGCATCATCAAAGATTCGTTGCACAAAAAATTCACTCATGTGTACAATATTTATGCTGAGGAAAGTACATATTTTTTGAATGTAGACATCGGTCCGGGTAAACGTATCGGCATGCAAAGCCAATCGCCTACCCCCAATGTATCGGTCAACAGTTTTAATGAATTTTTATTTTACGAAAAAGATTCCGTCAACTTGGGGCGTTTTGGCAAAACCTGGTGGGGCGATGAATTCAGTGATCAACCCGGCCGTTACCTGAACCGCACTTTCCGCTTCAGTATCCCCAATATGGATCAAACGCAACCGGTCAACATTGTCACCCGTACCGGTGCCATTTCGTATAGCGGTAACAATACGTTTTCGATGAATGTGAGCGGGGTGGCACTTCCTTCGGCAGTTTTAGCACCTACCGGCCCAAACTACTATGATCCGGTAATCGTGAGTAAATTACAGTCGGACAGTATTGTGTTACCCTCAGGAGAAATTACCTACAACTTTAATTTCAGTAAAGGAAGTAATACGGCCGTTGGTTATCTCGATTATATTGAAGTCAATGCCCGTCGAAATCTTGTGTTTAACGGCTACCTGAATATTGCAGACTGGAGGAGCGTCGGTGCGGGTAATGTAGCCGGTTACAGCATACAAAACGCCAATGCCAACACCCAGGTTTGGGATATCACTGATCCGCTGATTCCGGTAAAAATGATCACCACACTCAATGGCAGCACACTATCATTTAGTCAGGATGCATCCACTTTGCACCGTTTTCTGGCTTTGGATGGCAGCAGTGTTGGTTCACCATCGTTTGTTGAAAAAATCGCAAATCAAAACTTGCATGGTCTTGCTAAAAAAGATTATATCATTATCGTTAATCCGGCATTACGGGCGCAGGCCGAAAAGCTGGCCGCCTACCACAGTACAAAACGCGGATATAGTACACTGATCGTAACTCCGGGAGAAATTTACAATGAATTTTCATCAGGCACCCAGGATGTGGCGGCCATACGCGACTTTATAAAAATGTTTTACGATCGCGCAGCGGTCAATGATCTCCCCAAATATGTATTGCTTTTTGGCGACGCTTCATACGATTATAAAAACAGGCTCAGTGGCAATACCAACCTCGTGCCTGTTTCAGAAACGCCGGAGAGTATCAACAAAACGACAGGCTATTGCACCGACGACTTTTTCGGCTTTCTCGACGATCAGGAGAACCTGAATAATTATAGCAATAACCAGATCAATACCCTCGATATCGGCATCGGCCGTTTTCCTGTAAGTACAATAGCTAACGCCGAAAATATCATCAATAAGATTATTCAATATGACAGTCCCAAGTCATTTGGTCCCTGGAAAAACAATATGACTTTTAATGCTGATAATGGAGATGCTAATGGTCATATCGATGACGCTGAAGCCGTGACAAATTATACCAACGATTCATTACCTGTTTACAACAAATACAAAATATATGTGGGCGGTTTTAATATCGAATCTACACCGGCCGGCCCGCGTGCACCCGATGCCAATAAAGCGGTAACGCAACAAATTTATAATGGCACTTTCCTCATGAACTATAACGGACATGGAGGTCCTTTGGGCTGGTGCGAAGAGCGAATTTTTTCGATGGATGATGTAAACGCCATGACCAATATCAACCGTCTGCCTTTGTTTTTGACCGCCACTTGCGATTTTGCGCCTTTCGATAATCCTGCGGTAAACTCTGCCGGCGAAATTTTACTGACCAAACCGGATGGTGGCGCCATAGCACTCATGACGACGACCCAACTGGTGTATGCTGATCAAAACCGCATCATGAATCTGAATTATATGAAAAGCGGCTTTTCACCTATGGACAATAATCAGGCTCCAACAATGGGCGATGCCTACCGCTTATCGAAAAATCTGCGTTATGTTAGCAGCGTCAGTGAATTTGTCGCGTCCAATTTCAGAAAGTTTGCCTTACTGGGCGATCCCGGTTTGCCTCTTGCCTTTCCGGTACATCGTGTAAAAACAGACAGTATAAACGGTATTTCCGTTACGGTAGCTTATGACACTTTAAAGGCCCTGGGTAAATACACCATTTCAGGACACGTTGAAGATATCAATGGTAATGCGCTACCTAATTTCAATGGCGTGGTATATCCGACGATTTTCGATAAGCCTAAAAAGTTGAGTACCATTGATCCTGCCACCAGCAAGTACGATTATTTTGTGCAGAACAATATTTTGTATAAAGGGAAAGCAACTGTTAAAAACGGAAAATTCAGTTTCACATTTGTGGTGCCCAAAGATATTAACTATGAAATTGCCAAAGGAAAGATCAGTTATTATGCTGACAATGCTGCCGAAGACGGTAATGGATACGACAACAAGATTTTTATCGGAGGAAGTTCAAATAACCCTATCACCGACAACCAGGGACCGGTGATCAAGGCATATTTAAATAATGAGAAATTTGTGAATGGTGGGCTGACCACAAAAAATTCGATTCTCTTATTGAAATTGTCTGATGATAACGGCATCAATTATACCGGCAATTCCGTAGGACACGATATTACGGCCATCCTCGACGACAATGCGCAAAACACTTATGTGCTCAATAACTTTTTTGAAGCTGAACTTGACGATTACCGCGCCGGCACCGTAAAATTTCCCCTGACCAATTTGGCAGAAGGCAAACATACCCTTACGATTAAAGCTTGGGATATCATGAACAACTCTTCGGAAGTAAAACTCGATTTTGTGGTTGCGAGTGCCACCGAAGGTGTATTGGCCAATGTATACAATTATCCCAATCCATTTTCGACCCATACGCAATTTATGTTTGAGCACAATATGCCCAATCAGAATTTATATGTCAGTATCAAAGTACTGTCAATGAGCGGAAAAGTGGTTAAAAATATTCATACCCTGGTAAATACTGAAGGAACCCGTGTGAGCAATATTGATTGGGACGGATTAGACGAATATGGCGAGCGACTGGGGAATGGCGTATACCTCTATAACTTGTCGGTAAAATCGCAAAATGGCTTCTCTGACAGCAAACTCCAAAAATTAATACTTCTTAGGTAATTAAGAAGAAAAAACTATATTTGCATTCCATCTTTTTAACCAAATTCTCTCGTATAGGTACTATATTTACATTATCAAACCAAACTTTTTAATGATAAACAAAACGCTGAAATTTGCCCTTTGTGCATCGATGCTCAGTATTGCCATTCAGTCGAGTGCCCAAAATTCAAGCAATTTACTAGGTCAGTATAATACCATTACAACAGCCGTACCTTTTATGCGTATCAGCCCTGATGCCCGATCTGGTGCGATGGGAGATGTGGGAATCGCCATTAGCCCTGATGCCAATGCACAATTTTGGAACGTATCGAAATTAGCCATGTCTAACAAAGACGCCGGCTTTTCACTCACTTATACCCCTTGGCTGAAAGACCTTGTACCCGATATCTTTTTGGCTTATATATCAGGGTATGCAAAATTTGGTGAAAAAGAAAATAAGAATCAGGCAATCAGTTTTAGCATGCGCTATTTTTCTTTAGGCGATATCAATTATACGACCATCGATGCGCAACCTGCCGGAACCGGTAAACCACGTGAATATTCACTGGATCTGGGTTATTCCCGCAAACTGTCTGAAAACCTGTCTGTGGGTCTAACCGGTAAGTTTATCCACTCTAACATTATCAATGGTGCAGGCAATACCGGCGGTGTGACGTATAAACCGGGTAATGCGGCTGCTGTTGATTTCGGATTGTTTTATACCAAACCCTTACAAACCAACGACGAAAATGAAGGATCGAGTTTCAATGCCGGATTGGTTATTACCAATATCGGTTCAAAGATCAGTTACTCAGGCAATCGTAAAGATTTTATTCCAACCAACTTAGGCATCGGTGCAGCGTATAATTATCAGGTGGATGAGTTTAACAAACTGACCCTAGCGCTTGATGTCAACAAATTATTGGTGCCTTCGCCACAGTTGGTTGAAGACAGTGCAGGTAATTTAATTCAAACATATCCATTTGATAAAAGTCTGATGAGTGGTATGTTGGGTTCATTCAGCGATGCACCGGGTGGCGCCAAAGAAGAACTGCAGGAATGTATGCTGAGTATCGGTGCCGAATATTCTTATCAAAATCAGTTTTTTGCCCGTGCAGGATATTTTTACGAAAGTAAATACAAAGGTGATCGTCGTTTTCTGACTGTCGGTGTGGGCGTAAAATACAATGTGTTTGGATTGAACATCGCCTATCTGGTGCCTTCCGGTTCGGGTATCAACCGCAACCCTTTGTCGAACACCTTACGTTTCTCTCTTTTGTTTGATGTGGATGACCTGAGCAAACTCATCTTGCCAAACGATGATAAAAAGAAAAAAGACGATAAAAAAGACGAACGTTCAGAGAAAAAATAAACGATTCCGTTTTTCAAAAAAATAATCAAAAAGCTATCCGCGTTGTCGAATAGCTTTTTTTATAAAACATAAATTATACATTTCATGATGAGAATAGGCTACGGGATCGACTATCACCAATTATGCGAAGGACGCCCGTTTTGGTTGGGTGGTGTTTTAATTCCCCATACCAAAGGTGCCCTCGGACATTCTGATGCCGATGTACTGCTGCATGCAATTTGTGATGCGTTGTTAGGGGCAATCGCTGCCGGTGACATTGGCACCCACTTTCCGGATACCGATGCTGCCTACAAAAATATCGACAGTAAGATATTGCTGAAAAAATGCTTCGAACTGGTCAACCAAAAGGGCTATCAAATTGCCAATATCGATAGCACCGTTTGCCTGCAGGCACCCAAAATCAAACCCCATATCCCGGCCATGTGTGAAGCCATTGCTGATTGTCTGTATTTGTCAATTGATCAGGTTTCTATCAAAGCCACCACTACCGAGCTACTTGGCTTTGTGGGACGCGAAGAGGGTGTGGTTGCCCATGCCAGTGTTTTGCTAACGCGTTTATCATTATAAACGTATACTCATTTCATTTACAGAAATTCAGCTGCATAAATTGAAGTGCAGTACGTCTTGAAAATTGAATAGCAATATGTTTGCTTTCCATCAATAGTCGCGAAAGCCACGGAAGTTAAAAATTTTGCTTATGAGCGAGGTAAAATCATTTTCTTTTTAAAGGCAAGACAATCAGACTTATTCGTTTAATTTTTCTTAGGATCGAAAAGGAACCGGTACGCAACACAATTCATTCGTATACAAAATGCTACTTCGCATTTTCGCACTTCATTTTTTTGGGACTATACGGATCATCAAGCATTTTTAAATTATTGCTGTAGGCTCCTCCCCCTGCATAATCTTGCACAAAAATTCTTCGTTGCAGTTCGCAATGTCCATCGGGGAAAGTGGCTACAAAGGCCGTCATAATTGATCTGTCTGTAATAATTCCCAAATCATTTTTATTGATCCCCCAATCAGCAGTGAGAATTCTTGGCTTAGTATATTTTTCGCCTTTTGTGGCAAACTTGCTTACCAATTTCAGCATTTCCGATTCCAATGCCGGGTTTTTCATTTGCGCTTCAGGTAGCTTTACATCACCTGCTAAGGCCTCTTCGAGTTTCGCCTTCACTTTTTCATTGTAGGCAGAACCCTCCGACAGATCGTAATTAAAACTACCCTCGATTTTTTCATTGGTCTTCGCAAATTCAAACGAAAAAGTAATTTTATAGCTCATCGGTCCTTTTTCTGTCATGAGTTCATTAAATTCTTTCAACGTTTTATTTCCATCTTTCGTTTCAAGCTCCATATCATCAGCGAGCGCCGGCACTACTGCGAAGCTCACATAGGAATTTTGCTTCATCCCCTCCGTTATGTAGATATAAGGATCATAGAAATGAATTTTTTTATCGTCAACTTGTATAGATAAAAATAGTTTGCTGCCACCGGGTCTTATTCTATCCACCAGCTTGGCGGATAAATAGGCTGTACCGTAAATTGTTTCGCCCGATTTGAAAGTTGTTTTGATATCATTGGCATTTTGCGGTCCGTTGGGAAATTTTTGAGTACTCCACACAATCTTATTTTTATTGGCCGTATGCAGTGAACCCGTTGTAGCTCCTGCCATTGACGCGTTGGCGTTCGCATAGGCTTTGTCAGCGAATACCAAAATATCTTTAGCTTCCTGATTGCCCGGCGACAAAGCCAATACACCATTGCAGTATCCCTTCGCATCTTCAGCATATTCAATTGCTTTCACTTCATTCTTCTTTTTCATTTCTTCGTATGAAAGTCCTGCCAACTGTTTAGCATGTGTAAGAATACCTGATCGGGAGATATAATTTTCATAATCGTCGAGTCGGGTTTTAAAATCTTGAGCAGTACTGGCTGCACCTCCTTTAAATTTATGGGGATCAGACAGTATTTGTAGCAATTTCTCTTTGGGAAAATCTTTGGCAATTTCATAATATTCTTTACCTCGTACCGGAATTGGATTTGAATTGCTTCTCGACGACATCCTTGTTTCACTGGCTGTTTCATATAACTTTCGATAGAGGACAGACTGTTGGTGAACAAACTGCCATTCATCGTCCTCGCCACTCCCCTTGCTGTTCTGGTTTGCATTTGACCCCCTTTCTCTGCTTTCCTTTTCTTTGCCTGAAGCGTTGTTGTTGTCTTCAGATTCTCGTCTTTTATTATTGTCGTTCCGGTCCGACTTATCTTCCACTTTGCGCTTAATTTTTTTAACTTCAGATAAATTAAACTGAGCAAATCCACGGGTTGGCGTCAATAAAACCCCTATCAGGGCTGCAATTGACAGAACAAGCAGTGTTTTTTTGATTGATTCAAACATTTCATTTACGTTATTCATTTGATGTATTTTTTTTATGCTTTGGCTGAAAATGACAAGCTATTGCTTCGCTACGGCAGGGCAAACTTCATCATCGGTAGGCTATAATATTTTTACTGTGCGATTGACCATCTGGTAAAAAGTATAAGGTGCGATGCAGTTGTACTTGTATTACTTTAGAAATTCAAATGAACAACAATTCTTCTTGCTGTACGCCGTACATTGGTAAATGTATTGGGGTTTTTGGTAAGTGAGTGAAATTTGCGAATAACTGAGTGCGCTATCAAACGCAAATTGGTTTGAAGGTTCATTGATACCACAGCAGTTTTAGCGCCACTCAGCCGGCGGTTTGTATTTTAAAAACTTTTTGGAAAAATTACACCATGAAAATTTGCTTAACATCATGCGTTGGTAACGAGGCAGAATTCTACGTATGGAAATCAACCATTTTATTCAAATGACAAGCTTGGTACTCTTTCCGTCACAACGAAGATAATAAACGCCGCCTGCATATTGTCTGAATCACCGATGAAGAAGATTTAGGGATGAACACCGATTTTTAGGTATTAAAAAAATAGATAAACAAATAATCGAAATATATAGATAGAGGAAAAGTTTATCAATTATTTTTTTATATATTTCTAAGTATAAGAGCATCGGCTTTAAACTAGATCGTAGTGGAAAGTTGTCATCGAATTCGATCGATTGTTGTGGTATTAATATTAATTGTAATTGTATTTTTGTTTTGTTTTTGCTGCCGCTGCTGTTTCAACACTTGTTAGAGTTTTAGTTATATATATATATATATATATATACAGCCAGTAGTATGTTTCTTCCTTAAGTTGTTTTTATCTTTTATTTTAT
>CAZFKA010000121.1:6423-9170 GCA_964519155.1 uncultured Bifidobacterium sp. | reverse complement strand
TACCAATAGGATGGAGGATTGTGTTGCCGATCAGCGCGTATACGATTACAAAATTTCAACAGAGCAATGATATGAATCAAGCGCGGAAGACTGTAGGTTTTTTTCGTCCGAAGCGGATAGTCATGGGCTTATTTTGGGGGTCAATGCTGCTGGCCTGTAAAAATGATCTTACGAAACTCAAAGAAAATCTGGATAAAAACCTTGTGAACGTTGAACGTGCCGAGGAAGTAACTATACTGTACAGCAAAGATGGTCTTACCAAGGCAAAACTATTTACACAGCACTTTCAGCATATCCAAAATGTTACTCCGACGTATATCGAAATGAGTAAAGGCTTGAGGGTTGAGTTTTATAATGACACTTTACAGGTGCAAAGTGTGCTGACCGCTAAATACGGAAAATACTTTGAAGAAAGCGGCAATGTATTGGTACGCGATAGTGTTGTGGTGACCAATAACAAAAAAGAACAATTGAATACCGAAGAATTGGTCTGGAACGAAAAGCTTCAAAAATTTTATACGGAGAAATTTGTCAAAATTACCACCCCCACGCAGATCATTTATGGCGATGGCCTTGAATCGAATCAGAATTTTTCAGTGTACAAAATTATCAATATCAAAGGTATGATCGGTATTACAGCGAAATCGCTCCCCTTGTAAGGCATCAAAAATTTCAAGTCATTTTTGCCCACTTGAATGAAATATTAATCCAAATTCAATACGCTGTTGTTGATAAAATTGAAAGTTTATCTGTATTTTTAACCCTTTAAAATCTCTACGGAAACATGGCATACAATTTACTTCAAGGAAAGCGGGGAATTATTTTTGGGGCACTGGACGAAAAATCTATGGCCTGGCAGATCGCACTGAAATGCCACGAAGAAGGTGCCCGGTTTACCTTGAGCAATGCGCCTATTGCCTTGCGAATGGGAAAGATCAATGAGTTGGCCGCCCTGTGCAACCAAGCTCCGGTGATTGGTGCTGATGCAACTTCGGTTGCCGACCTTGAAGCTGTTTTTAACCAAAGTATGGATCATTTGGGTGGCAAAATTGATTTTGTGCTACACTCGATCGGCATGAGTCCGAATGTGCGTAAAAAAATTCCCTATGATGATACCAACTATGAAAATTTTTTGAAAACGATCGATATTTCTGCCTTGTCATTTCATAAAGTGATGCAAACCGCCATGAAGCTCGATGCACTCAACGAATGGGCTTCAGTAGTGGCCTTATCCTATATCGCGGCCCAACGCACTTTTCCGGGTTACAATGATATGGCGGATGCAAAAGCCTTACTCGAAAGTATAGCGCGTAGTTTCGGATTCCAATACGGTTTTAAAAAGAAAGTGCGGGTCAACACGATCTCGCAATCGCCCACCATTACAACGGCCGGCAGTGGGGTAGAGGGATTTGATGCATTTTATCATTATGCCGAAAAGTTGTCTCCCCTTGGCAATGCGAATGCTGAAGAATGTGCAGCGTATTGTGTCACATTGTTTAGTGATCTGACCCGTAAAGTCACCATGCAGAATCTCTTCCACGATGGGGGATTTTCTTTTACCGGTGTCAGTAGTGAACTGGTTGAGCAAATTATGAATAAATGATCCGTATGAAAAAATACCTGTTGTATATTTTGTTATTGAGTCTGTGTGTGCATACAGCCTGCAAACGACAAAAAGTTACCGGTACACGTTATCTGACTTTTACCGCGAATCCTTCCTACACAGGATCGCATCCGACCACCGGACTGGTGTCCAATATCTATATTCAGGATAAAACCGACCATATGTTGTTTTTTACGGATATGACTGGCGGTGATGTGAGCAAAGCCTACAAACTCCATATTCATGCGGCAGATACCTCAGAACCGTTTGGTTATACGGGCAATCCGGTTATCGATCTCGGTACACTCACCGATGGTAAACCCTTAAGTACGGAAGTGACTTATTCAACCTTTGAAGATTTTTTTTACGGTAATTTTAAAGGGTATTATATCGTTCACGATCCTGATCAAGTGAGCAACGACACTACTACGCTATTGATTTACGGTAAAATCGGCAGTTGGGAATAGTTCATTACCCGACCTTACACTGAAAAACTTGTTCCGCACCCACAGGTACTGCTGGCATTTGGATTTTTGAACGTGAAGCCCCTTGAATTGAGTCCTCCTTCAAATTCAACGGTCATACCGGCCAGATACAACTCATGCGCCTTGTTCATAACGACAGTCATACCCTCTACGTCGAAAGTGATGTCATTTTCTTGCCAACGATCTTGTTCGAGAACATAAGTCATACCACTGCACCCACCACCTTTCACACCTACACGCAATAGTTCACCTTCGGCATAAGCGGCGGTTATTCTCTTCAATTCTGCAATGGCGGTCGGTGTAAATAATACCGGTGTAAGTGTATCGTTCATGAGTGACTTATTGAATGATGAATGGCAAAATTAAGTCAAAATAATCATACGGAGTGTGTAAGCCTATCACGTTTTTCAATTGTCTATCAGGCAAAAAAAATGCCCTTCAAAAGAAAGGCATTCTGCGTATTGTGAAGCGGATATTATTGCACCACTACTTTTTCATTGTGCGTATACTGTCCATCAACTACAATTCGGAGGAAGTAAACACCGGTAGGCAAATCATGTACATCAAATGAGACGTTCACGGTATTCCCTTTGCCTGTTTTTTCGGCTCGTAACATCTGCCCCAGATTGTTTATGAGATAGAAATCTGCCGATTGATGT
>CAZFKA010000121.1:0-6413 GCA_964519155.1 uncultured Bifidobacterium sp. | reverse complement strand
GTTCGAGATTGGTTATTCCTGCCTGAATAAGATCATCAGCCGGATTAGGGAATACGGACACATTGGCTGAAAAATCATAATCTTCAATTTTCAAGGGAATACGAACTAAAACCCTTTGATTGTTCAGAATTGACTCCATTAAGCTAACTTGTTCTTTGGTAAAAGTATTCTGGCAAGTTTCGGCTGAATAATCCATGTAATTTTCCACCATATCTTTTAAATCACCGGCACCCTGGTTACACGTATTTTTTGTTTTGTTACAATCTGAGCTCGACATATCTGCCGCATGGGGTGTATCGCTGATGCCATCATCTTCAAAATCCGGATCGCCCTGGCAGGCACCATCATCATCACCCCAGATATGACGTAAACCGAGATAATGGCCGATTTCATGAACAGCGGTTTTTCCTTTGCAGCCGAAAGCCACATTGCCTTTTGGTAATTTATTGGTACCGCCAAAAGCCATATAATCGATTACGACACCATCAAGCGCTCCGCTTGGAAATACCATGCCCCCCCAATTGGGTAAGCCTGAAGGGGGATAAGCGTAACCCAACAATTCAGATCCTGGTACCCCGGATCCAAGATCACATACCCAAATATTCAGTTTTTTGTCCGGTGAAATAGCATCACTGCCACCGGCTGCGGATACTTTCACGACATCTGCGCCATTAGGAGCGCCGGAATACGTGAATTCCTGCACACTTGTTGATTTTCGGATGATTTGAGCCAGCATAAATTGGATATTGGCTTTGCCGGCAAAAGGTTTGAACTCCGTTCTGAGCCCTGTAGTATCTGAGTTCTGACGCAGATAGCATTTATTGAGAATGTCAATTTGGGCATTCACATAATCGTCGGTCAAATTCTCCGTGTTATTTTTGTAAACAATATGAACCACTACAGGAACAGTAATGGTTTGTGCCCTCGTCTTTTTATCAGCATTCAGTTGAGCAATTTGATTGGGGAGATCCTTAACTGACTGAGCAAAGCCCGGATACTGCTGATCAAGTTGTTGCAAATATTCATGCGAAGCACATTTGTGGTGTACTTGCGCTGAGGAAAATAACGACAAACCTAATGCTGCCGTCATAAGGGTTAATGTAAGTTTCATTGAGCTTATTTTGTTTATTTGATGTTTTGTTGTTGTTGAATTGTTTATTTACAGGGAAAATTTTCTTTTACAAATACGGTTGGTCTCCCGGCGAACTTTTCTTTTAGTTGCTTGTACAAGGTCGGAATCAGGATCTGGTTATTACCAAAAAAGCAAAAATCCATTTCCCCTTCACGTCCCCAACCTTTTTTATCGTACATCAATTCGCAGTGATTTTGTTCATTAAACCACGTGATATGCGCGAGTAGCTGATCACGGGCCTGGGCATCGATTCCGGCTCCGCGACTGGCAAACGATACCACCAATTGAGCAAACTTGATATTTTCTTCTTGTTTGACAAGCGGAGGGGTCGAGGAGGGTTTGGCTACTAATTTTACACTGTCTACCATAACCGGCTTTTTCGTTTCTGTCACTTTTTCTACTTTCGCCTTCTTTTTATTCTTCTTTTTTCGTTTTGCTTCGGCATTCAACGTTATGAAAATGCCTAAAAACAAAACAAAAATTTTTATATATAAGCCAGACCGCATCTGATATTTTTCCCAAATATACCATTTTTACAGAACTTTACATCGCTTCGTCCAAACTACTTATCTACATTTGCGCTAAATAATTTCATTCCATAGATGAAAAGTTTCGAAATTCCGGAATTTTACCGCAGCCCGCTCATATCGGCGATCAAGAACAAAAGAAAGCAACAGGATAAGCTCAAAAAGGACTTTACTCCTACCCATCTTGATTTCGGTTGTATCGACATCTATCTCGCCCGACATTTCGGATTTTGTTACGGGGTTGAAAATGCGATAGAGATCGCCTTCAAAACAGTTTATGAGCACCCCAACAAGCGAATCTTTCTGTTGAGCGAAATGATCCATAACCCGCAAGTCAATGCCGACCTTTTGCGTTGTGGTGTTCGTTTTATTATGGACACTGTTGGCAATAAATATATTGACTGGTCGGAACTCAGTCAGGAGGATATTGTGATTATTCCGGCGTTTGGAACGACCCTCGAAACCGAACAAAAGCTCAAAGAGATCGGCATCAATCCTTTGCAATACAATACAACTTGTCCCTTTGTGGAGAAGGTATGGAATCGGTCAGAGCAGATCGGTAACAAAGGTTATACCATTATTATACATGGGAAGCCCCGTCATGAGGAAACCAGAGCTACCTTTTCGCACAGTAGTCATCACACCCCCTCGGTAGTGGTAAAGGACTTAGAAGAAGCAAAACGACTGGAAAAATATATTCGCCAAAGCGCTGATCCTGAAATGTTTTATACCGAGTTTGCCGGACAATTCTCTGAAGGATTTGATGTCAACCACCATCTTGTCAGCATTGGTGTGGTCAATCAAACGACGATGCTGGCCAGCGACACCCAGGATATCGCCGACTTCCTGAAAAATGTCATGCTCAGCCATTATGCACTTGATCAGCAAAGTATTTCAACGCATTTTGCCGATACCCGCGATACTTTATGTTACGCCACTAACGATAACCAAAGTGCAGTAATGGGCTTGCTGCAAACATCCGCTGATTTGGCCTTGGTGGTAGGCGGATACAATAGTTCCAACACTTCGCATCTGGTGGAATTGTGTGAAGAAAAATTACCAACATTTTTTATCGAGAATGAAACAAAGATCATCGATCGGCAACACATCAGTCATTTCGATTTGCATACACATACCGAAATCGTGACCGACAATTATTTTCCCCAAACAACAAAGCCGCGTATCCTGATCACCTCAGGCGCATCTTGTCCTGATGCCGTGGTTGAAAAAGTAATCAGCCGCTTGCTTTCTTTTTACCGCGATGCCACGGATCTGACGCAAATGATCGGGTCTTTCCAACAATAATGATCGCTCACGCTGCCCCTGCATTATTTTTTTTCGGCATAGCATGGGAGCAAAATCTTGAACGTTGAGCCTTGGCCTACTGCCGATTCAGCCATGATCAATCCATGATGATTTTCAACAATTTTTTTACTTAATGCGAGACCAATGCCGGTACCCGGATAGTCGTTCACTGAATTCAGTCGTTGAAAAGTGACAAAGATCTTTTCGGCAAATTTTTGATCAAACCCGATCCCATTGTCTTTGAAGCTGATTTCACAAAATGGAAGATCTGTCGCCGGTAAATTGTATGACCGTATTTCTTCGCCGCTGAGCGTGCGGCTTTCGATCACAATTTCGGGTGCTGTTTGCGGGCTTGTAAATTTTAAGGCATTACTCATCAGGTTATACAATAGCTGATTCATTTGCAAAGCATTGCCATGGATCACCGGTAAGGGGTGGCAAATGATACGGGCTTTTTTTTGTTCGATCAAGAGTTCAAAATCATCCAGTACATGGGCCATTACGGTTTGGAGATCTACGGCAGCCATTTGACCCTCTGCGGTAGAAACCCTTGAGTATTCCAACAGATCTTGAATCAATGTCTTCATACGCAAAGCTGATGTTTCAATCTTGTTCATCAACACGAGCGCATCATCGCCAAGTTTGTCCCGATGTTTTTCGAGCAAACGACTTGAAAAAGTGAGAATCTTACGTAAGGGTTCCTGCAGGTCATGACTGGCGATATAGGAATAAGAGGCCAGTTCCTTATTCATTTTTTCGAGGTCTTTATTTTTTCGTTCGATATCCTCGTTCATTTTGACCGTGTCGGTAATATTTTTTGTGATCGACAAAAGTCCGATGATTTCCTGCTGCGTATTACGCAAGGGGGTTATATAACTTTCTCCCCAACCGGCTGCATACGCAAATTTTACTTTAGGAAAATGAAGTGATTTACCCTTGATCAATACTTCATGGTTGACTTTTTTCCATTCGTCATTATGATAAAAAGGAAAAGCCTCATACATATTTTTGCCCAACACATTTTCTTTCCTGAGACCGGTATGTTCTTCCGATTTTTTGTTCCAGGTATTCACAATCAGGTCCTTGTCGTACGATAAAATCATTAAGGGATTTTCTTCGATCAGCAATTCTGCAAAAGCCTTTTGGTTAGCCAGTTCAAGATTAATATGTTCAAGTGCTGCATTCTGTTGAATAATTTTTTCTGTTTGCTTTTGTAACAGTTCGGCTGCCATTTTTTGCTCGGTCAGGTCGCGGGTCAGTTTTACAAAACCAATCAATTGTTGATTTTCACCTCTAAGTGCCGTGATGAGCACACTGGCCCAAAATTTCGTACCGTTTTTGCGTACTCTCCATCCTTCATGAAATGCTTTCTTATTTCGTATAGCCTCTGCCAGTAATTGCTGCGGAAGTTTGTCTGCCTGATCTTCCGGCGGATAAAATATCGAAAAATGTTTCCCTTTTATTTCTTCTTCTGTATATCCCTTAATTTTTTGTGCACCATAATTCCAATCTTCTATGACGCCGTCTGCATTCATAAAAATGATGGCATAATCTTCAACCTGTTCTATGATCAAATGATGTCTGATTTCGCTCTGCATCAGTTTATTTTGCATTTCAAGCGTCTCCGTGATGTCTTGTGCCGTACCCGAAAAAAGAATCTTTTCTCCATGCTTGTCACAAATGACTTCTCCTTTGGCATGCAGGGTACGAATTTCTCCATCGGGTCGAATGATACGGTGTACAATGTCGTAGGATGAATTTTGGTGGAGCGCTTCATTGATCCGCTCCAGTTGGTAGTCTTTGTCTTCCGGATGTACCAGATTCAGGTAGTTGTCGAATGTATTCTGATGGCTTGCACGATCAACGCCAAATATGCTGTACAATTCGTCGGTCCAACTGATCTGGTTTGTTTTCAAATCCCATTCCCAACTGCCTATATGGGCGATCCGTTGAGCAAGCAACAACTGCTGATTGGCTGACTGTAGGGCTACTTCCGATCTTTTGATAAAGGTCATATCGGAGGCCGTTGTCAGTGCTGCGTATATTTCACCCCGACTATTTCGCAGTGGTGTAAGGAAATTTTGAATATAACGATCTGTAACCGGCGAGTAGTAGACTTCATTGCTGATTTCCTCGCCATTGAGCGCGCGTAGCAGATCGGTTTCCGATTTTGTACCTCGGGCATGCGGAAAGATATCTAATAATTTTTTTCCAATAAAATCTTCGCGTTTTCCTCCAAGCATTTCTTCGCAGGCAGGGTTAACCGTTACGAGACGAGTTTCAGTATCGTAGACCGCAATATAATTCTGAGAAGCATCAATGATGGTTTCAATAAAGTTGTTGCGTTCTTTCAGTGCATTCATGGCTGACTCCATGGCCTGATTTGCCATCACCGTTTCGGTAACTTCCCGGGTAGACAGCATGACGGCATAGATTTCATTTTCATTCTTCACCGGAATATAATGCAAGTCAAAATACCGGTCTGCCAGACTTGACTTCACAGCGGTTCTTTTAATGATATTGCCCCTGAAGCAATCCGCTATATCGAGTTGGGTTTGTTGTTGTTTCGCTTCCGGGTCTACTTCATACAAGGTCTTACCGATCAGGCTTTCGCTATAGTATTGTTTAAAAATATTTTCGGCTGTCCTATTGATCAAAATAAAGCGTAGATCTCTATCCAGTACAACGATCATATCCACCGAAAGATCGAGTAAAGTTTGAATGTATGAATTTTTTTCATTGAGTTCGCGGGTGCGTTCCTTCACTTTTTCTTCGAGTTGTACAGCAAAGTTTTTATGTTCGTCAATGTCGGTTGAGGTTCCTAACCATTTGACGATCTTATTGTTTTCATCTTTGAGTGCAATGGCTCTCCCCAGAAACCACCGAAATTTTTTAGGATCGTTGGTTTCCTGCAGGCGAAATTCCTGATGATAAGGTTCACCAGTTTTCAGGCAATGTACAAAGGCTTCACGACAACGGATTTCATCATCGGGATGTACTGCAAATGCCGGATTTGATTGCCCGGCCGGTATGCCCAGAAAATCGTGCCACTGTTTGTTTTGGTAGTCGATCGTTCCCTCAGCAGTGGCTGTCCAGACAATTTGAGGTAATAATTCGGCAATCTGACGAAATTGTGATTCACTGCTATGCAATTTTTGTTCAGCAATTTTTTCCGTCGTGATATCTAACACGGTACCAAACATGGTTGTCGGTTTTCCATCTTGCCCCCGCAGCACTTTCGCGAATATTTTTACCCATACGATGGACTTATGTGCATCGATTACCCTGATCTCGCACTGCATAGAACCCTCTTTCAACGCTTTGCGCAGGGCCAATGTTCCGGGGATACGATCGTCAGGATGAATATGATGGGTAAGGTCGTAGTAAGTAATTTCGGTTTGATTTGATAAACCAAAAATTGCATTCAATCGAGGAGAGCTGATCAGTTT